>JBDKUM010000001.1:0-21722 GCA_039679715.1 Phycisphaerales bacterium
GGAAATTAGACTATTCTTTTGCCAGGATTTCAATATCCTCGGAAGCGAGATTGGCGATACCGCATTGTACAGGCCTGAAATCAATGCTTTGCTGCATTATAAAAGCAATCGATGGTTTTTGATTAATTGTTTTGCGAACAAAAAATTCGGATTTGATTCCTATGCAACAGGTAAAAAAGACATCGCAGGGGAGTTTGGCACATGGATGGATGCGCAAGATGGTATTTTAAGCGAAAATCCGATTGCGCAAGGTTCTGTAGATTCAGCAGCAGAAATTCGAATGATTATTAATCCTAATGAAAACGATAGCTGCTTTTACTGGATTTGCGCAGGGCTTGACTGGGACGAGGTAAGAGATTTAAATGGGGCGGTCATAAAGAAAAAACCGCAGGAGTTTTTGAAACGCACGATAAATTATTGGCGGCTTTGGGTTGATAAAGAAAAACTGAATTTTTCGCTTTTGCCGGACGAAATCGCCTCACTGTACAAGAAAAGTCTTTTGATTTGCCGAACTCAGATAAATAACAACGGCAGTATAATCGCCGCAAACGATTCAGAAATTAAGGGGTTCAATCCTGATACTTATAGTTATATGTGGCCTCGTGATGGGGCACTTACTGCAAATGCTCTTGACCTGGCGGGATATTTTGAAATTACCCGAAAGTTTTATAAATTTTGTGCGCGTGTAATTGAGCGAGAAGGATATTTCATGCATAAATACACGCCAATTGGTTCTTTGGGAAGTTCATGGCTGCCATGGGTTAAGAATAATAAAACGCAGCTGCCAATTCAGGAAGATGAAACTGCGCTGGTTTTGTGGGCGTTATGGGAGAATTTTAATATTTTTCATGAAATTGAATTTATTAAACCGCTTTATAAGCCGCTGATAAAAAACGCGGCGGATTTCATGATGAATTATCGTGATTTGAATACAGGTTTGCCTTTGCCCAGTTATGACTTATGGGAGGAACGCAGGGGAGTTTTGACGTTTACAACGGCGGCGGTTTACGGCGGACTTATGGCGGCAGCGAACTTTACGCGTGCTTTTGGAGATGTTGAGCTTGCCAGGGCGTACAGCGAGGGAGCACAAAGGATGCGAAAAGCGATGGATGAGTATATGTATTTAAAAGATGAGAAGCGGTTTTGCAAAATGATAAATTTCAATAAAGACGGTTCAATAGAAATCGATAAAACAATAGATGCAAGTGTTTTTGGTACGTTTGCGTTTGGGGCGTATGAGCCGGGGGATGACAAAGTGAAAAGCACAATGCAGCAGGTTTATGATACTTTATGGTGCAAAACGAAAGTCGGAGGAATCGCGCGATATAAACATGATACATATTTCGCTAAAGGGGGTTCGTCTGTGCCGGGCAATCCGTGGTTCGTTACAACACTTTGGCTGGCTTATTATTATGTGGTTATAAGCAAAAACGAGGAAGATTTGAGCAGGGCTATGGATTTGTTAAAGTGGGTTCAAAGCAGGGCGCTGCCAAGCGGGGTTTTGGCAGAACAGGTCGATCCGCTGACGAACGAACCGCTTTCGGTATCGCCGCTAACGTGGAGTCATTCGACTTTCATACTCGTTGTTCAGGCTTATTTAAATAAGCTCATCGAGATGCATAAATGTCCATCGTGCGGGATATCAAAATATTTAAAGAATATAGTTTAGCAATCGTGAGGTTTTTATTTTTTTCAGGTTTTTATAAATGCGCATGAAAAAAAGTGCGCGGAAATTTTTTTTAAAAAAAATTATCGGTAAAAAACACGAGATTCTTCCCCCTCTGTTTTTTCTTTCATGAAGAAAAAACCTAAAAACTCAGGGGTTTCCGCTTTGCTCCAACACTTCGCTACGCTCCATTCAGAATGACAGGTAAAAAACTGCGCAAGATGGGGCTATATAGGGGGGGACAGCTTGATTTTAGGTTTAAAAGAGCGCAAGAAAATTTGCGCAAGGGAAAATACCCTCGTAACATTTTCAAAATGCTACATAGTATTTTTAAATGCTATATGTATTTATAAAATGCTACTCAAATTTAGGGGATAGGGTACAGGGGATAGGGTATAGTTGCGCGGATTTAAAAACAGGTGGGAAAAAGTTATGAAATGGCAGAAAAAAGTGTTAAAAAAGTATTAATTCAATGGTGAAAATTAGAAAATGTGAGGAAAGAGGAAAGCAAAACTTGCGCGGAAATGAAATTCAGAATACAGAATACAGTAGACAGAATATGCCTTCCAAAAACACGGATTTAATTTAACCACGAATGAACACGAATAAACACAATCTTTAGGAAATCAGGTGATCAGAAAATCAGGTCCGGCTGACGAACTAAAGAACTGTCAATAAATCACTTACGAAAACAAAGCCGATTCACTGGGACATTTACTCGGACAAATCCATGTAGATAAGTACCCCGAACTTAAAGATGTAATTTGTTCTTGGCCGGAACTTTCCCTAGAGAAAATCAAAGCAATTCTTGACATAGCTAAGTCAGAAAGATAGTTTATAATTATGGACAATGGATTGGAAGAAATTCAGAGGGATATTGGTAAGCCTGTGATTCGGCCGACAAAATTTACAATCGGCTGTATGTCGGTATTGGATTGCGGATCAGGATGGCTTAAAGTGTCGCTCCATGAAAAAGCAAGTGAACCGTTGGCAGAGTTATTACCGCCATTAGAAGCCAAATTATTTGTTAAATGGTTACAACCTTTACCAATGTTCTTAAAGAAGAGAGAATCATTTTAATGAAAATCTTGCAAGATATGTTTGATAAAATCGTTGCTGAAAAAATCACCCATGAACAGATAGCTACAATTGCTATTACAAATTGTTTAGAACAAAAAGGAATCAGATTAACCCAAGAACAAAAAAATAAGCTCAAAGAAGACATTGTTAAAAAAGGAATTCAAGATCTATCAATTTCTTTTGAAGATTCACAGCTTCCCGCCGAATATCTTCCTAAAGGTTCTGACGATTTACATAACATTTTTGTAGACATAGATGCAGAAGTAGATATTGAGAAAATTGCACAAACATTTATAGATAAAATAAGCGAATGTATTCCTGATTTGATTTCAAAAGAAGGGGAATTGATTGCTGATAAATTAGTTAAAAATGCCAAAAAGATGTTAAAAGATAGACATTCAATCACTGACGAATATGAATCAACTATTTATGGAATATGGGCAAAAGCCTTAGATTTGCTTGAAACAACCATTGTGATTGCGTCTGAAACAGGTGAAGATTTTAATAAAGAATTAAGAGAAAATCCTATCCCGGAGAAAAGCCATATGATTGAAGTCATGACAAGGCTCCACGCAAGGGCCTGTCAAGTAGCTTCTGAAATTTTGACATTGTTGAAAAAAGGATATCCAGACGGAGCCCACGCACGATGGCGATGTCTTTACGAAATTCAATCAGTACTACACTTTATTGCAGATTTCGGAGAAGAAACGGCGGAAAAGTATCTTCTTCATCAATGGGTCGAATCATACAAAGCAGCCATTTTATACCAGAATGACTGTGAAAGGTTAGGGTATGAACCAATGAGTCAAGAAGAAATTGACATTTTGAAAGATAAGAGAGACAAACTGCTGGAACGATACGGACAAGATTTTAATGGAAATTATGGTTGGGCAGCAGCAGAAACAGGTAATAGAAACCCAACGTTTAAAGAAATTGAAAAGCATATCAAAATGGATCATATGCGTTCTTTTTATAAAATGGCCAGTCATAATGTACATGCAAATCCAAAGGGAATGTTATTTAAACTTGGTTTGTCACATACCAAACCAAATATATTACTTATTGGGCCAAGTTATTTGGGACTTAATGAACCTGGGCAGGGTGCAGCTATTTCTATTTATCAAGCTACCACTGCGTTACTCGCAATCGATTCCAATATGGATTCACTTGTCGCTTGTAATATTTTAGAGCGTTTCACAAGAAAGACAATGGATGCTTTTGTTGAAGTTCATGAAACAATAGATAAAGAAGTAGAAACAAAGTAAGTAAAAATCTTAGATGTGATATTTATATTTTTTCGGGAAAACGGAGTAATTGACCGCTAAGCGGCCTGAACAGCGGCAAGGTCTTTATTCACTTTCCAGACGCATTTAGGTAAAGACTTTTGAATAAAAAAATGGCTATTATGAAGATTGCAGATTGAAGAATGAATATTTTATTAACCGCAGATCATACGGATGAACACGGATTTAATTTAACCACCCCCTTAGAATTTTATTTATGTGGAATAAAATTCCTTGACCCCTTCTGAATTTTGTTTCAAGGAACAAAATTCCTGAAGATTCAGGGGCAGGCTAAAGCCTGAGAATCGGGGAATTATTGCTTTGCGAAAATACAGACTGGGAGGAGTTTGAAAGAGTGTTGCGGAAATATTATGATGAAAAATAATGAAGACAGAAAAGCTTTTCGCAAAATGGATTATTAGGGACAGTAGGACAGATCGGACATGTAGGACGGGTCGGACAAAGTGAAATACTCGCTTTCCTTCTGAAAGCGGCTAAACACTAGATAATTTACAGAGAGTCAAACTGTAAACAATAATGGCACAGATGAACCTTTTAGCCACTAAGGCACCAGACACTAAGAAAAATGTATTTTAATAATGAAATTCTGTTAATCGCAGATTAGGCAGATGGAACTGATTTAAATACATATTAATCACGTTTAGCGTCTAAACGTCAGAAACAATAACACTGGCAATCACATGTCTGGCATTCAAAGTTGCAAAATGGTCACCCAAATGTATAATGATGATGGTTTTAAGATATCTCTAAAAATTTTTATACTTGGGAAAAGCGGAAAAACTGTTTTAAACGATTTCTCCACTTCTTCTGCTACGCTAAAGCTTCGCAGAATCCGGTCGAAATGACAGATTACCGGAGATTCAATGATTGGCGCAGGTATTCATAATGATGATTTGCTTGTTGTAGACCGCAGTTTAGAGGCTCAAGATAAAAATGTCGTGATTGCGGTTGTTAATGGCGAACTTTCGGTAAAAAGAATCAGGATAAAAAAAGGTAAAATAACACTGGTACCTGAAAACAAGAATTATTCCGCAAAAGAAATTGAAGCGGATATGGAATTTGAAATTTGGGGCGTTGTAACAAACGTAATTCATAAATTATGAATGAAATTTTCGCACTTGTCGATTGTAATAATTTTTACGCTTCCTGTGAGCGAGTTTTCAATCCGAAATTGAAAGATAAGCCGATTGTGGTTTTATCCAATAACGACGGGATTGTTGTCGCGCGTTCAAATCAAGCTAAAGCACTAGGAATAAAAATGGGAGCTGCAATTTTTGAAATAGAGAATTTCCTAAAGAAACACAATGTAGAGATTTTTTCGTCAAATTATACGCTTTATGCCGATATGTCCGACAGGGTCATGCAAACCCTGTCAACGTTTACGCCAGAGATGGAAATTTATTCCATAGATGAGGCATTTCTTAACCTTTCAGGAATTAATGAAAATTTAAGCAGTTATGGAAGAAGAATCCGCGAGACTGTAATGCAATGGACTGGTATTCCGGTTTCAGTAGGGATATCACATACAAAAACTTTAGCAAAAATCGCTAATCGTATCGCAAAACATTCTGAAAAAACACAAGGTGTTCTCGATCTTACCGATTCGCCTTACCTGGATAGGGCACTGGGGCAAGTGCCGGTAGAAAAAATATGGGGGGTAGGTTGGCGAACGGCTGCGAAATTAAAAGGCTTGGGAATAAATACAGCTTTGGATTTAAGTAAGGCAGATGTTGAAACAATAAGAGATAAATTCGGGGTTGTTTTCGCCAGGATAGTTTGCGAATTAAAAGGTAATTGCTGTTATGAACTGGAACAAAACCCGCCTTCGAAAAAATCAATTTCTGTATCACGTATGTTTGGCGAACCAATAAAAAATCTTGAGCAGTTAAAAGAAGCGGCCGCTAATTACACAGCAAGAGCAAGCGAAAAATTAAGAGAACAAAAGTTGGCCGCAGGGATAATGACAATTTATGCGGAAACAAGCAGATTCATAAAAAATAGTTATTTTAATTCCAAAACTATAAAGTTCAATGTTTCAACAAGTGATTCATCAGAACTGATAAGAGCGTCTCAATTATGTATAGAGAAAATATATCGCAAAGATTGCGAATTTAAAAGGTGCGGAGTTGTTTTGTACGACCTTGTTGAGCAAGGACACGTTCAAGGGAATTTATTCGATTGCGAAGATAGAGAAAAAAGCAAAAGACTGATGAATGCAATTGATAGCATCAACAATAAAATGAATATCCCAATCCGGTGGGCGGCTGAAGGATTGCAGCAGCCGTGGCAGGTAAAATTTAAAAGACTTACAAAACATTATACTACCCGGTGGGATGAGCTGCCTAAGGCTGTATAGCACAGATGAACACGGATTTAATTTAACCGCGAATGAACGCGAATAAACACAATCTTTAGGAAATCAGGTGATCAGAAAATCAGGAAGCAGGGCATCAGATTATCAGGAGACCAGATAGTTACGCGTTTGAGGTATACAGGAGTTTACCTGCCTATAAGGCAGTCGGGGTGATAGGATTCGAACCTACGGCCTTCTGGTCCCAAACCAGACGCTCTAGCCAAGCTGAGCTACACCCCGTATAACGAAATTTAAAATTCAAAATTTAAAATGTAAAATTTTAGAATTAAGATTTGCGATAATACAATATTTAAACCGGATTTGCAACAAAGACTTTCATTATTTACATTATAATCTTAATAGCTATAATGTTTCAAACCTAATTGATTTTAAGGCAAAACCACTATGTGCGGAATAGTAGCGTACCTGGGCAATAAACCTGCTCAGCCGATTTTGATTGAAGGCTTAAAACGTTTAGAATATAGAGGTTATGATTCTTCAGGCGTGGGACTGATCAACGATCATACCATCAAAGTTACCAAATCCAGCGGCAGAATAAGCGTTCTGGAATCGATGTTATCGGCACCAAACAGTCAGGAAGTGCTGGGTATCGGCCATACCCGCTGGGCTACGCACGGTGAGCCAAATACGGTAAACGCACATCCACATCTGGATTATACCGGCAGAATCGCTGTCGCTCATAATGGAATTATCGAAAATTATACTGCTTTAAAGACTTTTTTAATCGGCAAAGGCTGTGAATTTAAAAGCGAAACCGATACAGAAGTCATTGCAAACCTAATCGGCTATTTATACGCCAATACAGATAGTCAGGATTGTCCGAAAGACGGCCAAAACCGATTCGAATGGTCGGTTCAGCATGCACTTAACGAACTGGTCGGCACTTACGGGCTTGCGATAGTTTGCACCGATTATCCTGATATGCTGATTGGAGCGAAAAAGGGCAGCCCGTTGATTTTGGGGCTTGGGAAAAATGAATATATCATAGCTTCCGATGCGTCTGCAATCGTTCAGCATACGACGCAGGTAATTTATCTTGCTGACAATGAGATGGTAACGATTACGCCAAAGGGTTTTCATACCAAGACAATTGATAATGTTGAAATACATAAAGAATTAAAGCAGCTTGAATTTTCTCTCGATGCGATTGAGCTTGACGGTTTTCAGCATTACATGCTCAAGGAAATCTGCGAACAGCCGAAATCGTTGGGGACATGTCTTGGCGGACGTTTAGATTTGCGCGATGGCAGAGTGATTCTCGGCGGTATAAGCAAATATTGGCGCGAAATTACACGGGCTAAGAGAATAATCATCAACGCGTGCGGTACGGCATGGCATGCGGGTTTGATCGGAGAATTTTTGATCGAGCAGCTTGCGCGTATCAACGCTGAAACACAATACGCAAGCGAGTTCAGATATCGCAATCCAATTATAGAAGATGATACGATTGTCATTGCGATAAGCCAGTCGGGCGAAACGGCTGATACACTTGCGGCAGTCGAACAGGCGAAAGAACGCGGCGCGGCAACGCTGGGCATTGTCAATGTAGTGGGTTCGACAATCGCACGAACGACAGACGCGGGCGTTTATTTGAGAGTGGGGCCTGAAATCGGTGTCGCGAGCACGAAGGCGTTTACGGCACAGGTTGCGGTTCTTGCGATGCTGGCGATTGAGCTTGGCAGACGCAGACACCTGAGCAGCGAACAATCGAGATTTTATATCGAAGAGCTTGCAAAAATACCGGCGAAAATCGAACAGGTACTTTCGCTTTCGGAACATATTAAGAAAATTGCCGAAGCAACGTGTGAACGAGAGAACTGGCTGTTTTTAGGCCGAGGGTTTAATTACCCGGTTGCTTTGGAAGGTGCGCTGAAACTAAAAGAGATTAGTTATATTCACGCGGAAGGGCTGCCCGCTGCGGAAATGAAGCATGGCCCAATCGCATTGATAAACGATGGTATGCCGGCGGTTTTCATCGCGACGAGATGTTCTCAATATGAAAAAATTATTGGCAATATCGAAGAAGTCCGTGCCCGCGGCGGCAGAACGATTGTGGTTGCAAATCAGGGCGATGAAAATATTAAACAATATGCTGATTTTCTGATTCCGATTCCGGAAGTGCCGGAAGAATTGCAGCCGATGGTTACGGTTGTACCTTTGCAGATTCTTGCTTATCATGCGGCAGTTCTTCGCGGCCATGATGTTGATAAGCCGAGGAATTTGGCGAAGAGCGTGACGGTGGAATAAATATAGCGTTTAGCGTAGAGGGTATAGTGTTTAGTAAACGCTAAAGCTCTTGCTATTTTTTTGATGTTAGCCATTGGTCGACTTTTTGCTGCAAAATATCGAGAGGTAATGAGCCGTTTTGTAAAATGACGTTATGAAACTCGCGGATGTCAAACTTAGCCTTCAATTTTTTCTGTGCTTTTTTTCGCAGTTCAAGAATTTTCAATTCACCAATTTTATAACTTAATGCCTGGCCTGGCCATGCGATGTACCTGTCTACTTCGACGATAATATTTGCTTTGTCGAGAGAAGTATTTTCGAGCATATAATCGATTGCTTTTTGGCGCGACCAGCCGAAGTGATGAATGCCGGTATCGACAACAAGTCTGCACGAACGCCACATTTCGTTGTCGAGTTTGCCGAATTGACTATATTCATCTTTATACATTTCCATTTCATCGCCAAGTTTTTCAGCATACAATGCCCAGCCTTCGGTGTAGGCGGAGTAGCTCGCGAATTTTCTGAAAACGGGAACGTCATTAATTTCCATCGCTAACGCGATTTGCAGATGATGGCCGGGGTTGGTTTCGTGCAAGGTCGTGGCGGCGAGATTGTAGAGGGATCTGTTATTAGCATCGTAGGTGTTTATATAATAATAGCCTGCTCGGGTGCCGTCGAATGACGGGCCGTTGTAATATGCAAGGGGTGCGGTCTTTTGCAAATAGCCTGGAACCTCTTTTATGCCGACAGGCATTCGCGGCAGAAGGCTGAAAAATTTGGGCAGCACGCCATCGGTCTGTTTCATAATAAATGCGGTTTGTTTGAGCATTTCTTCGGCATCGGCAGGGCGGAAACGCTTATCAGTCTGAATAAATTTTTTGAATGCAGGCAAATCTCCTTTGTACGAAGTATTTTCTATCAGCTTGAGCATTTCCGTGCGAATGCGTTTTACTTCATCCTGCCCGACTTCAAAAATATCTTCCGGGCTTAGTTCGAGTGTTGTATAGTCACGAATACATTGCTTATAATATTCTTTGCCGTTGGGCAGGGCGTAAACTGAAATGCTGTCTTTGCCGGCGGGGATATATTCATTTTTTATAAATTCAAGAACCTGTTTATTAACTTCGCGCGTTTGCTGAATCGCAGTTATGCCATCGGCGCGAAGTTTTTTTATCTGCGCATCGGTAAAATACGAAGGCATGTTTTTAAAGGGCTTATAAAGTTCAGTTTCATTGATATCTTCGGTGAGCAGGGATTCAATTGTTTTTGGAATCGGCTCAAGAATTACTTTCGGCGGAACCATTGATTCCTGTATGCCGATTTTCATTAAATCAATATGCTGCCGGGCGTATGTTTTATAGGCTTTGAGCCTGGTGATATAATTTTCGTAATCCTTGACTGTGTTGAAAGGCAACTCCTGCGAAAATTGTGCGAAGTCGGTGTAAAAGCCGCCCATTTGGCTTATAGGCATAAGATATGATTTGAGGTTGTTCCACGCTAAGGCGTTTTCCAATTGGTGTTTGAAAAGATCGTAGTTCAGTTTGTCTTTTTCGGCAAGCTGCGAGCTATCTATTTTGTTGAGTCTTTGAAGAAATTCTTTTGTTTGATTATTTCTGCGGTTAATGTCTTGAATCGATTGCTGCGACAGTTTGTCATCAAAACGATGATCGCCAAAAGATGTCGCGAAAAGCGGATTTTCATGAAGGCTGAATTCAAATTGATCGTCAAATAATTTGTAGAGCTGCTGGGACGCAGAATTTTGTGCCTGCGCAAATATCAAAGAAATAAAAACGAATAACAAAGATACAGCAAGTTTTTTCATAAGTTCTCCGAAAATTATTCGCAAATTGTACCATGATTAAATACTTTTGGAAAACATAATAACATCGGGCCGTTCTTTCCAGCCTGTATGTTTCCAGAAATCTCTGCCTTTACGGTTTTTGCTTAATGCGAATAAGGTACAGGTATGCACTTTGATTTTTTTTAATCTGTTTAAAACTTTATAAACCAGCTTTTTCGCAATACCTTGTTTTCTATATGATTTATCAACGGCTAAATGCAATAAATGGCCTCTACGACCGTCATAGCTGCATAATAACGTTGCGACCACTTTGCCTGCGTCTTTGGCGACGAAATTCAAGCCGGGATTATGGCGAAGGAAGCGTGCTATTCCTTTTTTCGAATCAACGTCATCGTGCAGGCCCATACCTTGTGTATTTTTCCATAGTGAGTATATCTGATCATAATCGCTAATGTTCATTGGCGTTATTTTTATTGTCATTTGCGTCTCCTATTCGTAAAAGATCTTTTGCTATTTTTTGGGCAATTTTTTTTAATTTAGATTCTGCGGCGGCTTTTTGGAACCGGATTTTTCATCCGAATCCCTTAAGCCTTTAAGACTATTCAAGAATATAAAAGTTATCAAGCTCATTTTTTGCCACCGCAATTAATCTTTTCACGTTATCATCGTTAAATCAAATCAATCCAATATCTTCTTTTGAATCTGAAGTCTTCTCTGCTCAACAGTTTGTTTATCAGAAATCCGCCGTTTTTTTCAATAACTTTCGCGGAAGCGATATTCGCATCATCACAAACTATCAAGAGACCATGGATATTCATTGCTTTTGCTTTTTCAATTACGAGCGAAAGCATTTTTGTCGCATAACCTTTTCTTCGTTGCGAAGGGCGGATAGAATATCCAACATGACCGCCAATTATTTCAAGGTAACCGTTTAAATGATGTCTCAAGTTACAGGTTCCCAATAATTTATACTGCTCATTTATGAGCCAGTACGTGCTGGCGGGGACCCATTCTTTGGGCAGATCAATTCCCAACGAATGTCTTTGGGCAAGAATTACCGAATTATCAAAATCATTTTGATCGATACTTCCTATTCCGTTTATTATGCCCGCTCCGTCATTTTTAAATTCCTCTAACATTTCAAGAAATTCCAATTTCAATTCGACAGCGGGAGCAATTAATTTTAAATTCTCCATTTAAATCTCCCTTTAAATATATTTTATTTTTTCTCAAGAATAACAGTCTGCCGGGCTTTTTGGTCATAATTACAACCTTTCAAGTTGAAATTCATAAAACAAAAAAGCCTTGCAAGTTTTATTTCCCTGCAAGGCTTTTAGAAAACGCAATAATATGTTCAAAGTCTTTTAGGGATAAATCTCCTTAAAAATGGGCTGACCGACAAAACCGCAGACCATCTTCACGGCCATTTTATGGCTTGTAAGATGATTTTGCCTTGTTGTCTTTGACTCGAACATAATAAATTCCATTGTTTAAATTAACGAAAAAGAAAATACATATACATCTATCGGATGTTTGTCAAGAAATAATTAAAAAAAATTTACTAAGGGTACAGGCACATATAAATTTTCGTTCACTTTGTGACCGATAATTTAATGAGCCAGTCCCCCATATATTCCGGCTTAGTTTATCCTTTGCGCGAGGAGATTGAACGGCGCTCGGCAAATTTTCGTTCGCCTGGGAGAAGCGGGCCTGGATTGAGAATTTTCATCGCTTTTTTTACATCGGCGACTTTGAGAACGGCTGTAGTTTTGCCGCCTTTAGCGCCGCTGGTTACATAGGCATACGCAATATTAATATGCGCTTTTGCGAGTTTATCAGTTACAGACGCAAATGCGCCTGGCTGATTGGGTAATGTTACACAGAGAACTTCAGTTTCATTAAATTGAATGTTGGTTTGATTTAAAACATTCCGCATCTTGTCAGGATTTTCTGGTACAACACGCAAAACGCCATGCTCAACTGAATCCATAACAGTAAGGGCGTTAATGTTGACTTTTGCTTTTGCGAATTCGTCAAGAATACGAGACAATATGCCGGGCTTGTTTACCATGAAAATTGAGAATTGCTTTAACATTTCCATATGGTCTCCTTAATTATATATAAAAAACTGCCCGCTCGCTTACCCTCTCTGATTTTTGCTTTCGAGCTGCAAAAATCCTAAAAAACCCGAGGGCTTCCGCTGTGCTTCAGCGGTAGCGGCTCTGATACTAAAAAAATGCAAACATGATTCAGCGATTATTTATTTTCCAAATCACTGACGGCGGTTTGCACATCCGGGTAGAAACTGAACAATTTATCAAGGTTCGTAATCTTAAAAACTCTATGAAGCTGCGGATTGATTCCGCTGATAACCATTTTTGCTTTCAAGGCTGACATTTTTTTTCTGGCATCGATAAGAATGCCGAGAGTTTGAGATGAAAAGAATTTTACGCCTGTGAAATCGACAATCAAATTTTTCGGTTTTTGACTGGTAATAAGGTCTGAAATCTGCTTGGTAACAGTATCCATATCTGCGCCTGAGGTAAGGCTGGCGACATTAAACGAAATTGTCGTTACATTTTCAATTTTCGTTATTTTTGTAATATTGCAATCGGTCATACGATAAATATTAAAATCTAAAAATCAAAATTAAGGATTCGGTCTGCTGACCGAAGCTAATATATTATAACAATTTGGTTTGAAAAGTCGAGATTATTCAAAAAATCATTTAACTTTCAGGCACGCAACACTATGGCCCGGCTCAACTTGGCGTAATTCAGGGATATGCTTACAGCAAAAGCCGTCGGCTATAGGGCAGCGTCCCAAAAACGGGCAGCCGTCGGGATAGTCTTTACCGCCAAGAATATGCTGACTAGTGGTTTTAATGCGCTCCGGTATAGGACGAGGAATCGCGCTAAGCAGTAATTTGGTATATGGGTGCAATGGTTTTTCGTACAAAATTGCTGACGGTGCGATTTCGACAATTTTACCCATGTACATTACAGCGACTTTATCGCTGATAAATTCAACGACCGACAAATCATGCGCAATGAAAAGATACGTGAGGTTAAACTGCTCCTGTAAATCCTTGAGAAGGTTCAAAATCTGAGATTGAATGGAAACATCCAACGCACTTACAGGCTCATCACAGATAACCAGTTTTGGCTCAAGGGCAAGTGCGCGTGCGATACCGATTCTTTGCCTTTGGCCGCCGGAGAATTCGTGCGGATAACGGTTGATGTGACTGGGCTGCAATCCGACTTTCTTTAGAAGGGAGGTTATTCTGTCTATCAGTTCAGAACCTTTGGCGATTTTATGAACACGCAAAGGCTCGGCCAAAATCGAGCCGACAGTCATTCTCGGATTTAAGGAACTATATGGGTCCTGAAAAACATACGAAATATCTTTGCGGATATTGCGAAGCTTGGACTGGTGCAGATTTAAGATGCTTTTTTCTTCGAAAATCACTTTTCCGCTTGTGGCGGGGATCAGCCTTGCGATTGTTCGGGCGGTAGTAGTTTTACCGCTGCCGCTTTCGCCTACAAGGCCGAATGTGCTGCCGGCTGGAATTTCAAAGCTGACATCGTCAACAGCGCGGACATAACCGGCGGTTCTTCGCAGAAGACCTTTCTTTATGGGAAACCATGTCTTTAGGTTTTCAACTTGTAAGATATTATTATTTGCATTCATATTTTTTTAACATCGTCGTACCGACGACGGCTAAACGTTATTTGTTTTTTCATAACCCGGTGCATACCAGCAAGCGACAAAATGGCCGGGGGAAACTTCCTTTAACTCCGGCTCGACTGTCTGGCATCGTTTATCATTACCACCGACAGGGCAGCGAGGATGAAATTTACAGCCAGTCGGAAAATTCATCGGTTCAGGAACATTGCCTGCAATTGTGTTTAGTCTTTTCTGATTGGCACCCAACTGCGGCAAAGATCTTAAAAGTCCCTGCGTGTACGGATGCAGAGGATTATTAAAAAGCTCCTTGCATGAGCATTTTTCAACAATTCTCGAAGCGTACATTACCGCGACATAATCGCTTCTCTGTGCGACAACGCCAAGGTCATGCGTAATCAGGAGAATACTCATATTTTCAGTTTGGCCGAGTTCATCGAGCAAATCGAGAATCTGCGCCTGTATTGTAACATCCAGGGCGGTCGTGGGTTCATCGGCGATGAGCAGAGCGGGTTTGCATGAAATCGCCATGGCAATCATGACACGCTGACGCATGCCGCCTGAAAGCTGGTGCGGATAATCGTTGAGCCTGCGTGCGGGTTCTGGTATGTGAACTTTGGCGAGCATTTCCTCAGCAAGAGACCATGCCTGCTGGTCTGTTTTATTTTGATGCAATGTAATTACTTCAGTTATCTGCTGGCCGATTGTATAAACAGGGTTAAGGCTGGTCATCGGTTCCTGGAAAATCATTCCGATTTTATTGCCGCGGATCTTTCGCATCTGCTTTTCGGAATAATCGAGGATGTTTTCGCCGTTGAAGAGAATTTTGCCGGTTACGATTCTTCCCGGCGGAGAAGGGATGAGCCTCATTATTGAAAGAGCGCTTACACTTTTGCCGCAGCCGCTTTCGCCGACAAGAGCGAGTGTTTTGCCTCTTTCAATATCATAGGAAACGTTCTGCACGGATTTGGCAGTTCCGAGTTCGGTTTCAAACCATGTTGAAAGATTTTGGACAGATAAAATTATTTCGCCGTTATTGGTCATACTGCCTTTCTCAACTTGGGATCGATCGCATCACGCAGACCTTCGCCGAGGAGGTTATAAGCTGTAACAGTAAAGAAAATCGCCAGGCCGGGGAATAACGTGAGCCACCATAGGAACTGGCCGGAAGTACTAACGCCTGTGCTTAACATCTGCCCCCAGCTTGGTGTGGGCGGAGCAACGCCGAAACCCAAAAAGCTTAATGCCGATTCGATGAAAATCGCGCCTGCGATACCGAATGTAAGATTGACAAGTACCGGAGCGATACCGTTTGGGAGCATGTGTCTGAAAAGAATGCTTCGCAGAGGCAGGCCAAGCGAAATGGCGGCCTGGACGAAATCCTGATTACGTAATTTGAAAAATTCCGCGCGGACAAATCTTGCATCGCCTGTCCAGCTTGTAATTCCGATGATAACCATGATATTGAAAAGACTTCGCGGGAAGAACGCGACGATAGTAATAATCAAAAAGAATGTAGGAACCGACATCATGATTTCAAGCAGACGCATTCCCAGAAAATCAATCTTGCCGCCGAAATAGCCCATGACGGCACCGAAAATAATTCCAATTACACTCGAAATTCCGACCGCGACAAATCCAACCGAGAGCGAGACGCGCGTGCCGTGAATGAGCCTGCACAGAACATCCGAGCCGACATCGTCAGTGCCGAGCCAATGATCTTTTGTGGGCGGAGTCTGACTTAATCTTATATCTGTTCGGGCGTAGCCGTAGGGGACAATTGGGAATACGGCGTTTGTGGCTTTACCGGAGGCGAGCATTGTTTTGTAATCGGTGGCATCGAGTTTGCGGGGGATGAACGTTTGCAATAGTGCGATGCCCATGGCCAATATAAAAACGCAGACAAAAACCTGGTGCATGAAAATCGAGCCTCGCATAAATGGGTCAACTTTCCTGCCGTTGCGTTTTACCAGCAAAACCATAATTACCGTAATTATCGCAGCGAGAAATACACTATAGTCGTTAGCTGTCAGGGTTGAAAAAATCGGGAAACGCAATTGGCCGTCGATTCTAATCGCAAACGGTTTATCATTTGCAATGAACGGTGCTAAAACCGCGATTGTAAAAAGGGTGATTATGAACCACATACAAACAAGGTTGGCTTTGTTCTTGTTGAACTGCTGCCAAACAAGCTGGCCGTATGAGGTGCCCCAATCGTTATGTTGTGTATTTTTAATATTACTCATAAAATGAAGTTTAAAATTTAAAACTTAAAATCCAAAACTTTGGAATCGCCTTGGGCGAACGCATTAAATACTAATCCATTTTTTCAAAACTGATACGCGGGTCGGCGATAGCGTAGGCGATATCCGCCAACAGAAGGCCGATAAGGTCGAGAAAACCTGCGATTGTGGCGACAGCCATTACGACGTTATAGTCGCGGGTACTGATTGCCTCAAAGGCGAGCCTTCCCATTCCCGGTATACTGAAAATACTTTCTATAATAACCGAGCCGCCGATCATCGCAGGGAGCAATGTCGCCATGATTGTAATCACAGGCAATATGCTGTTGCGAAAGGCATGTCGGAAAACAACTGTCCAGTTGCCAAGTCCTTTGGCGCGTGCGGTACGGATATAATCGCTTCGCAGGTTATCGAGCATTCCGGCGCGAACCTGTTTAGCAAGATATGCGAAACCGCCATAGCTCATGCAGATTACGGGCAGTGTCAAATGCCAGAGTCTGTCGGCAAGCCATGGGAAAAACGGCAGCGAATCGGCGAAATTACTGCTTAGACCGGCTGGCGGAAACCAATTTTTGAAAGTGGGCCCGCAAAAATAACCGATGAGCATCTGGCCGACCCACATACTTGGCAGCGACCAGAGCATGAATAAAATTATCGAGCTTGCCTTATCTGAAAATTTTCCCTGCCGGACAGCGGTAAAAATCCCAAGCGGAATAGAAATCGAATAAATGATGATGATTGAAATCACATTCAAAGTAATAGTAACGGGTAAACGCTTTGCGATGAGATTTATCACAGGTTGATGATGTTTGATAGAATCGCCGAAATCGAGTTTTGCGACGCGTTTGAGCCAGGTGAGATATTGAATATGTATGGGCTTATCAAGGCCGTATAAAGCCCTTCGTGCTTTTTGCACATCTGCGGCACGCTGGGCATCCATCTGGCCGCCGGGGCCCATGCCAAGACTGACCGGGTCGCCGGGCGCAGCGCGACTTATCGCAAAGACCATAATCGTTATGCCGATGATGGTCGGTATCATTAATAAAATTCTTCTTATTATATAGGTTATCATATTTTCGTTTTTCGGTTGCGGTTGCGATACTCGTTTCGGTTCTCGTTTGACGTACTACGTACGAGCATTACAACCTTAACCTGTATACGGTTACTTATATTTTTGTTTCTCTTTCGGAACATACCATTCAAGCGGGTCAATGCCGAGCTTATAAATCTTTACATTTTCAAAACGCTTGTCGATAAAATAATATCTCGGCCGAGTCATAAGAAAAGTATAAGGCTGTTCTTCGTGCAGAAGCCTGTGAATCTGGTGATACATGGCATATCTTTTTTCTTCATTAAGCTCACGCCTGGCCTGTTCGATTAATTTATCTACTTGCGGATTGCTAAAGGAAACGTAATTATTGCCTCGATCCTGAATTTGCGATGAATGGAATAACTGGTAAGGGTCAGACTCGATAACGCCGCCCCATGCACTTTCGACAGAATCGAATTTCCTATCGTTTATGTTTGCCATAATGATGGAACCTTCAGTGGGGTTAGGAATGACATCGATGCCGAGTTTGGAGGCGGTGTCTTTGAGCAGCCTAGTGGCCTGTTCGTAAGTTGAAATACCGGCAGGGTACGTATGCTTGAATCTGAAAGGCACGCCATCTTTGTCGCGTATGCCATCGCCATCATGGTCAATCCAGCCGGCTTCATCGAGCAACTGGGCAGCCTTTTTCAAATCATACGGCCAAGGCTTGATATTTGGATCGTTTTGGCGGCCATAAATATAAAATGGGCCTGAAACGACAGCGCCTTTTCCTTTTGTCAACTGGTCAACCATTTCCTGGCGGTCTGTCATGTATGTCATAGCCAGGCGGACTTTTTTATCTTTAAAGAAAGGTCTTTGTTCATTCCAGCCGTAATACCAAAAACCAAAGGTGGGATCCCAATAAATTATTGTCGAAAACTCTTTTGCGAATTGCGGATTTTTCGGCATATCGGTAACCTGTTCTGAGCCGGGCTGAAATATATCCACATCATGCGACCTTAATGCCTGAAGAGCGGCTGTGGCGTTTGTTATGAATTTGAAAACAATTTTTCTGAGATTGGGCTTTTTGTCCCAGTAATTTTCATTGCGTTTCAGCACCACCTGCTGTCCCGGTTCCCATCTTTCAAAAACGTACGGGCCGCTTCCGACCGGGTTGCTAACGCGTTTATTAAATTCATTAGGGTCTGTGAATTGATATATATGTTTTGGAAAAACGTAAAATTCACCAACTGTTTGTATGGTCTGCCAAAATTGTTCAGCTAGAACGAACTTTACGGTATGCTGATCGATCTTTTCAAGACTTTTTATATTATGCAAATAACTGCGAAGATCGGCGCAGTCAATTTTCGGATTCATAATGGTTTCGTATGTGAATATAACATCGTCGGCAGTTACAGGTGTTCCATCGGAAAAGTGAATGTTGTCCTTGAGGGTGATGGTTATCTCCAACCCATCTTTAGAAATATCCATTTTTTCAGCAAGCTTTGGTTTTAACTTTACCTTGTCTGATTCAAGGTCTTGTGTAAACAAACTTTCAATGATATTGCTGTAAACAATATCTCTTGTGTCTATGTCGGAATCGACAGACAAAAGATTGAGTGTTCGTATTTCGCCGTTCATTGCCCATACGAGCCAATCACCTTCATCGCCGGGATATTTATTTTCTTCGGTTTTATTTGATATGCCTGATGATGTAAATGCGCCTCTGCTTGAAATGGCATCATTCACGCGGTTCAATCTTTCATACAGTCTGTCAGATTGAATCATAGACAATATCTGTAAACCTATCATGCCGAATAGGAGCACGAAAAGTAAAAATGTAAATACCCCAGACCTGTTATTCATATTTCATCCCAAAAAGAAAATAATAGTACCGTAAAATCCGAAAATATCAATGGTGAATGCACTATATCCAAAACTATTTATACTTCTGCTTATCTTTCGGCACAAACCATTCTCTTTCGTTAAGGCCGAGTTTGTGCACAATCACATTTTCAAACCTGGGTGCTACAATGCGATATGTCGGCCTTGTAAACAAAAACGTATACGGCTGTTCATAATGCAGAAGATTGTGCAATTTTCGGCTTAACTCAATACGCTTTTCATCGCCTATAGTTCGGCGTATCTCTTCGAGCAGCTTATCAGCCTGGGCGTTTTGGAAATTGACATAATTTGAACCTCTGTTTTTGATTTGCGAAGAGTGGAAAAGCTGGTATTCATCCTGAATTATATCGCCGCCCCAACCCATTATTACAGATTCGAATTCATGATCGGGCAGTCTTGTAATAAGTACAGACCATTCGACAGGGTCTGGTATAACTTCGATTCCCACTTTCGCGGCTGAATCCTTCACGAAATTCGCGATGTTCTGATACAAAATATAATCCGCGGAATATGAAAATTTGAATCTGAACGGCTTTCCATCCTTGTCGCGAATGCCGTCGCCATTGGTGTCTTTCCAGCCTGCTTCATCGAGGAGTTTACCTGCGGCAAACGGATCATAAGGCCAAGGCTGAATATTAGGATCGTTTTCCGGGCCATAAAGATAGAATGGGCCGGTAATTTCTTTGCCGCTGTTTTTGAGCAGATGCTGGATCATAGATTTTCTGTCTATCATCTGCGTCAATGCGAGGCGTACTCTGCGGTCGGAGAAAAATGGTTTTTCCGCATTCCAACCGATGAAGAAAAAGGGCGTGCCCGGCGACCAATATGCAAGACATTTCAATTCATTGGTAACGTTTTTGTCTTTTATTAAATCAACATACTGTTCCGGTGCGGGAATCATCATATCGACATCGCCGCTGCGAATAGCCTGAATTCTTGCGCGGTCATTGATAATAAATTTGTAAATACGTTTCTGGATTTTCGGCAATTTGCCCCAATAATTTTCATTTCTGCGGAAAGTGACTTTCTCGCCCGATTCCCATGATTCGAATATATAGGGGCCACTGCCGATGGGATTTGATATTCGCCTGTTGAATTCTTCAGGGTCTTTGAATTCGTAAATGTGTTTGGGATAAACACCGATAACCCAGAAAGAGGCGATTTCGAGTGCTTTAAAATATGGCCGGTGAAATAGAAATTTGACGGTCTTGTCATCAATTTTTACCACATCTTTAACTTCGATAAAGAGCTGTGCTAAATCAGCGGCGTCAATTTTGGGATTAATAATTGTTTTGTATGTAAACTCCACATCGTCAGCAGTGATAGGGCGGCTGTCAGAAAAATGTATATCATCGCGAAGAATGAATGTAATCTCCAGACCATCGGAAGAAAATTCATAGCTTTTGGCGAGTACAGGCTTCATTTTTACTTCATCAAAATCATACTCCATCAGCGGTTCAAACACATTCTGGAACATTATCCATCGTGCGTAGATGTCCGAATTGACGGAAATGAGATTAAGAGTTTTTGGTTCGACGGGCATTGCCCAGATTAGCCAATCGCCTTCGTTGTCTTCCGTGATATGCGGTTTTGCAGGTGTGATATTTGCGGTTGGGCCGGGGTTGTTGAAAATGGTTTTTTCGAGGGTATCGAGCCGTTGATTAAAACAGTTAAGATTATAACGAGATTGAATTTGCAGGAATAAAATAATAAGAACTATGATAAGTATGAAAAGTTCCTTTGAGGCTGGGCGTCCATTCATCTTAACTTTCCTTTTAAGTTTATAAAACCTTGCTTGATGCTGTTTTATAGCAGATTACCTTAAATTTTTGCAAAATCAACCTAGATTTTAATTCTATAGTTTATCAAATTATATATATTTTCTGCTTGACATTTGTCCGTTTAGTGGCTATACTACATCGCTTATTAATGGAGACGCGGAAATGAAGAAAAGATTTTTTGCCCCAATATTGTTTACAATTTTATTTTCTATACCCTTTGGTGCCTTTGCGGATACCCCTATTTTATTAAAGGATATAAATGCCGGTGTAAGCGGCGCAACTGTAGGTAATTTGACAAAAGTCAACGATGTACTGTTTTTCTCTGCTAATGATGGCATAAACGGCAGTGAATTATGGAAAACAGATGGCACGCGAAGCGGAACTTGTTTAGTAAAAGATATATATTCAGGGCTGGAGAGTTCGAATATTGGTAACCTTACAGTTTTTAATGGCATAGTCTTTTTCGTAGCTCGTAATAGTGAAAATGGTTATGAGTTATGGAAAAGCGATGGTACGCAAGCTGGTACCGTAATGATCAAGGATATAAATCCGGGATTTGCGTATTCTGGTCATAGTGATTTTTCTATATCTAATGGCACATTGTTCTTCCGCGCCGATAGTAGTAGAT
>JBDKUM010000002.1:0-2509 GCA_039679715.1 Phycisphaerales bacterium
TGGGATCAATTTGGAATAATACGTCGCCGGCATTAACAATACTGCCGAGCTGCACATTCCGTTTGATGATTTTGCCGGTCACCTGAAAGGCAAGCTGGCTTTCAAAACGGCCGCGCACTTCCCCGGCATAGGTATAGTTCGCTGATTCTCCGGCAGCGCCGACTATGGCAGTGCGTACCAGCGGCGGGGTGGCTTTGACTGTGGCGGCGGGCTGGCTGTGCGTTTTCCAGACCAGAATACCGGCAAAACATAAGGCGGCTGCCGCCGCAGTATAAAACAGTTTCTTTTTGGAGATGGTCTTAAAGTAATCAAATAGCCTTACAAGTTGCATGATTGTTCTACTCCTTTGCTAGTTTGGTCAGAACATGGGAAAGAAAGTGTATGGTACAAGTAAACACATATTCGAGGCCCGTGGCAAATGGAATCAATTCTGCCCCTGCATTTTCAGGTATGTACGGTATGAACCATTTCCAGATATGAACCAGTTCTCCGGCAATTTCATTTATTTCTTCCCAAGATAATGAGGGGCTAGATGCTATCAGTATGCCATGGATGAACACGGGCATTACTACACCTCCTTTTGCTTTGTATCCAATAATCGACTGAATGTGAAATGAGTTCACAGTTTGTTGCTTTATTAGAGAGTGAGATTCGGCAATTAATTGAATTTCATTCAATTAATTGCCGAAAAAAACCGCTCATCCAAATATGGGTTTGGATAGCGAATTTTTTCGATGATTATATTTTCGCCTGCTCAGGCAGTGTAATATGAATAGCTTTTTCCTGTGAGCCCAATGTTTTTTCAATGAGCGTTTCTGCCATATTTAAACGGAAAGACAATACTTCATCAGAGGTTTTTTGATAAAGTGCCTCAACTAAAAAATCTAAAATAACTAAAATATAATCCACAGCTGTCGGAAGATGAAGCACATGAAAATCGTGAGTGGATATTCCGGCTTCTATAAATTTTATCAGCCAGGGAGATAGTGCCAATTCAAGGTGATGATATAGTCTTTCCTTGATAGGCAGAATTTGATCATCATACAGCATGTTAAGCAGCAAGCCGTCCCTATAACTGGCACTATGTAAGGCGGCTGATACCGTTAGAGCTATTTTTTCTGATGGAGTATTGGGAAGAAGATTTATATTTTCAATTTTTGACACAAGGGAAGTAGCATGCCGTTTTAACAGTGTTTCCAGCAATTCTTCTTTTGACTTAAAATAGTAATAAAGCATTCCCTGTGCCACGCCAATTTTTTTGGCAATGTCGCTGATGGTTGTTGCCTTGTAACCTTTGGTGAAAAATAACTGATCGGCGGCATCTAAAATTTCGTTGATGCGATTTTGAGGATCTTGTGGTGGTCGGGCCATTTGTGATTAATACCTCATTAATTGAATTTTGTTCAAATTATATACCTCATACAACGTACTGTCAAGAAATATTTTCCCACTTTGTTGGCAAATGATTACCTATGATTTCCTTTCACCACATTTCATGCGTAGATACGCAGGATGATTTGAAAATCTTCAGCAGCCAAAATGACTGCATGATAAACCAATTGATTATTTTTCCCGTTGCTGAAGATTTTCGTTATCACCTTTTACTCGTTATTTAGTGTGAGGGTTTGGAATCTGCAGGAGTAAGGACTGAGATACTATTCAGTCTTTACTTTGTGTTGTAGTAAAGCTATTCTGTGGTCACCACAACCGATGGGACAAACCAAGAACGGCGGCAAGTGAAATGCTGTCATCACCTACCGCCGTCTAATAAAAGTGAAGGTACTCATTTTTATGAAATGATATTCCATTTACGTGCTTTTTTATAATCATCCGTCCATTGACTGCTGACATTAGCCCGCAGACTGTGTTGAGCGGCATTTTCGCCAAGTAGCAGCCGGGCCTTAGCTATGTTCTCCTTACTGACTTTTCCCTGACTTTCATTAGGATGCCAACGCCAGAAATACGGCCGGTCTCTTTCGGGTAAATCCGGCCTTGCCTGCAGTATCTGCGCTGGCGAAGGCTCTTGCATGACATATTCAATCTGCTTCATATATTTGTCTAATTCAAGCAAAAACTGAAAAGGCTTTAAGACATGATCGCTGCTGCCGTTGAGCTTCAGCATATTAGCCAAGGCTTTATAAATCTCTATATTTTTGATTGCAGGATCGACTTCGTATTTTTCGTTAACATAGTATAAAAGAAAAAAATTATCGCCTCTGGCAGTAAGTGACAGTTCATAAGGGAGAGCTATTGCTGAAAATAGTACAGTAAATTTCACTTGCCTTACGTTATACGGAAAGATTGTTACTGTTCGGTTGGCTTCCCGCAGCAATTTATGTAGTCGGCGTAACCCGTGCAATACCATCATAATTTCCTCCTGAGGATAGTGATTATGAAATAGTTTTCAATGAAAATCGGCAGTTTCCTTTTATATATAAAAATTTTGATTAAAAGGCGGCGGGGCCCGCTCCGCATCCCTGCGGGCGGCGCTGCAGCCGCTGGCGCGTCT
>JBDKUM010000003.1:0-4153 GCA_039679715.1 Phycisphaerales bacterium
TATTTTTTTATACCTGACAAGCTTATTTAAAAGGCTTTATTTCAGCCGGAGTTTTCCGCCAATCTCATTAATCGCTAAAAACATAGGCCTTTCGTCAGGAGTTTTATTTGGCTTGTGAATACTCAACATCAGTTGCCCATCAAATGTTCTAAAAAGCATCCCATGTCCGCCGTCTTCAGAAAATAAAGGTTCAGAAGCATGTATCCATGGCCCAGTAACGCGACCCGTTGTAGAGTGCGCAACACCTAAAGCATATTTATTATTTTTAAAACTCGACCAAATCATCAAAAGCTGTTTATCAGATGTTCTATATAAAAATGGACCATCAGTAACGTAGCCTTTCAGCCCTGCATTTTCAATTACCAGCAATTCAGCCCAGGGAGCTGATGACGCCTTAAATAATTTTATTGGTTCAGATATTGTTTTTTCAAGGTCTTTGTTTAACTTTACGGCACATATAGTCCCATCGCCGATCTGAACCCACTCATGGCAAAATATCATCCATGGGTTTTGCTCATCAATGTAAAGTGTACCATCTAAGCAATCCCACCCTTCAGGAGTAAGAACGCCCTTACTATTAGGGATAAAAGGTCCTAATGGTGATTGACTGATAAGACTTTGAGCGCCGCGTCTTTTGCCTTTGGCAAAAAAACTGGCAAACATATAATATTTATTGTCGTACTGATAAACCTCCGGTGCCCAAAAATTTTTTTCTGCCCAAAAGTCAAAGGGAGGTCTGAATGCCGGGTATGGCCCATCCCAATCTTCAAGATTTGTACTTTTATATACATCAAAACCAACGCCAGGTGCATCCCAGCAATCCCTGTCTGTCGTTCCATACATATAGTAAATTTTTTCATCATAAACAGGAACGATAAAGGGGTCTCTTATATGTATATCGGATCTATTCATTTCAGCCCCTGCTTAAACCACATCAAATTCCAGCTTATGCTTTGTTTCACATCTTACAGCATCTACCTTCATCTTTACATTCACATCTATTCCATTTAGTGAAGAATTTTCACGAACGTCCACTCTAATACAGGCAGGTTTGTTTATAACAATATCCATTTTTTTTCCATCGATCGACCATTCAACGCTAATCGGGCCGTATATAGTTGCAACGGTCCCTTTTGCCCGTAAAAGACCGTTCGGCATCGGGCTTACTTCAAACGCATTGCACCCGACCTCTGTTTGCCGAATGCCCAGAATTATTCTATTTAAAAAATATACCGGTGCCGCTGACCACGCATGACAATGACTGCGAGTTGGGAATTTCCCATTTCGGATTGTGCCATTGGCGAACCCCTCCCATACTGTAGTGGCTCCGACTTCCAGCATAGGCAGATAACTTTTATATATGGATTCAATTATGGTGTCCTCTCTGCCTATTTTCTCTAGTGCCTCATAGAGATAAAACATAGCAAATGGCGAGCCAACTCTCACAGTATTATCAGATGGTTGCAGTATATTTTCCAACGCATAAGTGCGATTAGTATTTTCTACTATATTATAAAGAACTGATAGGAAACTTGTATGCTGAGACACTGAATCGCTCACACTGCCATCTTCGTGTATGCTATCCGGATAAGTTTTTTTTCCTGGGTTCCAACATTTGTTTATCGCCTGGCAGAGATTGTCTCGAAACTCTTTCAGCCATGAAATTTGTACTTTATCGTCTAATACACTAGCACATTTCAACGCAACATCGATTGCTCCCACAAGAAACATGCTATTATGAAGAACAGTTTTGTGCTCTTGGTCAATGAGTGCCCAATCAAACATATTCCAGAAAGGAGCGGAAAAAAGTCCTTCTTTGCCTAAAAAGTTCTGTGCCCCTTTAAGATTGGAAATTACATGTTTCCAGATACCTTTAAGAAACTTAATGTCGCCCGAGTAAAAATAATACTCCCAGACGGAAATACCCCACAGAAAACTCCAAGCGGGCAGGAGACATTTCCAACTCGAAGGAACCTGGCCGCCGACTATTGGAAATCTTTCAAGAGATTGAGCTGTGATATTGATACATCTTTTTGCTATATCCCTGGAATCAAATAGATAATAGCCAAACAACGATTCGTTTCTTGCATCGCCCACCCAAAGCGTCTGCTCATAAAGAGGGCAATCGGTAAATACATCTTCCATACATAGCTTTAATGTCCGCTTGGAAATTTCCCATATTTTATTTAACTTCGCATCACTGCATGAAAAACTCCCAATAGATTGTGCAGGGTATATGGACTCGATTAGCTGAATTCTACGGAACTTTACCGGGGTTTTTTGATTTCGCAGTGTAATATAAATATATCGGCCGGACCTTCGTTTCAGTGAGGTAAAACTATTAACACCTTTGCGGGTTATGTAACGCATTCCGTTGCGGTTGCCCTCAGTATGTTGTATCTCACCTGTCGGCGTTATATATTCAATCCCATATATATCAATTTCAATTCCTTCATCGGCAACCAATTCAAAATCATAATATCCGCAGCACTGCTCCCCAAAATCATACACCAATTCAATATCACCGTCAGTAGATTGATTTACAATCAACTCACCGTTTCTATGAATTACAGATTCCGGATTGCTTACACAAGAACGGCCGTTGCCAATTTCTTTTCTGTGGCGAAACTGCCAATAGCCATCTTCAGTAAAAGTATCGTCTTGCGGTGGTACTTTAAACGCTTCGGCAGCGATTTTCATAAAACTTTTTTTGTCTTTAACGGAACTTAAAAAATGCTCAACTTGCTCAAGATACTTTTTTATCCTGGTAGCAAATTCTTTATTTTCTCTGATGAACCACCAGAAAACTGTATCGTCTTCAAGAAATAAAGCTTCTGTAAAAGGAATCAAACACCATGGATTTTCAGACTTTGTATCTATGGGATTTTCCAGTTTTAATGATGAGTTCGTAAGAAACGTTATAGAGCGATCTTTGATATGATCAAAGACATTACCAACAAAAGCCAAGACGATATAACTGCCCGCAACAAGATGATACTTTCCGTCTGGATTAATTACGCCATTAACCGCAAATTTAAAACCGTCTTGAACTATTGTGATATTACTTTCTTTCTCAATTATTAATGTTGTCGCTAAACCGCATCCAGCACTCGTATGATTATTTGCTTCTATCAATTCAGGACAAAAAAACCTCACAGGCGAGAAACTATAACTAAGCCCCTCGCATTTAACAATTTTCGCACCTAAAAAAGACTTAAACAAAACGGTCTTTCTGGTCAGAAGAGCAACATCTCTGCGATTTAGTCCTTTCCACTTTCCATCATAAGCATCAAAAAGAACTTCAGCACTGCTGAAATCAACCTCATCTTCCAGCCGGGCATCATAATACTCGGCAGGTTCCATTTGAATGCTTATTTTGGGAGTATTGGATAACCATGCTTTAGCCGGTGCAACTTGCCAACTGTCATCTGAAACAATTGTTTTTGTTTTACCAGAGTAAAGTTCTATCTCCAGTTGCACAAGAAGTCCAGCCTGTTGTGGAACACGATGAAAATCACCTGTGCCGTAATACCTTGCTATTACTTTTATTTCATTTCTTCCTGATATGATATGAGGAGTTACGTCAATTTCATCGTACTGATAATGTTCAGGCCAGCTTCTGCACGGCCCATCATTTACCCATTTTCCGTTGATGTATAATCGATAAAAACTATCCGCTGTAATCTTGAGATTGGCTCGAGATGCAGCACTTGATTCAAACAACTTTCGGGCAATAATAGTCCGATTGTATTCCTTATAGGACTTTTGTTTATTCCAAATCCACTTTGCAGCGAAATCCATATTGTGCCTTAAATTAAAAAAAACCGCAAATTCTAATAGCATTAATGTACCCGGTTGCACAGTTTAATGCAAGCTCAAATAGTCTCAAATTACATTATATTTTATTCAGACCCATTTTAACTCTATATGTTTAACTCAATTGGCAGTGCCGCTATCGGCACCCGAATTCTCGACTTTTAGCTTGGAAAAACAAAAATGCGGCTTATAAGCACTTGTCAACCCAGAGGATACGACGCAAGTCTTTTACCACCCAAAAACCTATGCCGAACTTGCGACCTCTTTCATGTTAAATAAGCCGCCATGAAGACATCTTCCACAGACGTTGCAAATATCTTGCCACGACATACTGAAA
>JBDKUM010000004.1:0-6692 GCA_039679715.1 Phycisphaerales bacterium
TCTTTAAGCAATCAATTCGGATACCTCGTCTTAACGACAGGTAATAAAAGTGAAACCGCAGTCGGTTATTCCACGCTCTACGGCGACACCGCCGGCGGTTTTGCGGTAATTAAAGATGTTCCAAAAACAATCGTCTATAAGCTAAGTGATTACGTTAATAAGCTGCACGCAAGAGAAGTAATTCCACAAAGCATAATTGACCGAATTCCCTCAGCCGAGCTTCGCTTCAATCAAAAAGACAGCGATTCACTTCCCGAGTATGAAATCCTTGATGGGATCCTCAAAGCATACGTAGAAGAAGAAAAATCTTTGCCGGAGATAATAAATAAAGGCTATGACCCGGCGATAGTCGCGAAAGTTATCGCAATGGTGGATAGAAACGAATACAAACGTCGCCAATGCCCGCCCGGTGTGAAAATTACGCCAAAAGCTTTCGGCAGAGATCGCAGAATGCCAATGACGAATCTTTACCGCCAACGGATTAATAACAACATTTGAAAATGCACGGACGTATAAATGCCAGATAAAATCCAAATTAAATCAAAGTAAAATCTCTGCCTAAAGGTTGAAAATGCCAAAACGCACTGACATTCATAAAATACTTATAATAGGTTCAGGCCCGATTGTAATAGGCCAGGGCTGTGAATTCGATTATTCCGGCGCACAGGCCTGCAAAGCACTTCGCAAAGAAGGTTACGAAGTGGTTCTCGTCAACAGCAACCCCGCGACGATTATGACAGACCCTGAACTTGCCGACCGCACATACATAGAACCAATCACGCCTGAAATTATCGAAAAGATTATCAAAAAAGAAAAACCTGATTGCATTTTGCCCACTCTCGGCGGACAAACAGGCCTGAATACAGCCGTCGCCCTGGCTGAAACCGGCATTCTTAAAAAGCATGGCGTTAAGCTCATCGGCGCCGATTTAACCACAATCAAAAAAGCGGAAGAACGCGACAAATTCAAAAAAATTATTCTCGATATCGGCCTTGATGTCCCCAAAAGCGGCTACGTACATAATTGGGAGCAGGCTGAAAAAATCATTCAGCAGATAGGCTTCCCCGCAATTATCCGCGCATCATACACCCTCGGCGGAACCGGCGGAAACATCGCCTACAACGCGCAGGAATACAAAGAGTACATTCATTGGGGTTTGAGTTTAAGCCCCAGGAGCGAAGTTCTCGTCGAAGAATCAGTAATTGGCTGGAAGGAATACGAGCTTGAAGTCATGCGCGACAGAAAAGACAATGTCGTCATCGTCTGCTCGATTGAAAACCTCGACCCAATGGGCGTCCACACCGGCGACAGCATCACCGTTGCCCCGGCTCAGACTTTAACAGACAAAGAATACCAATCAATGCGTGATGCCGCTTTAAAAATCATACGTGCTATCGGCGTTGAGACCGGCGGCTCAAATATCCAGTTTGCCATCAATCCCAAAAACGGAAAAATGTACGTCATTGAAATGAATCCTCGCGTTTCGCGAAGTTCCGCACTCGCTTCAAAGGCGACAGGTTTCCCAATCGCAAAAATCGCATCCCTACTTGCCGTCGGCTACACTCTCGATGAAATTCCCAATGACATCACAAAAATGACACCTGCCTGCTTCGAGCCGACAATCGATTATTGTGTCGTTAAATGGCCCCGCTTTACATTCGAAAAATTCCCCGCCACAAACGCTGAATTAACCGTTCAGATGAAAAGCATTGGCGAAGCAATGGCAATCGGCAGAACATTCAAAGAAGCGTTCCAGAAAGCAATCCGTTCGCTCGAAATCGACCGCCATTCGCTCGACAACAAATATATCAACGCCAAAATCGATAACGATAAACTTCGCCATGTTCTGCGTACAAACCGCTGGGATAAAATCTGGTATGTCGCAGAGGCGCTGCGGAGAGATTTTTCTATCGATGATATTTTCGACCTCACGCACATCGATCCATGGTTCCTGCATAACATAAAACAGATTGTTCAGTTTGAAGATAAGATAAGCATTAAAAATCTCGAAAAAGCCAAAAAACTTGGCTTCAGCGATAAGTATATCGCTTCGAAATTAAATATTTCTGAACCCGAGCTTCGCAAAAAACGCATTGCCCAAGGTATTACAGCAGTTTATAAGATGGTAGACACCTGCGGCGCAGAATTTGAAGCCCACACGCCCTACCTGTATTCGACCTATGAAGACCAGTGCGAAGCAAACCCGACCGACCGCAGAAAAGTCATAATTCTTGGCGGCGGTCCAAATCGTATCGGCCAGGGTATCGAATTTGATTACTGCTGCTGCCATGCCGCGTTAGCACTCAAAGAAATCGGCGTAGAATCGATAATGGTCAACTGCAACCCCGAAACCGTCAGCACAGATTACGACACTTCCGACCGGCTCTATTTCGAACCGCTCACATTCGAAGATGTAATGAACATCATCGACAAGGAAAAACCCGATGGCGTTATCGTCCAGTTCGGCGGCCAGACTCCATTAAAGCTTGCCAACGCACTTGCCAAAGCCGGCGTGAATATCATTGGCACAAGCCCAGAAAGCATCGATGCCGCGGAAGACAGAAAGCTGTTCAATAAAATAGTTGATAAGCTCAAGCTCAATCAGCCGCCCAGCGGAACCGCAATGAATTATCCGCAGACTTTGAAAATCGCAAAGAAACTCGGCTATCCGCTGCTCGTCAGACCTTCTTTCGTACTCGGCGGACGCGCGATGCAGATTGTTCACGATGAATCGGAATTGAAAACCGTTGTCGAAAATGCATTGGCTGTTTCCAATGAGCACCCGATATTGATTGATAAATTCCTCGACGATGCCGCTGAACTCGATGTCGATGCGATAAGCGATGGCAATACCGTCGTCGTCGCAGGCATTATGGAGCACATCGAAGAGGCCGGCATTCATTCAGGCGATAGTGCCTGTTCGTTGCCTCCGTTTTCGCTCAATCCAGATTTAATCCAGGAAGTAAAACGCCAGACCCGGCTTCTCGCTTTGGAATTAAAAGTCAAAGGCCTGATGAATATCCAGTTCGCCATTAAAGGCGAAACGATTTACATTCTTGAGGTAAATCCGCGAGCATCAAGAACAGTACCATTTGTAAGCAAAGCCATCGGCGTGCCGCTTGCCAAAATTGCCGCCAAAGTTATGGCAGGCAAAACTCTCGATGAGCTTGGCTTCACACAGGAAATGATTCGTCCGCATTTCTCCGTCAAAGAAGCGGTATTCCCGTTTTTGAAATTCCCCGGCTGCGATACCATTCTCGGCCCTGAAATGCTTTCGACCGGCGAAGTCATGGGCCTTAGTGATGATTTCGGAATCGCTTATGCAAAATCGCAAATCGCTTCAGGCAATTCTCTGCCGCTAAAAGGCAATGTCTTTTTCAGCGTTAAAGATGCCGACAAGGAAAAAGGAATTGAAGTTGCGCGAAAGCTGCACAAAATGGGTTTCAAACTGCTCGCTACAAAAGGAACGTGCATTGAATTAATCAAGCACAACATCCCTTCTGAATTCGTACTCAAAATGAATGAAGGCAGGCCGAACATCGTCGATTTGATAATCAACAATCAGGTCTCGCTGATTATCAATACGACAGTCGGCAAACAGACTATTAAAGATTCGTTTTCGATTCGCCGTTCAGCGCTCGATAGAAATATACCATATACAACAACGATTCGTGGAGCTGCAGCCGTTACAAAAGCTATAGAATCGATGAAGCGAAACAATATCGAAGTTAAACCTATACAACAATTTTATAAATAAAAAAAATCAATGTTTGCCCCTCACCTGCCTGCCCTCGTAGGGGGTGGCGGGGGTTTTATAAGGATTAAAAATGTCAAAAGGCATATTACTGCTCGAAGATGGTACTTCTTTCAAAGGCTCTGCTTTCGGTGCCGAAGGAAAAAAGTGCGGAGAGGTTGTTTTCAATACCGCCATGAGCGGCTATCAGGAAATTCTCACCGACCCGTCATACCACGAACAAATTGTTACAATGACTTATCCTTTGATCGGCAATTACGGCGCAAACGTCCTTGATGTCGAATCGCCCAAACTCTACCTTAGCGGATTTATCGTAAAGGAAAACTGTGATTTCCCCAGCAATTGGCGGCAGGATTTTTCATTAGATGAATATTTGAAGAAACATAAAATCCCTGCCCTGGAAGGCATCGATACACGCAAACTCGTTATGCTTCTTCGCAGCAGAGGTGCGATGCGAGGAATCATCTGCACTGACGGCTCAAGCATAAAAGAACTAAAACAGCAGCTCAATAAATACCCCGGCCTTGTCGATCGCGATATCGTCCGGAATGTCTGCGCAAAGAAAAGTTACGTCTGGGATAAACCTGTTGAAGATGAATTCGGCAAATTACATAAAACTGACGCGAAATATCACGTCATTACAATAGACTGCGGCATAAAACAGAATATTCTGCGTCTGCTCGTAACCAACGGCTGCAAAGTAACAGTAGTTCCGCCCGATACAACCGCTGCGGAAATTTTGAAATTGAAACCGGATGGCGTTTTCTTGAGCAACGGCCCCGGCGATCCCGGCCCTGTCGCTTATACAATAGATACAATCCGCAAACTGCTTGGCAAAGTTCCGATTTTTGGAATCTGCCTCGGCCATCAACTGCTTGGCCTTGCACTTGGCGGCAAAAGTTTCAAATTGAAATTTGGCCATCACGGCGCAAATCATCCGGTTAAAAATTTGATAACGGAAAAAATCGAGATCACAAGTCAGAATCACGGCTTCTGCATTGACCCCGATTCATTGCTGGATAAGGATGTTCAGATTACGCACATGAATTTGAACGATAATACGCTGGAAGGTTTCCGCTGCAGAAAAGTACCTGCCTTTGCGGTGCAGTATCACCCGGAAGCTTCCCCCGGCCCCCACGATTCCAATTACCTGTTCAATGATTTCATTGACTTGATGGAAAAAGCAAAATAACCCTCCTTTGTTTTAGCCCAGCCATCACATGGCTGGGTCCGTGTTTAGCCGCTTCCAGAAGGGAAGCGAGTGTCATTGCGAGCGAGTTCTGCGTAGCTTTATGCGAAGCAGGACGCAGCGAAGCAATCTCAATTCTTTTGTTGAGCTACAGTATCCGACTCTGAAACACTTATGAACCGGATATTTGTATTACTCTTGAACTTTTTTTCTTTTTTGCCAGAAAATTTATATGAATTTTTTTTGACGGAAATGAATAAAGCTTTTCATTAACATTCCAGTTTTTCGCAAAAAAACAGCTGTGTATGCAATATACTTTCGCCATGACAATTAACACTTTTAATGGCGAGGACTTATGCGTTTTAATGCCCATTCAAAATTACGATGATTTGAATTGATTTATGCCTTGATTTTACACAAAGAACATCTATAATGAATGATTGCTTTGGAGGCAGGATGAAAATGAATAATTGAGGGATTTCAATTTCATCGCTTGGTACGCTTTTAAAGATACACGTTTTTGGAAGGAAGATTATCTATGAAAACTCAAATAGTAATTTTTTGTTTGCTCTTGGCATTTCTTTTTGGAAGTTCTGCATTTGCTTACTGTAATATTGCTGACCTCGGCGTACTCAGTGGATCATATAGTTCTGCTTATGCTATCAACGCAAATGGGCAAGTCGTGGGTTATGCTAGTACCACCAACAATTATTATGAGCATGCCTTTCTCTATAGCGAATCAAAGATGACTGATCTCGGGACACTCGGCGGAACGCACAGCTATGGCTATGCTATCAACGGCAATGGGCAGGTCGTAGGCTATGCTTATACCACATCCAATACCGATACGCATGCTTTCCTCTACAGCGGCTCAACGATGACCGATCTCGGCACTCTTGGGGGCAGAACTAGCTTTGCCCGTGGCATCAATTCAAGCGGGCAGGTTGTGGGCGACTCTCGTATTAAAGGTGATTCCTATTTTCATGCGTTTCTCTACAATGGCTCAACGATGACCGATCTCGGTACACTTGGGAGTGGATGGTGCAGCCGGGCAAATGCAATCAATGACAATGGTCAGGTCGCAGGCTGGTCTTACACTAACCTTACTAATTATGAGCATGCCTTTCTTTACAGTGGATCAATAATGAAGAATCTGGGTACACTCGGTGGAACATGTAGTCGTGCATTTGGGATCAATGCAAGTGGTCAGGTCGTTGGCTGGGCTTATACTACAGATAATCTAGGACATGCCTTTCTCTATGATGGTTCGACAATGATAGATCTTGGTACGCTGGGCGGTTTCTATAGTTGCGGCTTAGGCATTAACACAAGTGGGCAGGTTGTTGGTGAATCTTATTATACTTATGGCGTTGACTCTCATGCTTTTCTTTATAGTAATTCAAGGATGATAGATTTGAATAGCTTTATTGACCCGACCTTGGGTTGGACGCTAAAGTCAGCAACCGGTATAAACGATAACGGGCAAATCGTAGGATATGGATATCATAATGGAGAACTCCGTGCGTTCTTGCTCACTATCCCCGAACCCGCAACTCTTTCGCTTGTTGCCTTAGGTCTTTTGGCATTGAGAAAAAAATAAAATAATTTTTTAACAACTATGGACTGTGGGTCTGTTGAAAAAGTCGCTTAAATTTTCTTTAGGCGGCTATTTTAAAAATTCTAAAATCTCTCCGCCTTTGCAATAAATTTCTGCCACACATTAATCCCAACAGGCCATATTCACTTTTA
>JBDKUM010000005.1:0-3576 GCA_039679715.1 Phycisphaerales bacterium
TTAACAACTCCGCAGGCCGATTTGATCATGATTAAGCCTTTTGACCCGGCGTCGATTAAAGAAATTGAAAAGGCTATCAAAAACAGCGATCTTTCTATTGCGCCTATGAGTGATGGAAAAGTCGTAAGGCTGAATATTCCGCCTCTTTCAGGGGAGCGAAGAAAGCAAATTTCCGCCCAGGTCAAACAATTTGGAGAGCAGGCAAAAATCAGTATACGTAACGTCCGCAGAGATGCTAACAAAAAGCTCGAAGATACTGAAAAAGCAAAAACGATTACTGAAGACGCTCTCGAGCATGGCAAAAAAGAAATGGACGATTTAACTAAGCTTTACACCGATAAAATAGATAAATCTGTTAAAGCTAAAACTGATGAAGTAATGAAAGACTAAAATGATTCGGCCTTTAGGCCGACTCAAAAATTTTAAATTTTAAATTTTAAATTTTGATTTTTTTGTCGAGGGGTGGTTTATGCAAACCGAAAATGAACAACCGCAAAAGTCCCGTTCTAAAGTATCAATAACAAAAGTTATTCTTTGGATGTTTCTTTTTATATTCCTGTTTCTGCTAATACCTTTCTTTGCCATACCCTTATGGTTGTCATCTGAAAGCGGCAAGAATATGATTCTCTCGAAAGTCAACAAATCAGTTCCCGGCGAATTGAAAATTGACGACCTTTCGATGAGCTGGTTTACGGGAGTTAAAGTCAGCAAGTTAGATTTCCTCGACGATACAGGCTGTACGAAAATATCCGCAAAGGAATTTTCTGCCCGTCCGCGATACCTGGATTTGATCGCCGGGAAAATTTCCATTGACGCCGCTAAAATTGAAGAGCCGCAGATTTCGATGGATATTACCGGCCGGTGTTCGCTTGAAAAACAAAAGGAAAAAACAATTAAGCTGGAGGAACCGAACGAACAAAAATCAGCGGCTAATCTGCTTGCGGTATCGAACATTGATTTAACAGTCCACAACGGCGATTTCAAAATTATCGCTCCTGATGCCAACAATGATATAAAAACTCTCGAGCTTAGAAGCATAAACAGCACACTCGCATTAAGACCTCTCGGCAAAGAAAGCAGTTTTGATATTTCAATGGCTGTTGCTTCAAATAATGAAGTTTCAGAAGTAAACACGATGGGCTACATCAAAACTTCGGATAAAGGCTGGTCTTTCGCCGATACATCAGGCCAGCTTTCTTTGAAAGTAAATGATTTGGATTTAAAAACCCTTGGCCCGTTGTTCAAAGTGCTCGACGTAAACGTGATTGCCGCAGGTAAAATTACAGCAGTGATGGATACGAAAATTCAAAAAGGGCAATTCGAAAATTTGCAGGGCAGCATCAATGCGGATAATCTCGACATCACCGGCGACCTTCTCAAAGGTGATCGCATTCAAACTGAAAAATTGCAGTCGAATGTAAAATTAAGCACAAACAAAGAAACTGTAAAAATTGATAACCTTAATGTAGTAACCGATGGTCTGACGGCTGATGTAAAAGGCACTATACCGCGAACAATAACTAGCTGGCAGGATTTTCTCAAAGCCGATTCGCCGGATTTCATTGAAGCCCAATTTGATTGCGATGTCGCAAAAACCTTCAAACAGGTAAAAACAATCGCGAAATTCAAGGAAGATTTCGATATCAATTACGGCAGACTTAGCGGCAATCTTAATACCGAAGCTCACAGCGGAAAAAGAACTCTAACCGGAAATCTCAAGCTCTGGGCTCTTGAAGGCAGATTTCCTGTTAAGAAAATCGTTCTTTCAAAACCGGTTGAAGTCGATGCCAAAGTTACTTCAGAGCAGGACAAAATCGTTGTTGAAAAACTTGCTTTTAATTCCGCTTTCGCAAAAGCCAATCTTTCAGGAACAACTGATAACATGAATTATCAGGCCAATCTTGATCTTGAGAAAATGCAGAGCGATGTCGGCCAGTTCTTTGAATTCAAAGAGGCATTATTCGGTGATGCAAATCTCGTTGGCAAAGCCGCACTTACGAAAGGCGTTCTTAGCAGCACAGGTAACGGCTCATTCAGAAATTTAAGTATGATAATGCCTAATGGCAAGCAAATCTCTGAACCGGTCGCGACCGCTAAATATGATTTCACATCTGATTTCAACACAAAACAGCTCACAATCCGTTCCGCTGATATTACAGCTTCGCCTGGCAGAGTTATTTTAAAGCCTTCTTTGATTCCGCTCGACAGCAAACCTGCCGCACAAACAAATATTGTTGCTGATGTCGCGATTGAACTTGCCAAAACAAAACAGTATCTTACCGCCTATACGAATTTTGACCCGCAGGCAACGCTTGGTGGCACTGCACAGGGCGATATCTCGCTTGCGATTAAAAATAAGGTAATCGATGCGGTTTCAAAGCAGATTGCGATAAAAAATTTAAGTCTCGCGTATCCCGGCCAGCAGACCTTTACGCAGGAATACATGAATATCAGTTTTATTGGCCGCTTTGATACAGCGAATAATATTAATACCATTGAAAAAATTACACTTGATAGTCCACAGATAAAACTTAACGGCAATCTGACAAATTCGCAAACAGGCCAAAGCGTTAAAACTGAAGGGAATTTCAAGGCGAATTATAACCTTGCCGCTGCGACTTCATTAATTTCTCCGTTCATGCCTACAGGTTTAAAGGCAACCGGAAGCAGAAACGATACTTTCTCTTTCTCTTCCACTTATCCAAAGCAGCAGGCCGCTTTGTTCAAATCGAATCTCAATGCAAAAGGTACTTTCGGCTTCGATACTGCCGAATATATGGGCTTCGATATTGGTAAAACTGATTTTAATATTTCAGTCAACAAAGGGATGATGACAATTGCGCCTTTTTCAACAACAATAAATCAAGGCAAACTTAATTTTGCAGGCAATGCAGATTTCGTTTCTAAACCTTCAATGTTAAAAACTCCAAAAGCAATGCGGATGCTTGATGCAATACAAATCAATAAAAAAACAACAGATACTCTTCTTCGCTATGTAAATCCGATCTTTTCCAATCTACTAGATGTCAGCGGCACTTTAACTTTTGACTGCAATGAAATGGCTTTTCCGCTCGAATCAGGGTACAAAAATAAAATTGTTGTAGTTGGAAGGCTTGCGATTGATAATTTGCGATTAAGTAATTCAGGCTTGATGGATCAGATTTTGAAAGTCTCTGGCGGCAGTTCAGGCGGACTTTTAACCATCTCGCCGACAGCTTTCACTGTTCGTGACGGCATTGTCAGTTATGATCGTATGGATATGAGTCTCGGCAAGAAAACAGTTACTTTCAAAGGACAAATTGGTCTGGATGAAACAATGAGAATGTCTGTTACTGTACCGTATGCGATTGCCGGCGGACAAAATTTCACACTCCCGCTGAAAGGTACTCTTTCAAGGCCTGAAATCGATATGGGACAACTGCTGCAGGAACAACTTAGAGACCAGGGCCAGCAACTGCTTGAAAAAGGTTTAAAAGATATATTTAAATAATTTGATACAGTGTAAATCCGTGTTAGTCCGTGTCTAAAAAATTAGTGTAAATCTGTGTCAACAAAAGGATTTTTTATGTCTGGTAA
>JBDKUM010000006.1:0-7505 GCA_039679715.1 Phycisphaerales bacterium
ATTAACATTATACCCGCGGAGGAATCTACTATGACAATTCAATTTAATTCCCAACCCCATCTGGTAATCGTCGGTGCCGGTTTTGGCGGTATTCGTGCGGCTCGGGCACTGGTTAAGGCGGATATCCGGATCACCCTGATCGATAAGCACAATTATCACCTGTTCCAGCCGCTGCTTTATCAAGTATCTACTGCCGGCCTATCCGTTGACGATATTGCCTATCCAGTAAGAGCTGTGCTGCGGGACCAGGAGAATATCGAGTTCCGCATGGCGGAAGTCTTGGGGATTGATTTTGCAGAAAAAAGCATTTTAACTGATACCGGCAGCATTGCTTATGATTACCTGCTGCTGGCCACCGGCGGTATGACGAACTATTTTGGGATGGAATCCGTGGCGGCCAATACTTTTTCTATGAAGACATTAGATGAAGCGGTTACGATTCGCAACCATGTATTGAAAATGTTTGAACTGGCATCACAGGAACAAGACGCCGACAAACGGCGTGCCCTCCTTACCTTTGTGGCCGTAGGCGGCGGACCGACCGGCGTCGAGTCGGCCGGTGCGTTGTCAGAGCTTATTTATTATGTTCTGGCTAAGGAATATCATCACCTTAACTTTAAGGAAGTCCGCATTATGCTTGTAGAAGCCTCCGACAGCCTGCTGCCGGCAATGCCGGCCGATTTGCGGGATGCCACGGTGGAAACGCTGATCCGAAAGCATGTGGAGGTTCGCCTCTGCGTACAGGTGACGGATTTCAATGGCAAACAGTTATTTCTCAAGGGCGGCGAAATTATTCCGGCCCATACTGTCATTTGGGCGGCCGGCGTCCGGGCAACTGATTTGCTGGACAAACTAGGCTTTGAACAAGATCGGTCCCACCGGGTCGTTGTCAACGAATATCTCCAGCTTCCGGCGGCCGACGGAGTATTTGTTATTGGCGATGCCGCCCATTTTACACAGGATAACATGCCGCTGCCCATGGTTGCCCCTGTGGCCATACAACAGGCTGAATTGACGGCGAAAAATATTCTGAACGTCATTAACGGCCGTCCGTTAAAAAGCTTCGTTTATAAAGATGTCGGCAACATGGCCACCATCGGCCGCAATGCAGCCGTTGTCAGTATAGGAAAATTCAAGTCCAAAGGATTTTTTGCCTGGCTTATTTGGTCAACTGTTCACATCCTGCGCTTAATCGATTTTCGCAATCGGGTCGTTGTTTTCACAAAATGGGTTTGGGACTATCTTGTCTACGAACGGGTAGTACGGATCATTACCCGGCAGTGAGCCAAAGCGGCGGGGCGAAAGCAAGGTGCTGTTCTTTTGTCTAACTAGACTTTGTCAGTCAACTGCCCATTTCCAGTCGTTTTTATCAAAAAAGCCCTCTTAGCGAACAATGTCATTAAGTTAAAGTATATAGGATAAATTCCCAAAAGAACCGAGTACGAAAAAAGCGTACCCGGTTCTTTTTTTTGTACAAAAAGATTGACAAACAGACGAAAATATGCGGCGAAGCCCCTTGAATGAATACATTTTGGGAGGTTTCGCTCATGAATTTCTCTGAAAGCGTGAAACAGGTATTGTTGGGGAAAATACAGGAGATGGCAGCCTGTCCCGGACCGTTTGTACGCAATCCAGACAGTGATTTTACAAGAAAGCGAAAGCTTGATTTTGAAACAACCATGCGGTGTCTGATTGCTATGGAAAGCGGTAGCCTAAAAAAAGAATTGTTGGATATTTTCCATTACAATCCTGACACCGCGACGGCATCGGCCTTTAACCAGCAACGTGAAAAGATCCTGCCAGAAGCATTGGAATTTCTCTTTCGGGAGTTCAACAAAGCCTTTACACAATATCAAACATACCGTGGATATCGATTGCTCGCCTGTGACGGCACAGACTTGAACATCGCGCGAAATCCAAGTGACCAGGAAAATTATTTTCAGTCACATTCCGGAGAAAAGGGATTTAATCAAATCCATTTAAACGCCCTGTACGATCTATGCAGCAGACGGTATGTGGATGTCGTAATCCAGCCAGGAAGAAAAAACAATGAGTTTCGCGCCATGGCGGACATGATCGACCGGTGCGTTTCCGGGCATAAGACGATATTTATTGCGGATCGCGGCTATGAAGCTTACAATACCTTTGCCCACGCAGAACAACAAGCTATGTATTATCTTATACGCGTAAGGGAAAACGGACGTAGCATGGTATCTAGCTTGGGGTTGACGCAAACGGACTCATTCGATATGCAAGTGCACCTGACACTGACCCGCAAACAGACCGCTCGGGCAAGAGCATGTTCCGGTTTGTATAAATTTCTTCCGACAAGCAGCACATTCGATTATTTGGAACAAAGTGATTTCTACCCTATCACTTTACGCGTCGTACGTTTTCCGCTCACGACAGATACCTATGAATGTGTTATTACCAATCTGCTCAGAGATGCGTTTCCACCGGATGAACTCAAAAAACTCTACGCGATGCGTTGGGGAATCGAAACGTCCTTCCGGGAATTGAAATATGCAATTGGCCTAAGTTGTTTCCATGCAAAAAAGGTGGAGTATATCAAGCAGGAAATCTTTGCCCGCCTGCTTCTTTATAACTTCTGCGAGATCATCACGACGCATGTAGTGATTCATCAGAAAGATACAAAGCACGCATACCAAGTGAACTACACATTGGCAATCCACTTATGCCGGCATTTTCTGCGATTTCCTACGGATATATCTCCATCTGATGTTGAGATGCTGATACAGAAAAACCTTCTTCCTATCAGACCCGGACGCAGTGATCCTCGCAAAGTCAAGCCCAAGGCAGCCGTGAGTTTTCTGTATCGTGTAGCATAATCTCCTATTTACTATATCCCTTTTATTGGCAGATGACAATCTGTCTGTTTGTGGTGCGCAAAAATAGACAGAAAAGACAGGGAGACCATTATTTCTCAATCTCTCTGTCTTTTCCGTTGTTTCTTTGTCGTTTTGTTTTCTTAACTTAATGACATTGTCTTAGAGAGGGCTTTTTTGTTTTTTAAGAAGGGATTTTTCATTTGCTGTAATTTTACCAGGGTCAGTCTGATTCATCTTTCTTCGTTTATTCCACCTTATTCCGTAATAAATGATAGTCCCCGGAATGGTAATGAACGGCAATAATAGTAACGCCATCAGATAAGCTATTACTTTAATCGCTTTATTGGCACGGGCAATTTTTTTATCATTAGCTGCCATCTTTTCCGCACAACTTGGACAAACCTCCCGATTGTCGTCGCAGTTTTCACCGCAAATAGGACATTTCATTTGCTCACCCTCTCGAATTTTCAGCATCCACGACAATCGAACTTTTTCTATCCGATTTCCCTGGATGATTTTTTTATATTTCAACAATATCATTTGTATATACCGGCAAAAAGTTACTCTTGTCAAAAATAATATTAATAGAATCCGTTATATTGTATTTTTTGAACTTAACTTTTTTAATAAATCCATAAAGTACGTTTTATCAGATTGAAGAACTCCAAAAAAGTCATCATCAATTTTTTCGATTAAAGGAACTGCCTGAGCAATTTTCTCTTGCCCTTTAGCCAGTAATATAATTATATTAGCTCGTGTGTCAGATGGATGTTGCCTTTTATGAATCAGCTTTTTCTTTTCAAGTAGTCTCAATATTTGCGATGTTGTCATGGTGTCTATTTCAGATTGGGTCGCAATCATTGTTTGTGTCACATTTTCGCAATGGATTTGTAAGTAGGCTGTAACAGTAAGTATGACAAATTGAGGGTGGGTTAATCCAATAGGTCGTAATGCTTTTTTTATTTGAGTATGCCAATTATTATATGCTCTAATGAACAAAAGTCCGGGGCTTTTGGCAGAATTATCCTTAAATTTAGAAGGAAACATTGTTATGCCTCAACCGCTTTTTTTATTGATAGAACTGCTCGTGGAGTATCTCCGAAGATTTGTGATAAGAAATTGACATCTTCTTCAGAAACATTTCCGCTAATTTTTTCTAATTTCATACTATGTTTTACAAGTGTTTTATTACCGTATCTCGTAAGTGTATGTCCAACACATATTGCCATTCCGGTACCAGGAATTTCTGTTCGATCCCAAAATTCTTGATTTGGAACAACCGAAGTAAGTGTAAAAGACATTGCCGGTTGACCTTCTAATTTCATAGTACCGGAGCTGCCAGTTATAAATTCTCCATCAAGTGTAATATGTTCTAAATCTGATTCCCATTTAAAACGATTTTTTACATTAGTATACATCTTCCAAATTTTTTCTGGGCTTGCATTTATTTCTGTTTGAAATGTAAATTCGGTCATTGTGGATCAATCCTTTCTTAAATTAATAAGTATTTATATTATAATTACACTTATGATGTAAATCAAGAGAATCCTTTCAACAAAATCAGAAACCGTGTTTTATTTGATTGCTAACCGCTGACATTGATTAAATCAATAAACTTGGCTATGGCAGAAGTTTGAATTGCATTTTTTCTTTGTATCAGCATTGTTGTGGAATTTCGTAGATGAGAAGGCAGTTCATAGGCGGTTAAAGTACCTGCTCGAATCTTGTCTTCTACTACGGATTTGGGTAGCAAAGAAATCCCCATACCAGACGATACTCCGCCAACAATAGCCTCCAGCGATCCAAACTCAAATCGCTTCAAGGGTAGCGATTGATTCTCCAACAGATACCGTTCCAATAATGAGCGATAAGTGCAGCCAGAAGGAAAAACTAATATGGTTCTATTTTTCAAGATCTCTGAAATGCTTTGTGTATCTTGCCCTCTTTCAGCAACTAAAACCATCTCTTCTCTGAAGGCTTCGATTTCGCTAATTTCGGGATGGTTGACAGGCGCCGCGACAAATGCCATGTCGAGATGGTACTTTAAAACTTGATTGATTAAGGATTCGGTAGTTCCAGTCAAAAGTGATAGCTCGACCTTGTCATATAAGGAATGATATTTTTTGAGCAGTGAAGGAAGATGAATCGCGGCGGTAGTTTCCATTGAGCCAATTCTCAGCAAACCGCCTTGGAGTTCATTTGGACTCAAGCGGCGGTATAACTCTTCCAGGAGTTGTGTAATCTTTAGCCCTTGCTCTAAAAATATTTGACCGGCGGGAGTGAGCTGCACGCCCTTTGCATCACGATAAAATAATTTTACGTTCAGTTTTGCTTCCAACTTTCGGATACGAGCCGTAACACTAGATTGTGCATATCCCAGTGTTTCCGCTGCTTGGGTCATGGAGCCATGTAAAGCTACTTCGCGGAATATTTTTATGTCGTCTGAATCCATTTTTATCAGCTCCCATAGATAAATCCGATTACTACTATGGAATTTAATCGCTTCTATTAGTGACTATTTTATAGTAACATAAAGCTATAGTCTTAGGCTAGAGGGAGGAAGCATGATGATGGACATTAGAAACTATATATATGTGGCAAGCTGTGTGTTTACCAGAGAAGAGCCAGCCCTGAGCGTAAAAGTTCAAAATTATTTGAAGCAGCGATTTGATATGCAGATAATAAGATGCTGTGTTCCCAACTACAAAGACTTTACGGCTGATATGCCGAAATGGCTACAGCCTCGCTGGAGCGGCATTCCCGATTACAAGGACTTTACTGCGGATAACACAATGGTATATGTATGTCATAATTGTGCGGCCATTTTTCAGGAAACGCTGCCAGAAGTGAAACGACTTTCGCTGTGGGAACTTATTTTGAATGATTCAGAATTTCCGTTTCCTGATTATTCGCATGAAAGAATGACATTACAGGATTGCTGGCGTTCCTATGATAACCATTCTGAACAGGAGGCTGTCCGCGCGTTGTTGCAAAAAATGAATGTGGCTGTCGTGGAGCAAGCGGAGAATTACGAAAAAACGCAGTTCTGCGGCATATCTTTATATTCACCTCCGCCAAAGCGGAATCTTGATTTCGCAACGAAAAGATTCGTTGAAAATGCAAAGGGAAAATTTATTCCGCGGACAAAAGAAGAGCAGCTAAAATTGATGCAGGAACACTGCCAGAAAATCACCACCGATAAAGTGGTGGCCTACTGTCATTATTGTGTCAAAGGACTCAAGCTTGGCGGAAAACAGGCAAAGCATCTGGCAAGTTTGTTATTTGACACCCAAGAATAGCGAAAAACAAAAATGCGGGGACAGGGAGGCTGTTTTTTAAAACAGCCTCCCTGTCCCCGCATTTCCTGTCCAGATGATGCGCCGCGCATATTCCCGGCGTCCTGCCTGATAGGAAAATTCACCATAGCGAACTATGAGTTTTTCAGGGTGGAGTGCGGCCGCTGCTAGCACTTCTTCTTGCAAATGAAAAGCTTTTTCATGAAGCACGCGGGTATCTTTCAGTCGTATTGCATTGTATTTATTTTTAGCCCAAGTTTTTTAATCTTCCGAACGACAGTAGATTGATTAATGCCTAATAAATTCGCCATTTTGTAGCTATTATAACCATCCGCTATTAATTTTTCAAAAATTTTACGTTCAACATTATCTAAAATTGTTTTTAGCCCATTTTCCTTACTAACATTCTTTTGTAGTACGAGTATTTTTTTAAAATCAACATTGGATACCATGTAATCTGGTAACATCGACATGGTAATTTGCTCATTCGGTGCCAACACCACAAGCCTTTCCAGCAGGTTCTCCATTTCACGGATATTTCCCGGCCAATCGTAACTGATAAATGCGTTGATAACTTCATGCGATAATGTATTGGCTGTTTTATATTTTTTGTTCAATCTTTTTATAAAATAGTTTGCTAAAGGAAAGATATCATCCTTCCTTTCATTCAGCGAAGGAATTTTTAGCCCTACTACATTCAATCGATAAAATAAATCTTTACGAAACTTTTTCTCCCGTATCATCTCTGCAAGATTTCGGTTCGTAGCCGCTATTACCCTGGCATTAAGGCAGATTTCCTTCGTTCCGCCGACCCGAGTAAATTTCATATCTTGCAGCACTCCCAGCAGTTTAGCCTGAAGAGCTAACGGCAGTTCCCCAATCTCATCTAAAAACAGCGTTCCACCTATCGCTATTTCAAAAATACCAGTCTTACCTGATTTTGATGCGCTGGTAAACGCTCCTTTTTCGTAGCCAAACAACTCGCTTTCCAGCAAGTTCTCCGGGATTGAACCACAATTTACTTTAACAAAAGGTCCCCCTTTTACTTCACTATTCTCATGGATGGTGCGTGCTAATACTTCCTTGCCAGTTCCTGAGTCCCCTGTTATTAAAAACGGTAACTTCCCTGGCGGCAATTTTTAAAGCTGTTTCAACAATATCCTTCATAACAGAACTTTCGGCAACCATCCCTTTGATTTTGACATCCTGGCTGCGCAAGTGAAGAATCTCAGAATAATCGCTACTATCCAAGCAAACTATAAGCTTGTTATCCAATGCATTTTTACATTAAATGCAAAAATACATTGAATAATAAGTAATATAAACCAAGGGGCTGTTGCACTAAGCAGAAATTAACCTG
>JBDKUM010000007.1:0-3908 GCA_039679715.1 Phycisphaerales bacterium
CTTTCGCGGCGGTGATGAGGGCATCAATCATCGCGCGGTCTATGGCGATCATCGTTTCTTTATGGCGAGTGCCCGATTGCAATGTCAAGGGAAACGCGGCGTAAAATTCTTCTCTTGTCCGATTTAACCGGGTTTCTACAGTAGTCATTTTTTCTTCATCGTCATCGCTGCGGGCATCATAGCAATCCAGTAGCAAAAAGGATGAATCCGGCAAAACGATATAAAATTCTTCGTAAAACACATTGATGGATTGCTGCAAGCGCTGGAACAGGGCGATTAAAAAATTGACATCGCATTTTTTCAGGGATTCCAAGTATGGCTCTAAGACGGCGCACAGTTCGACTTTCAGTTTTTTGTTTTTATATTTGGCTTGTACGATTTGGGTCTCGTCAGGACTCAGGTAGATACCAATCAAAATACATCACTTCCCTTACAAATTACCGCAGCCATTCTGTCAATCGTGCACCTTTAAAAGATTTCAAAACTTCGCCTTGTATATTTTTAACGGCAAAATTTTCTGGTCCCACCCGGCGCCGGATCTGTATGAGGTCCCCCATTGCAGCGGAATCAATAGACGAGGTATGTTCAAAGTTCACTTCTACTTTCGTGCATCCGTTATTCAAGGCATTGGAAAGATCATCTTTTACGGAAGTGGAGATTACAAAATCGTACGCCCCCACGACTGTTACTACAGCAGCCGGTCCGTTTATTTTTACATATTTCACTGCATACCCTTCTTTCTTTTGTGTTCATTATGAACACATTTTTTGTTTTTTTAATTGAATGAAAATCGCTGAGACGTCGTCGTGTTTCGGATTTTTGATATCTTTTTTAAAGAGCAATTCGCTGAATCCATCACTGGAAAAGATCACTTCGTCCACTTTTTCGGTAGACAGGCTTTTTTCAATAAAGTCAGCTTTTGGATCATAGCCTATAAGATAATTTTCCATTTCCACCTCTGTGTACTGATCGGAGCTTGCCTTTTTTATATAAAAGCTGGGAATGCCTGCCGAGCAGTAGTGCAGCTGATTCGTTTTAAAATCAAGGAAAAAGATAATGGCAGCGACACAAGAGACATTATCGCCGTGAGAATAAAACAGTTCCGTGTTCACGTTTTTCATAATGTCGCCCAGGTCATCATATAGACTTTGCTGTTGATAGCAGCGGAAGCCCCAGCGAATAATCGTCCGTATTTCCGAAACTTGCAGAAAGGAGCAAAGGTCATGGCCGGTACAGTCAAAGATAAATCCAAATAATCCGTTTTCATTTCTACCATACCAGTAATCTAGGCAATCCCCGGACAGTTCGTTGTACGGGCTGTAGATGTAGTCGACGGTAAAGGATTCGGTTTGTAATTTGTGGGGCAATAGTTCATTTTGTCGATTTTTTGCGCGAATAATTTCGCTAAGGTGATACTCTGCCATCGCGCGTTTCTCGAAAAAGCACTGTAGTTGCATTGCTAACAGTTCCCATTGAATCGGCTGCATAACAAGGTAATCAATTCCGGCGGCGTTTGGTATGGTGAGTTCGTTATTGTTAATAACCATGTAGATAGAGCATGCATCCCCTTTTGGGGCGCCTTTTATGATGGCGCTTAAGGAATATCCGTTGAGGGTTGGCAGATTGGCAGCGGCAATCACAAGGCAGGGCGCATATTGCCCAAATTTGATTAATCCTTCAAATGCTGTTTCCGCAAGAACAATTTCCACTTCATATTTATGTAGGGCATTTTTAACAAAATTCCCCATTCTTTTTGATTTTTCTATGGTTTCCAGGATAATAAGAATACAATTTCCGTGCTTCATATGATCATTCCCCGATCATCAATAAAAAAGCGGGATACTAAATGGCCAATTTGTGTTTTAACGATACGATCCTGAAACGGCAGCGGCGTATGCAGTTCAATAAATTGTCCGCTTTTTTCCATACAGATAAAATCGCAGGCGGCCAGCATGAGCCAAATTCCCCGGCCATGGTCAGCATCTTGCAGCCATTTGTCCCAGTCAAGGGATTTTGTTGTTTCGTCTTGCGCCAAAGCCCGTAATTGATTTCGATAAGCCATCATATCAAATGCTTTGGTGGAGCTAAAGATTTTCGTTTGCAATGCGTCAGGTTCAATTTTGAGCTTGATCTGGATAGCCGTGTCAAGCACGCCCTGCGTGCCGTAGCGAGCCGCATTGCAAACGGCTTCATTTACTGCCAAATAGTAATTGAGATCTTCATCTTCGGTGGCTGTTGTAATACGGTCTTTAATTTCTTTACGGTATTGTCGGTAAGCCGGGTATCCGGTAAAACGATACCAATAGATCAAAATGCTTCCTTCTTCCTTTTGTGTTCATTATGAACACTTATTGCCCGGCAGAATCCGGAGGAATTTGTTTTGTCAACAGGGCTGGAATTTTGGCATGGAGCGGGATGTTCTGCGAAGAGACAAGAATGCCGGCCGAATAGGTTGCTGCGGTGCGAATGAGTTGCAGGTTGCCGATATATTGTCCAGCTGCATCCATGATGGCATATGCTGTTCCGGTTGATGCCCCGGAGTATTCTCCGGCGTTGATATAGTAGCAGCCGTGGGCAGCGTCTGTGGCAAAGATTGTTGCTACTGTGCCGTCGGGGACATCGGGCAATTGTCCGGCCATTGCCAAAAAGCCGGCGCTGTTCGCGTTAATGTAGGAGATTGTTGCGGTTTGCTGTGCGGCCCGCGCTTGTGCCAATTGATCCGTCAATTGTCCTGCTGTGCTCAGATCGGAAGAAAGGTTTTGCTGCAATGCTTGCAAGGCGGCTGCATCCGCGCTTGCGTCGGCCGATGTGGTCGGGATTTGCTGGCGGTAATCTTCTGCGAAAGTAGTAGCAGCGGCATTGACGTAAGCTGCTATTTTCTTTAGCGAGGCAACTACTTTTGCGTTTCCATAGGATGTCTGCTGATCAATTGTGGCCTGCAAAGCGGCCAAAAGATTATTTTTTTGTACTACTGACTGCTGAGAGATATCTAAATAGGCATCCTGGGATATTTGACAGTACGCTGCATCAAATGCGCTTTGATTCATGGCTTCCTCTTGCAATGCAGCCTGCATATCGTTTCCAAATGTGACCTGATTGATATCGGCAGCTGAAACGTTGCCGGATAGCAACATGATTCCTGTTGACAAAAGAGCTATTCTTTTCATGCTCTCCTCCTTGCCGTTTGTGTTCATTATGAACACAAAATATTGAAGCGGTGTATTACTGCCAAGTTGTTAGAAACGGAACTACTTTATACCGAATATTTTTCAATGAAACACTGCCGTAATATCTACCGTCGAAGCTGTTCGGATTTTTTGAAACGGGAAGGAAAGTTCCTGGTCCGACGGTAAAAGTACCTCGGAGCTGCGGCATGGGTCGATTATACCGGTCGGCAATGGCGGTTTGCCCCATATAGGTTTTCTCCACATAGAACTGACCATTCTCATCAATTCGGTAAGACATATTTTCTAAAGCACCAATTTGTTTCATCATGAGTTCCCCCTCGGAAAACCAACCTCTTTGTATGGCAAGTTCTTTTGCTTTTTCCGGTGCCTGAAATACTACAATATCTCCCAATTGATAGTTTTGAGACGGAAGAATCAGATACCATCCCACCGGCAGGCTGGCCGTACGGTTATATACGAAGATCTTCGGTACGGGAAGTTTTTCTGAAAGCAGCAGAAAGAAGAGAATTATACTTATGGCCGCAAGCCATGTTTTCTTCCTTTGAATGGCTCTGTTAATGCACCTCATCTCCTTTTTTCCTATATATCTACCATAACAAAAATAATAAAAGTGAGAGTCTTATAATCTTCGATGGCAAAAAAATTCTGCTTCACAATGGAAGCAGAATTTTTTTGCTATCACGGACGAATGGAATATTTTTTTATGTATACGTTCGGTCG
>JBDKUM010000008.1:0-7976 GCA_039679715.1 Phycisphaerales bacterium
CCACTTTGTCGTCAACCAGGCAGTCCTGTAATCCATGCCGGAGAACAAATCTTTTCACCCTGCCGCTTAAAAGTAATTATCAGAGCTACCCATTCGTATTCAATTTAAATGATCTGGCTCTTGTTACGCCAAGCAGGATCTTTCCACTTGCCACCGCTAAAATCAGGCATTTCAACTGGAGCGCTTTTTCTGTCCAACGACAACTTGGATACATGATATAATGCACTCCAGAAGGCCCCATCATAAACATCTATCCAGGGCTCACGATCATACCGGACCATATCAATGAAATCGCGCATCACAAAGTAATCGCCTCCGCCATGACCAGCATTTTTAGCTTTTTCGTACATTTCCCCCTGCCAATATTTATGATTGTATTTTTCAAGATAACTGTCGGAGTCGTTCCAATTTTCTGAATTCCCAACAACAAAAAGGCCGCTTCGTGAGTCATAGGAAGCCTTTGTGCCCTGCAGCAGATAATAATTACTTGCAGGCCGATGCGATTGCATATCAACATCGATCCGGATCATCTTTCCTTTTGCCGTGTGTATGAAAGTAGAAATAAAATCGCTCATCTTCCAGTCAATTTTGGCAGGCCCGCTGTCGGCACCAAATTGTTCGACGCTGTATTCATGCATGACACGAGGATCCGTCCCCATGGTTGTGCAATAATCAATGCGGTCACCATCATTGAGTTGAAACCACTTTGCGACAGGCCCCAGCGCATGTGTCGGGTACCAGTTTCCATTCATGTCACGATGCGCAATACCCCGCCAGGCAATCGAGCCGTCTGAATTAAAATACAAACTCTTGACACTATGAATATACGCGCCTTCACCATAATAGGGGTCCCCAAATACACCCTGTTTCGACATATTGTGAATCATCATGTTACGCTGTGTATAACAATAGTTCTCACATAACATGAAGTGTTTACCTGTTTTCTCCTTTATCTTCACAACTTCTATCAGTTCTTCGATATCATAGCCTGCGGGAACTTCACAACCGACATGTTTTCCTGCCTTCATTGCATCAATCGACATCGCACAATGCAATACCGTAGGAGTCGTGATAACAACAGCATCAATGTCATCACGTTCAAGCATTCGTCTGTAATCGAAGTCACCTCGTGTATACAATGGGACATCGTTGCCCTTAATTCTTTTAACAACCGCCGCGGCATGTTTGGCATTTTCTTCCTTGATATCACAGATTGCAGTGAGTTCAACATTATCCTGCGTCTTCAACAAAACCTCCAGCATGCCAGTTCCCCTGCCACCCGTTCCTATCCACGCAACTCGAATCGTTTTCAGAGAATCTTGTGCAAATAGGTTCCCACTCAAACCAGCATACGCTGATGCCGCGACTATCCCCGCCCCATACTTCAGCAGTTCTCTTCTGTTAACATCTGACATGAGAAACTCTCCCTAGAAAATAATAATGAATTCCATTTTTTACATACACTGAGGACTCTTGGAATACTAAGTTTAACGTTTAACCAACAGTCAGTATTGGATAAGAATCCAAAATAACGACAATCAAGACAGAAAACCATTTCAATAGATTTTAATCATTAAATCTCTTTGCAAACATGATTAAACCTACTTTTAGCTCAGACAAATACGACAAGATCCAAACCTGAATCGAAGGTAGCATTCAAAATAAACTGCTTATTCAACTCTGAATGTCCAGTTACTACCTTTCCACCAATCCCTGTTCGGTTTGTTAGGACTATCTGATACCCTGAAAAAATTGACATGACCATCGACAAAGGCAGCATTTCCCCATCCTAATTCTTTTTCATGATGCCAATAGCGATATTGAAAACAAGGATCACTGCCGTAGGCATATGGCGCCATGGAGCCATCAGAAACCAAGATTACACTAACCGGTGATCGAACATTTGAAAGTTTTTTGCCCCATAGACCATATTTTGCACTACTGGATAAACCATCTGTGTTATAGTTATAACTGTAACCAAGCCAGTAATGCAGGGTTGGCAGGCGATCTTTTCCACCCGCGTTGCCCCAGGCCCCTCCATATCCCCCGCGATCACTGGGACAAAAATATACACCCAATGCCGCCTCAGATTTTGTGGTTCCATATTGAACGCGATTATTTACACCTATATAGGGATTTAATAATCGCTCATCGGATTCATAGCCTTGTTCCATACCCCTATTCCCACCCCACTTTGAATAAGTTGTAATCGCATTCTGATCGTCACTGAGACCAGCAATATTGGCTGATGGAAATTTTTGGTCATTGTCTTCTTGGTAAAGACCAAATGCCACGGTCAATTGACGTATGCCGGACATGCACATCGTTTTCCTGGCATGGTCCTTCGCTTTTTTCAATCCTGGCACAATTATTGAGAGAAGTAATGCTATTATAGCAATAACCACAAGAAGTTCGATCAGGGTAAAACCACACTTTTTTACTTTTGTGTTCGTGCTCATAAAGTAATACCTCAATTATAACACCGGACTTTCGAATTCAGTCGTGGACAACCAGAAACCTGATTGTCCACGACTCCTTGCATTTTCTCGCTTATCTCAAGTCATCATAAGCCGTCACATGCTGAAGCTGGGAACAAGGTACATTCGAGCCATTCTGCAGCAAACAAAGCAAAGTCACTGAGGTCTACGACGCAGTTTTCATCCAGATCCGCAGCACCCGCATTACCGACACATACTGCCTGGTTGGCCAGCTTGAAATACCCCATGTAAAAGTAATTTCCAGTGGGACCGTCTTGAGCGATAACACTTGCTGATATTTTTCGGACCGCACTCAAGTCTATCCCCGACACATCGATGAGGCGCTCCCAACGTACACCCGCCACTTGCTCGCATGGGAATGTATCAGAAACCAGCACGGAATCGTTTGCATCCAACAGCTTAACACTCGCACCCGGGTAAGGACTACCACTATTGGCGTATTGGAAAATCAATACCATCCCTTGCGACAGATTATAATCTGCGCCAAGATCACGTGTGAATGTAACCGTTTCACCCTTTGAGGGATGAGTCACATAGACCATCGGAGAGTAAGCGGTAGAGTAATCTAGCACATATCCATTTGGATCAGCAGTCCATGCATCATTTAACCCGCCGGTTCTATACGCAGAGAAATCATCGAGAACTTCGATGGGTGTTGCCGTGAAGCTCCAAACATCGCCCGTGACGACCACCCCTCCTGGCTTTACTTCATCGACAGCCCAGAAGTACTGCTGTCCCATGGTCAGCGGAGTGCTGGGCGTGGCAGGAGCATAAGATGCCAAAGTCACTTCGACTCCAGCAACGGCACGATTGGTAACGGCGCTTTCATCTGTACTGAAATACACCTTGTGGCTTGTTGCACCGACACCAATACTCCATGTCAAAGTCGGCCATATACTTACGTCCGCAGCTCCATCTCCCGGTGCAGGCTCAAACGCTTTTAGCGGGACAGTTGCGAACGACCATACAGTACCGGTGGTTTTAGCTCCACCATTGGCGGCATCATAGCAATCAACACGCCAGAAATAGTTCTTTTGTATCTCTATCGTCGCAACAACAGATTCAACCCTCGCGTTCGTTACTAACTGGGTCGGGCTGCTCATATCACCGCTTTCTGAGAGAAAAACATCGCATGTTACACCATTGGGGTCTGCATTGGGGTCTGCTGACACCGGCCACGGAAGCATCCATTCCAGTGTGATACTGCCGCTGCTTGCATCAATCCCGGTGGTTCCGTCGGCTGGAACCGGCGCGGCGGCATATCCATCGAAATCATGCATCGCCCTGGCGACGTCTGCTGGTGTAAGAACGGCATTGAATACTCTCCATTCATCAATTACACCATGAAAACCGGATGATCGGCTTATCTCATTTCCGCAATAGAAACCATCTGCCTGGTTGTCCCACGCTGCTACGCCGCCGTCGTTACTGGCAGTCTCACTCGCTCCATCAACGTAGAAGGTGGTCATGCCCGACACTTCGTCGCCTACAACTGCAACAAAGTGGAATTTACCGTCTCGAGGCACTGTCAGCGTAGGAGCCGTAAAGCCCGCTTGACCACCATAACTATACCTCATTCCGATCCTGTCATTTGAATCCAGAAATGCCCAGGCACCTTCGAAGACCTGACTGAACAGTCGGGCTTTATAGGGCTGTCCGTAATTCTTCACCCAGCAAGTAAGCGAGAAACCATTTGTAAAATAAATATGGTGGCTCATCGCTATCTGTCCACGCGTATTACCAGCAACAGGATTCATTTCGATGCCATTCGAGAGAAATCCTTTCGTTGTCCAGTAACAGGTTTCACGGATCTCGCCGTTGAAATCGTGACCTGACGAATCATACGCAGTGTTACCTGATCCCGTGTCAAATTTAAAATAACACTGCACAACATCGGGGTCATCCAGATTAACGGCGTTCACCACGGAACCACAAACCACACACATCAACATTGACAATAGAATTGTTCTCATAACAATACCTCACTTCCTCTTGAATAAAATTTTAATGGTATGTTGCCACTACACAAACGTGCATATTTCCCCATCACATAACCAATGCCGACATTAATCTTTTCGTAATACTTCATAATTAACGACGCCTTTAGTGTATTTTCTAATAATTCATTAAATATACTTTATCGTTATCAAAAACAATTAGCTTTGCATATCTACACAAATTTTATTTGTTTTTTTTTAGATTTTTACAACATGTACGCATATAATTGATATTATGAGAAAGAAACCGGACAAATTAGGTCTCAATACAACTTTTGAGGATATTGCCGATTCGGATGTTTTTGCCAAATTCTACGATATCATCAAAGAACTTACCGGCATTAAAATAACCCTGACCAACGGGTATCCTTCCACCAAAGTCAAGTGGATGTTTTCTCCTGAAAAAATGACCCCCCTGTGTCGTGCCATACGTTCAACTGAAGAGGGAAGGAAACGATGCACGGAATCTGACAGACAGCACTCCGAGTCGGCAATTAAAAATTCCTGCGGAATGGAATATATTTGTCACGCTGGAATGGTAGATTTTATCGTACCGATTTATAGTGAAGATAAATTGTTGGCATTGATTGTGGGGGGGCAGATATTACCAAGTGAGCCAACAGAGAAAGGCTTTGGTCAAATAAAAAAACACCTGAAATCTCTTAATATTGACACCAAAATACTGAAAAAAGCATATTTCAACTCTCCATTTCTTGCCAGAGATAAAATGCGAAATGTCATGGATTTATTCCTTTTATTTTCCCAATACATCTGCGAAATGGGTCTCCGACTTAAGTCTATCAAAAAAACTGGATATAGCAACGCTATTATTGAAGATGCAAAACTCTATCTTGAGCAGCACTTTCGTGAACAGATATCCCTGAATGATATAGCCAACTATCTTATAATGAATCCCAGCTACTTGTCTGTGCTGTTCAGAAAAGCAACAGACATTAATTTGATGACATACCTCCAACAAATTCGCATTGACGAGGCAAAGAGACTTCTCATTACCACTACTTTCAGTGTTACAAAAATTGCTCTTTCTGCAGGTTTTGGAGATTTAACTCACTTTTATAGAGTGTTCCGAAAATTCGAGAATTGTACGCCAATTCAGTTCAGAAAACTTCATCATCATTTCGCATGATATTCCCCAATATGCCTCTAGCTATTCGTTTGGATGGTATCGAGTCGATGCAGGTTAAGCGTCATGGTGCAAATGTGTTTCACTTCCATGTCCCGAAGAAATGCTGCTGCTCAGCCATAAGTACTTATTACAAAATCACTTCTGTATATTTTAAACCAGGGCAAAACAAATACATAAACCCAAAAAAATAAGCGGTGTTAAACTTTAAATCTGTGTATTGTCTGAACTCCGTGTTGGGCCTGCTTTTTCGTTCAATTCAGGATTCTTAGTCTGTTTGGCTCAAAACGCTTGACTGGGGCGTGATGTTTTATTATGTTAATAAATGTTATCATTTATCATATAGACAAAAACAGCATGATCTGAAAATGACCGCTTTTGATTTTAATTAGGAGGTATTATGACCGAAATTAATAAGATTAAAGTTGGCATCCTGCCGGGGCTGGCTGACCTTTATAACAGACTGTTTAATCAGGAAGTATTGGCTGAGCTGAGAACATTTATAGCCAGTATTCCTGATGCAATTGGCGCTGAAGGCATTGAATTTGAAGTCGGCAATCTCTCTTCTACAGAAGAACAGATGAAGCTGGAAACAGCAAGATTGACTGCCAAGGGCGTTGATATGATTGTGATCCTGCTGGCCCCCTACTGCCCCAGCGGCGCCGTTGTGCCTGCCATTATGGAAAGCAATATTCCCGTGCTGCTATGGCCGGCTCAGACGATGTATGAATTAGTTCCAGGAACGCTTAACGGCTCTCAGATTCGGCTCAGCCATGGAGTTCATGGAGTACAGGATATCGCTAATGTGCTGCGGCGACATGGAAAAAAGTACGGAATTCTGCATGGGCATCATCTGGAAGACTGCTTCCGCGGAACATTTGAGGAATGGGCCAAAGCTGCACGAATTTATACGGCGTTTATAACATCAAACCCCATCCAGCTTGGCGGCCATTTTGAAGACATGCTGGATTTGCAAATTGCCGATGCACAATTCATCGCCGATTGCGGGATAAAGATGACCGCTTATGATTTGTCTCAGTTGGAGAAGGCAATGAAACAGGTCAACAGTATTGAGATCAAGACGCTGGTCAAAAAATACAAAGATGAATTTGCAATTGCTTCCGATGTGTCCGATGAAATGCTTGAGGCGACCGCTCGCGGTGAGTGTGCCGTTCGTGCATTGATGAAAAAAGCGAACTCACAAGCATGTGGTATTAATTTTCTAACGCTATGCAATACATTGTCTATTGGCGATGCGATGCATGTTCCCGCGTCGCGGTTGATGACCGAAGGCAAAGGCTATGCCGGCGAGGGAGATTGGGTGACCGCTGCGTTTGTTTATGCCTTGCAATCCGCTCTGGGAGCAGCCAGTTTCAGCGAGATTTTTTCCGTTGACTACAAGAACGGAAGGATTCTGTTGAACCATTGGGGCGAAGCGAACCTCTTGATGGCAGAAAATAAAGCCAAAATCTTTAAAAGTGCATTTAATGACCGTCACAAGGCCAATTTCTGTGCCGTCGATATGCAGTTTTCTCCTGGTCCGGCAACCTTAATCAATCTAAATGCCGATCCACAAGGTCAAGGGCAGTTGATCAGTCTGTATGGAAACGTGTTAGAAGATTATCTGTCGAAAATTAGCGGACCCAGAGCATTATTCAAACCAGATTGTCCAGATATTCATAAAGTGTTGAATGACTATGCCTATAACGGAGGCAGCCACCACCTGACGATTGTAAAGGGATGTGCCACAAGTATTATAGAAAAACTTGCAATTTTAACTGGCTGGAGCCATCTGTCCTTATAGGATTCTGAAACATGGCAAAAAAAACGGTACTGTTTACACAGAACAAACGGCTTGAGATGATACGTCATCAGCTTGTCGACAAAGGAGAAGTTCTAATCGACGAGATGGTTAAGCGGTTCGGTGTCAGCTTTATGACAGTGCATCGGGATTTGGATATTTTGGCAAAAGCCGGTGAAATCATCAAGACCCATGGCGGAGCAACAGCGGCTAAACGGCTGACATTCGAGTTTTCGTTCAGAAACCAGGTTTCTAATTATCAGGAACAGAAAGAAGCTATTGCGCGAAAAGCAGTTGACATCATCAAACCTGGTGACATTATCATGTTAGATACGGGCACAACCACACTTGAAATTGCTAAACCACTCAAAAATAAGAAGGACATTACAGTTATTACAACCTCACTGGCGATCGTCTCCGAGCTGCAATTCATTGACCATATTGAAGTTGTACTTCTGGGCGGGTCCCTTCGCAGTGGCTCACCCGATCTTCACGGACCGTTGGCCGAGGAAAACATTGAACAGTTTAGAACGCAT
>JBDKUM010000009.1:0-1981 GCA_039679715.1 Phycisphaerales bacterium
CCGATGAATACGGGCATCATGATTAAACAGGCAACGAACAAAAACGAATTCTTTTTCACAGTATCGCCTCCTTGACTTCCAATATTCTACATTTGCCAATAAATCCCTTCAATAATATGTAAAATAATAAAAATTTTTACATATTACTTATAGTGATTTGTCCAAGCCGGTCAAAAATTTAAATCCGCAAATAAAAAATGGCTGCAAAGGCATTGCAGCTACGGCGAAAACAAAGATGTACAATTTTTTGCCGGAAGAATTAAGGGGCCAATACCGGAATCATCTAATGAGACGAGAATGTGATGCCAAACTGTGGAATTGGACCATAACCCGCTTCCCGAGGTCAAGTATTTTATGGAAGTGTTTGTGCCGAGTTTTTCCTTATCGCTGGATGAAATCAACAATTTGGAGCAGGAATGAATGATCTATAACGGAAGCGTGTGTACAATATATAATTATGGAAGTTTAAAAACAAAAATACAAAGCTCTGTAAATTTTTGTATATAATTGGCAGGGCTTTTGTATTTAGTTAAGAAATATAAATGGTAAAATCATTTAATGAAAATAGCAAATGGGTTACATAGATAGACAATCATAATCAGCTTAATGAAGATTTGTAACAGGCTGCTTCTTGTTGTATCTAACGAAAGGATTGTTGCTAATGCGTGACAGCTATTTTAAATTCATAAGCGAACGGCTTAGCACTCTTGCGACTCATATTGAATTGAACGGTCAGTTGAATCTTTTAGATTCTCACATTCATTCTGAGAACTTTTATCTCCATTTTTTTAATCTTTTATTTGGATATAATTTGAAACCTACTCGTCAAAATGAAGAGGCAATTGATTTGATTGACGATGTCAACAAGATAGTCATACAAGTTTCTTCCCAAAATACGAAACAAAAGGTGGAAACTGCTTTAAGCAAAGATATTCTGAAAGACTATCCCGATTACAGATTTAAATTTATTTGTATTTCCAAAGATGCGAGCAAGCTGTGGAAAATAACATATCAAAATCCTCATCATATTGTTTTTAATCCAAAAGAAGATATTTATGACATTGCGACTATTTTGCGTAAAATTTTACCGCTTCCAGTTGAAGCGATGAAGCAAATTTATGAGTTTATAAACAGCGAATTGGGAAGCGGGCTGCCTGGATCGAATCCGCTTTTTGAGGAGAAACTGGATCATAACAGTACCAATATTATTGATTTGGTGAAAAAAATAATAGGGCAAGCGATGTGTGGATGGAAAGGCTATGATAATTGGGCAAATCCGCGCGGAGGAACGGAAGAGCAATACATATGGGACAGACATGTGCGTTTATATAACAGTTCGGACTTTAACGCCGATGGCCTTTCGTCAGTAGATGGAATCAATAAAATTCGGGATTTGCTGCATTGTCCTTCGTCTTCAGTTCGTTTAGTAGGACTTTCGGGTATAGGAAAAACTCGATTGCTGCAAGCATTGTTCGATGAACGAATCGGCGAAAGACCGTTATCCAAAACGCAGATTGTTTATTGTGATATTGGCTATAATCCTGATCCTGCTCCCTGCAATATGGCAGAACGGTTAGTTGTTCTTAAAAAGCCGGTTATTCTTGCCGTTGATAATTGCCCGCCGGATTTACATAAGCGCTTAACTTCCATTTGTTCGGCAAAGGACAGTATGGTCAGCTTAATTACCATTGAATATGATGTTCAAGATGATCAGCCAGAGGAAACAGAAGTATTTCGTTTAGAGGCTGCATCTACGGAACTCATTGAAAAAGTGATCCAGGGTCGGTTTAGCCATATTAGCCAAGTGGACGGGCGTACAATAGCCGAATTTTCGGGCGGTAATGCGCGGATTGCAATTGCTTTAGCTGGCAGAGTTCATAACGGGGACAGCCTGGCGGCGTTAAATAACGAAGAGCTCTTTTTGCGATTATTTGAACAGAGGCATGAGAAAAATCCGTTATTGTTAAAGGCCGGGGAAGTT
>JBDKUM010000010.1:0-17363 GCA_039679715.1 Phycisphaerales bacterium
AATTTTTATTTCGACCGGTCTGGTGCTTGCTTTTCATCAATGGCAGCAGGAGAGAATAAAAAATATCAAATTGAAAACAGGATTGGAATCTTACGCTCAATCTAACTGGAAATCAGCCGCCAGCAATTTAGGCAGGTATCTTTCCTTCTGCCCCTCAGATATAGACATATTATTAAAATATGCCGATGCCCAGCTCCATATCAGGCCGTTGGGGCAGGATAATATTCAGCAGGCGATCGCTGCCTACAGGACAATTATAAGAGCCGATAAAACAAACAAGACCGCCGTTAAGCAATTAGCTGATCTCTATTTGAAAATTGATGCAGCCCCTGAAGCAGAAAATGTAACAGCAAGATACATGCGTCACGAAAATGATTATGAAATACAAACGCTTTATGCGATTTCTTTGTTCAGGCAAAGAAAATTTCAGGCTTCCGCGGATATGCTTATGCAGGTTATCAATGAACACCCTACTGAAATAAAAGCATACGCGACTATGGCAAAGCTGGCAAAAAGTGATGTCGAAGGCAAATATGAGACTCCTGAACACTGGTTCAATGAATATATTAAAAACAACCCTTCATCTGCCAATGGTTATATTCTTCGCGGGGCTTATTTTCTGGATGAAAGCAAATATACGAAAGCTGTGGAGGAGTTAAACAAAGCGGAAAATTTTGATTTATCCGATCCTAATACCAGATTGGAATTGGTTTGGGAGTATATTAAAGCCGACATGCCCGAAAAGGCTAAAGAACATTTGAAAATAATTGAAGAAAATTTTCCTGCCTTTTTATCATTATGGCAGGCTCGTGCTGAAATTGCATTATATCAGGATTCAAAAGAGGAAATGAAAGACATCGCTGAAAATGGAATGAATGCGCTCAAAAAAGACCCATGGGATTTCATGCCCATTGCTGCCGAATTGATTATAAGAAGCGGAAACATAATCAAGGGGAATGAATATATTGAGAAAATGAAAATGAATGAACTGGATTCCGCTGCCGTCAAATGGCTTGAAGGATTGATCGAACAGGCAAAAGGAAGAGAATACGAAGCGATAAAGAAATGGAATATCGCTGAAAAGATGGGCTATGACAGCGAAAAAACTACTGCTGAATTATTTAATGCTTTTTTGCGAGCCGGAGATAGCGAATCCGCGTTAATGCTTTTGCGCAGGAAAACCATTGAACAGCCCGAAAGATATAAATGGCATTTCTTATTAGCCGAGCTTGCTTTTGGCCAGCAGCTCTATTCTGAAGCTCTCGGACATTCCGCAAAAGCTATGTCCATCAAGCCGAATAGTATCGAACCTTTAATTTTAAATATTAAAATTAAAATCTGCCTGCCCTCCGGCACTTCCCAAATCACCAAGTGCGAAAACCTTCAGCATATATACGAGCAATTGTCCGTCTTACCATATCCCAAATCAAATCAAATCGAAATTGAGCTGCTTAAATTTACCTGTGCTGTGGAATGTGAGCAATTTGAAAAAGCTGAAAATATTTTAACAGAATTAAAACAAACTTATGCTCAAAGAATTGAAATCGAGACCGCATTTGTTGATTTACTTTTGGCCAAGAGATTGAACGAAGAAGCACAAACCCGGCTATTGGAATTAATTAATATTTTCCCGCAGGATATTACGCCTGTTATTTATTTATCGAATATTTATGCCAAAAACGATAAGTGGAAAGAAAGCGAAAAAGTAATTCTTAATGCATTGAACAGACTGCAAGATAGCCGTCTTAAACGAAAATTGGCAATGCAGTTGACCCAACTCTATCATGATGTTAATGAAAGAGAAAAGGAGCGGTCATTCCTTGTTCAAACGCTTGAGAAAATGCCCGAGGATGTCCCGCTCAGAAAAATATTATTTGAATTTTATCTCGAGGATAGTCAATACATAAAAGCCCAATCGATAGTAGATGAAATTAAAGAAATCGAGGGAATTGACGGGCTGCAATGGAAATATCTGCAATCAAAACTATGGAGTACGGATACATTTTTCGATAATTATTATCCCCAGATAACTGCCCTGCTCCAGGAAATTCTTTCAAATAATCCGTACGATAATTCAAGCAGGCTGCTGCTGGCTTCTGTTTATGAAAAGGCGTCTGAAAATCAGCTTGCCCTCATAACCTATCGCGCGGCGTTAAATCAAAGACCGCACGATATGGATATCAAAACGCACATCATAGACACTTTGTTCAAGGTAAAAGAATACGATACCGCAGAAATTTTCCTCGATGAAGCAATCAAGCAGGACTATGTGAACGGCAAAGTTTTAAAATTAAATTTAAAAAACCTTTTAAGGCAAAACAGGATTCCCGAAGCGATCGAATTCCTGAATAACATTGATGTTCCTGAAGACGGTAGAAAAGATTTTAATTTGCTTATGGCATGCCTGAAAATAAAACAAAAAGAATATGAAGCGGCTCGTAAAATTCTAAACACTGTGCTGGATCAGGAGCCAAATTCATTTGAAGGCAATTCTTTGCTCGTCGAATTAAATCTGCGAACGAATAACTACGATGGAGCACTTGAAATCTGCAATGAAATGGCCGCCAAAATGAAAGAAGGTTTTGTTCTGCTTCTGCGAGGTCAGACATATTCGGCCATCGGCAATTACGCGTTAGCCCAGCAGGATTACGATGAAGCGGCCCGGCTAGAGCCTAATAACGCCGACATTTTCGAATCCAGAGGTTTATTCTATCGTTCTATAGGTAAATTCGAGGATGCCTTCAAAGACCTCGAAAAAGCGTATCAGTTGCAATTGTCGAACATTGAAATAATAAAATACATGCTTAATTCCCTGGCGGATATGAATAATCCGACAGACGTATGGAAATGTCAGCAATTATTAAAGCACGCTCTGATAAATTATCCAAAAGAACCTGAATTGCTTTGGTACAAGGCAAGATTATTAATCGCAGAGGAAAAACTACCGTCATTAGTCAGGGCTGAAAATATTTTGGAAGATGTTACAAGGAATAATCCGCGATTTTCCAGCGGCTGGTCGCTGCTGGCTGAAGTATATCTAAATCAGAATAAAATCGGAAAGGCTATGAACACCATACTCGAAGGTTTGAAAAATTGCGGCAACGACAGAATGCTTTTAATACTCAAAGCTAAGACCGAAATGCGCAGTTCGCCTGAAATGGCAGTACTGACATTAGAACACCTCGACCAGCATTTGCCTGACGACATCGAAATAAAAACTTTACTTGCAGATACTTATCTGGCCGCAGGTCAGAATCAGAATGCCATAGATATGCTGCTGAATTACGAACTGAAATGCGCTGATTCGCAAAAGCTAAAAATAGGAACCACCCTGGCGATGTGTTTATATAGAACAGGAAGAAAAGAAGAAGGCTGGAATAAACTCGTCCAGCTCTCAATAGCAGAACCTAATGATATCGGAATATCCGCTGCTAAATGCGAAATTCTTTTTAGTGAGCAAAATTGGGAAGAACTCAAAACCGAATTTTCTAATATGCTTCTGCTGCATCCTCAATCCGCCGGCGGTTGTTTGAAGATGGTGCAGGATTTCCTTCTCTCCCATAATCAGCTTCCGCCTTCGATTTCCGAATATCTTTTGCGCGAAATCCTGAAATATAAACCGGATTTTGCATCGGCCATACTGATGCTGGCGATAAACCTGCACAACAATGGACAATACGATGACGCTGCACAAATGTATGAAAGATTACTCAAAATTGATCAGGACAACAAAATTGCAATTAATAATCTTGCCTGGGTTCTATGTGAAAACAATAAAAAATATCAAAAAGCGCTTGAGCTTGCGGATTATGGTTTGAAAATTCAGCCGGATTTTGCCAGCTTAAGAGATACTCGCGGTTTAATTTTCTACAGGTTAGGCGAATTTCAAAAAGCATACGATGACTTCATCGAATCAATCCAATTGAACGACAAAAAAAATTCATCTTATGTCATATCTCTTTATCATCTTGGAATAACCTTGAACCGCATGGGCAACGATAACAATGCTTATGGATATATTCAGAAAGCATTAAAATTAAATAATGTACAGGGCGGATTAACAATAGACGAAGTATCGGAAGCTCAAAACATATTAACTTTTTTACCGGTGAAACCTTATGCTGCAGATACCGACCAATGAGAATCGTGATATAAAAGAAGCTCCAGAAGAAAAGAAACATCCAGGAATAATTGTGGATGTAAAACAATGGAGTTATATCAAAAAGAAATATCGAATGACAAATAGGGAGTTGCAGGTTGCAATACTTATTTGCAGGGATTTTGAGAACGACAGGATCGCTCAATTGCTGAACATTGGCCCTACTACTGTCAAAACTCACCTGAGAAATATTTACAGGAAAACGCACGTCCGTAAAAAACTTTCTTTGCTTTTACGGTTTGTCGAGGATATTAAAGAAACAAATCTTCCTCCAGCACCTCTTACATCTGTAAAATCGAATGAGCCGCAGCCCGCGCCTTCCGGTACCAATACCAAAAACCCTTAAATGTACCGTGCAATGTAAGTCATGTTAGTAAGGAAAATTAATATAAAAGATTATGATTTTAAAGGACATCATCCCGATTTAACTTGGTTCATAATAAGTTAATATCCTTTTAATTAAATAAACTTAAAAGGGAGCCTGAATATGACAAAGACAATTTTCACTATAACATTAACCGTTATCTGCTCATGCAATATCGTCCTTGGCGAACCAAGAGTCTCATACGATACCGGCCCGATTCACATTTACAGCAATCTTAATAATAATTGGTGGAAAGATACACCTGCCTCGACTTACAGGCAAAATATTACTCCGGATGGGCATACCGCCTATGAAAATAAATTGAATGAAGGTCCAATCATTAATTCATATCTTAGTTCGAATATAAACAATCTTAACCTTAGCGAACGCAGATATTCCAGAAGCGATAACTCATGGAAATTTGCAAGCGCCAAGACAGCGCCAACAGCAGCTAGCGGCGGTGTTGGAGCAGGAAACATCAGCTCAAACAGCAGCAATTCCGACAGCAGGCAATATCGTGCACTTAATGCTGATACAGATTCAGGCGGTGTTTTAGGCGGGTGGTGGTTCTTTGACGATGATGACGACGGGAACCGAAGATCGTTATCGTCATCATCGACGATCAATTATATTTACATAAATGACCCAAGCGTTGATCCAGACATTCCGGTCGCTCCCGCACCCGCAAGTATTCTGCTTGGAACAATAGGCGTTGCGATTGTTGGATTTTTACGTAATAGAAAAATAAAAACCCTTGCCTGAAAAGTATTATGACAACATCTAAAAATTGGATAAACGTGCAAATGTCATTTCGACCGAAGCGCAGCGAAGTGGAGAAATCTTTTAAAAAGTAGTTTTCCGCTTTGCTCAAATCCTTTGTACGATCTAAAAACTAATTATTAGAATACCTTAATAAAAAAAACCGCAGCCATCTGCGGTTTTTTTGTCGCTATAAAGACTCTATTTCCATCCACTTGCACCGCCAGTTTCCAATCCCGTCCCACCATATTGAAATATAATCAAGGCTCGGAACTTTCAGCGTCTCGCGCTGGCATATTTGCCTTGTCATAAAGTACAAATGCCTCATACATTCAATCCCTCCGATTCTAAATGCCTTTACGCCAAGTTCAATAACCTTGGCCTGGGTTTCTTTATCCTCAATATTGTTTTTCGAAATCAACCATGCCAATTCTTTAGCTTCAGACTCCAGAAGTTGCTGCCATTTAAGCCTGTCATACTGTCCCGACCGGTTAATTTCCGTTAGTATATTCTCTCGATTCTCGCATTCCTTTTTTCTGATTTCCTGGGCTTTCATTATACGAGTTCGCCTGTGCAGCCGGCTCGAAGGAAGAAGCATTTCCAATAGCCCTGCCAGAGGATCGATTATTATCCACATAAGAAAAGTGGAGGCTATCGAACCATAAGAAATGCCAAGTAAATATGCAGAAGTCGAATTTTGTAAACTTATCATGGATGCGAATAATATCCCATATAAAGAACTTAAATTATAGAATAAAACATAAAGCATACTCGTAGTAACAGGGTGTTCTTCGTTAGCGTTCTGAGTCGATGAAAAACCTCTATAAACGGCAAACAAATAGAAACTCAATAGAATAATCATCATTATCGCTGAATAACCGGACAGCGATGCTATAAACAGCCAGCTTTTACCAGCCTTATGAAGTGTGTATATGAATATGTACGCTGAACAGGTTACAAAAATACCCAGATTGAAAATATGGATAATTTTAAAGGTTCTTCGAAGAATCTTTTTTTTATCTATTGATTTCAAGATATTTAACCCTATTGTCATTCCCGCGCAAGCAGGGAATCTATACCTTTATGCAACCATTTTAGCTTCTTGCCAGGGAACCTGCCCGAACCAAGCCAATCAAGTTGGATAATTTTAAATTATTGTCCCGGCTGTACTACGCTTACAGCGGAGAAAGCGCGTCCGATTGGATTAAGAAACTCGCCTAAAACAAGCCCAGCACCGCCCAAAACTGTCGGCGGAACAAATACTATGTCGCCTTCCTGCAATAAAACATTTTTCGACAAATCGCCGTGTGCGACCATCTTGTCATATTTAATTTCAAAGATTCTTGGTTTAACATTTACATCAGCCGAAGGTCTTATCACCTGAACATGATCCTTCCATGCGATTGTATTTAAACGCGCAGTAGTGAGCGCAGTTAGAACAGTGTCGCGCCCCGTACAGACCTTTGGCCCTTCGAAATACACCTGACCAAGAACGTAATAATATGCACTTCTATAAACATCTATCCGAACGTCAATCGGATGCTCCCCGCTCAAACTGTAAAGCAGCAGAGCTTTCTCATGCAGAGTCTGTGCTAATTCCTCCGGAGTCTTGCCTGCTGCATCTACGGCTCCAATTCCTTCATAAGATACCTTGCCGTCAGGTCTGATCCGCTGCTTTTGCAGATTCAGCTCAGGAACGTTCAAACAATGAATTTCAATTTCATCTGCAGGTTTCAAAACGTATTTATCAAAATTTACAATTACCTCGTCGGGTTTAGTAAAATATTGAATATCTTTCGGATTCGCTGAAAAGCATCCTGTCAGAACTGCTGCGTATAAAGCCATCAAAAGCGATAATAGAATTTTCTTCTTTGTCATAATATTATCCTTAAATAAATGTATTTAAAAAAAATAATTGATTTGCCTTACTCTTTTAGTAACTCATAGAATTCTATAATCATGATTTTTAATTAATATCGGGGTAATTACCCATTTTGTTGTAAGACAATTTGAACTTCCGCTTTCAGCAAAATTACAGGAATTACCACTTCAAATTGAGGGAAATTGCCTATTCTAAAATTAATCATTATCTATTATTTTATTGTACTATGAAACTGAAAGTCGATGATAACAGGAACAAAACCATGATGCCGCAAGTTAAAATATTTATCGCAGATCAGCATCCTGTTGTAAGACAGGGTCTTATAAGTCTTATCAACAAAGAAAAGGATTTGACAGTCATCGCTGAAACTGAAAATCCTAAAGATATTTTCAGCATAATTAAAAGTATGAACCCTGATATGGGCATCATAAATATTTCCATTGGGGGAGATTTCGGCCCCGAATTAATAAAAAATATTAAAGCTATATTCCCTAAACTCCCTGTACTGGCCATTTCCACCCATAACGAAGGCCTGCTCGCTGAACGAATTATAAAAGCCGGTGCAAAAGGCTACATAATGAAAAACGAAAAGCCTGAAAATCTTATGAATGCCATAAGAAAGGTCTCTAAGCAGCAAATATACACCAGCGATAAAGTTACCGCAAAGTTTATGGACAGAATCACGCATCGTGATGACGGCTCTCCTATCGAAAATCTCACCGATAGAGAACTGGAAATATATATTCTTATTGGTGAAGGTCATGGCGTAAAACAAATTGCTGAAAAACTTTATCTTAGCACAAAAACAATTGAAACATACAAAGCAAAGCTTAAAGAAAAATTAAATATCGGCAACGCTTCGGAACTTCGCAGGCATGCCGTGCTTTGGCTTAACAGCAATAACAAATAATTTAAAACAGCATTCCATATTTTTATGTACGCTAATAAGTCAAACATTAAGGTTTTTGCATTATTATTTGCAATAGTTTCGACATCTTTTGCGCAAGTTGCTAATCTCCCTCCTGTTATCAAAACAATAATTGCTTCACCGAATTCAATTTCATACAGGCAGACAAGCCAATTGCTTGTAGATGCCAATGACCCTGATAACGGTCCTGCGCCTTTAAGATATAAATGGAAAGTTGACAAAGACGCCGGCAGTTTAAGCAATATGGAAGTTTCAAATCCCGTATACACACCGCCTGAAGTTAATCAGCCGCGAACTTTTACTTTAAACGTCGAAGTTTCCGACGGCAACCAAACTACAAAAGGCAAAATAAACATTAAAGTTATCGGAAATATCGCGCCTGTCATCAGCTTTACCTATGCGACGCCCGATACAATCTTTGATTCACAAACAAGTCAGTTGATAGTATCGGCATTCGATGAAGATAACGGCCCGATGGCATTGTATTATAATTGGATAGTGCCCGCAGGTGCTGGAACAGTAAGCAATCCCGCCATAGCCAACCCAATCTATACTCCACCGAAGGTAAGCGGAGCCAATACATTCAGATTGATTGTAAATGTTTCTGATGGAAAAGATACCGTTACGGGCTTTGCCGATATTAATGTCCGAGGAAATACCCCGCCAGTCATTAATGCGATTGAAGCCCGACCTGAAACAATCCTCGAATCGCAGACATCGCAGCTAACTGTTTCCGCAATAGATAATGATAACGGCCCTACTCCCATTACATACGCCTGGGTTGTTCCGCAAGGCGCTGGCAGTTTAAGCAATTATACAATCCCCGGCCCTACATATATTCCGCCTGATATCGATGGCGATAAAACATTCCGGTTGACGGTCAATGTTTCCGATGGTGAAAATACCGTAAGCCGCAACATCGATGTTACAGTGAAAGATACTTTCGTATTCTTTGCCTCTTTCGACAGCAATGACAATGGCTTTGAATATACAGGCAATCTATATAATATAACATCTGCGCCTGCCTACGCTTCCGGAGAACGAATAAAAACGGGCGGTTATAGCGGAGGCGCACTGAAAGTCCTCCTTGGCGATGCCGACGCTACTACCGTCTACAACATATCAGGGGCCTGGCGAAAGGATTTTTATCTTCCACAAAATGCGAATGTAACACTTTCCTTTTGGTATAACATGACTCAATCGCCAAATTACGAGTATGACGAATACAGTGATATGATGGCTGCAATCGATGGCGCGCTTATTAAAACAGGTACAAATCAAGCTTTCGCGAGAACTTATGGAATCCGTATTGGTGTCAACGAGTTTATTGAACGCATTTATGGCGATGGCGATGGCGGAGAGAATATAAGCACAGGCTGGAAACAATATACCTATAAGACAAATCTTACAGCAGGCATGCACAGCCTTACAATCGGCGGATACAACAACCAAAAAACAGATGACAGCGAACAAACAACAATACTAATTGATAACGTTTCATTGACTAAGGACTAAAGCTAAACGCTATATGCTGCTTTTCATTTTCGTGTTAAGTTTATTTTGGACCGTCATTCATCATCAAAATTGGTAAATACAAAGCTATAACAACAATCATTACTATAGCTCCTGCTATAACAATCATAAGAGGCTCGAGAATTGATCTTACAGTGATAATTAATGCATCTACTTTTCTTTCATAATGTTCGGCTGTTTTGTCCAGTACCTGCGGCAGCGACCCGCTTTCTTCTGCGACCTGCATCATTTTGACAACAAGGCCGGGAAAAAAGCCGCTCGCCCCTGCGCTTAAGTGAATATTTGAACCTTCGATAATATATTTTTTTGTTTTAATGATTGCGGTTTTAATAACATCGTTATCTGTAATCGCTATAAGGATATCGAATATTTCAACAATCGAAACTCCTGCGGCAAGAAGTATTGACATTGTTTTACAGAACATGACCATAAAACTTTGAACAAATAAATTACCAATCAATGGGATACGAAGTTTAATTTTTGAAAATAAGAAATGACCTTTTTCGGTTATTGATAAAACCAATAGAAGAGCAAGAGTGATAAAAAGATAAACAATATTTACCTGAATAAAATCATAAATGCCCAAAAAAGCTTGTGTAAAAGCAGGAAGCCGGCCGCCAAACTGTTCGAAAATCATTTTGAATCTCGGCACGATAAAAGCCATGATGAAAATAACAATAAATATAATGAACGCGAATACAAATAAAGGATATGTTGTGGCCGCTTGTAATTTTTTGGCTAATTTATCTTTTTCGTTGAAATAAGACGCAAGGCGCTGAAGTGTGATTGATAGATGTCCGCTCGTTTCACCTGCAAGGATAATCGAAAAAGCAAGGCGGTTAAAAACGTTCGGAAAATCGTAAATACTCGAAGCGAAACTCTTTCCTTTACTTATGCGTTTTAAAATTTTATAAATTATTTCCTGAAAATATAAATTTTCCTGATCGCGGGCGATTGTCTCTAATGCAGAAGTTATCGGGATTTCGTCTTCAATCATTTTTCCCAGCCTCAGGCAAATAGATGAAACATCGGAAGATTTTATTTTTTTAAATCTAAATTTTTTGGTTCTGTTGATTTTAGAACCACTATTACTCTCTTTTTTTTCTATATTTTGTATTTGCGATGCTATCATATCTAAACGTTTCTACCAGGCTCCACTTCATTTTCATATTACGCCTTAATAATGAAATATTTGCAAAAAAGAACAATCAGGGAAGCTAAGACTAGTGGCGTAGGATATCTTTGCGATGGCATATAGTGGAAACCATTAGATAGCATATAGGCTGATTAATGTAAGTTTTTAAAACTTATTGTGAATTATACTTTTTAGCATATATTGAAACATGAGAGGGATATTATGTTTGAAGCACAATTTGAAGAATACATAAAGAAATGCAGATGGTTTGGTGGAAAAGGCAAATCGATAAAAGATTTAAAGATTAAAGAAAGCATCAGCCTTGAGGATTTCGAATTACATAAAATTGAAATTTTCTATTTAGACAGCCAAAGTGAATTATACCTTTTACCGGTCGCTTTCAGTGAAGAGAAACCATCACAAGGCATAATCGCGAAAGTTGAGTACAAAGGAAAAAAAGGCTTTTTCTATGAAGCTGTCTTCAATCAAAATTTCAGGCGCATATTGCTGAAGCTGATTTATAATAATAAAGTTATTTTATCCGGCGAAAGCAAATTATCCGCTATTGCTGGAAAGAAATTCAAATTACTTCTTAAAAGCAATAAAATACCTTTGAATTCAACTATTGCACAAGTGCAGCAAAGTAACACTTCTTTTTTTTATGAAAATGTTTTCTTTCTCAAACTTTTCAGAAGACTGCAGCAAGGCAGCAATCCTGAAGAACAAATGATAAGATATTTAACCGAGAATACAACATTCGATAAAATACCTGCATTCGCAGGTTTAATTAAATGGCAGTCGTCTGATTGCGAAACTGAAACTATTGCCCTGCTGCAGGAATATGTGAAAAATAAAGGGGACGCCTGGAGCTATTTTTGCGAAAATATAAACATATTTATAAATAAGGCTTTAAAAAAATCTCTATATACTCAAACACAGGAATTGATCGATTCAGAATTTACGCAAAATGTAGAGTTGCTTGCTAAAAGAACGGCACAAATGCATCTGGCGATGGCAGCTTCCTGCGATGACAATGAAATCAACCCTGAACCTGTTACAGACGATTACAGAATATATCTTTATGAATCGTCACGAAATTTGGCGCAAAAAGTTTTCAATGAATTGAACTTTGAAAATTCAGATGAATTTATTAAAGATGATATCGCGAAGGTAATCAGCGTTAAAGATAAGATTTTTGAAATAATCGAAAATATTAAACAAATAAAATTTGCAGGTAAAGTTATCAGAACACATGGAGATTACCATTTAGGGCAGGTCTTATTTACAGGCGACGATTTTATTATAACCGATTTCGAAGGGGAACCGACACGTTCATTTATTCAACGCCGAAAAAAGCATTTAGCATTGCGCGATATAAGCGGAATGATCCGCTCTTTTCATTATGCTTCATACAGTCCTGTCTTGAACGAGAGTATAAAAGAGGCCGATTCGGACTTAATTGGTTTTTGGACAAACCAATGGTATCAATTCGTTTCAGAAGTATTTTTAGATTCCTATTTCAATAATTTATCAGGAACTGATTTCTTACCTGATGCTTTAGAGGATTTAGAATACGTTCTTGATTTTTATATGCTGGAAAAAGCGATATATGAGCTTGATTACGAACTTCATAATCGACCGGCCTGGCTGATAGCGGCGGCAAACGGCATTCTTCATATAATTAATAAGAAAATTGGAATTCATCATTTTAATAAGGATGTTTTTAAACATCCAATTGTGAAATGATAATTTCTTTAGGAGAATAAAATGATTAAAAGATCAAAACCAAGTCTGGAAAAAAGATTATATAATTATCTCATTAAAGATTTCGCACCTGATTACAGCAGTGATAAAGCAAAATTCGGCAGTAATGAATTATGGCAAAGACTTAACCAAATGGGGACCGAATTGTGGCTCGACACAGGCGATATCGCAGAAATCAATAATCTTTGGACGCAGGATTTCACGGCCGTTACCACCAATAATACTCTATTAAATAAGGTCGTTCAAACAGGTATATACGATACTCTCATTACTGATATTTCTGAAATTCTTAACCAATACGATCTCGATGATCAGCAGCGTAAACTTGAATTCGCATTCGCACTCAATGCTTATCACGCATTAAGGCTGGTGGAAAAATTCAATGCTTTTGTCTCCGTGGAGGAACATACCGATTTAGCCGCTGATGTCAATCTAGCAGTCGAATATGCCCGCAGATATTATGCTATTTGTCCGGAGCGATTTATTATAAAAATTCCGTTTACTCCCGCCGGGCTGCTGGCAACTTATAAAGCGGGTGAAGAAGGAATCCCCATAAATCATACGCTAGGATTTTCAGCAAGGCAAAATTACCTCATTGCGCGGATCGCGAAACCAAAATACGTTAATGTTTTTCTTGGCAGGCTCAACAGCTTTATAAGCGAAAACAATCTCGGTGACGGTCTTTATGTTGGCGAAAAAGCCGCAATAGCCTCCAACACTGTTATTAGCGAACTAAGACATACCCACTCAACTCCATGCAGGCAGATAGCAGCAAGTATTCGTGACGGCAGGCAAATTTTGAATTTAGCGGGCGTAAACATAATGACAATGCCGCCAAAAGCGGCAGGTGAATTTTTGAAGCTAAAAATAGAACCAGAAATGGTTATTGATCAAACCGAAAGAAATTATGAGCCGGTTTTTATCAATAACTCTGCCGTTGATAAATATAGAATCAATAATCTTTGGCAGGTTCCTGATAAACTTATCGCATGTATTGATAAACTTGAAAATGAAGACCTGGATAAATTCACACCTGATGATATTTTGAATTTCTTTATTGATTATGAATGCGGGGATATAATGGTCAGATGGGGTCATAAAGAAATTGAGACCAGTATTAGCGAAGGCAAAATTCCCTACATTGATAACTGGAAGCGCGCGATTGTTGAAAACGCTATAGGCATTGATAGTTTAATGAACCTGGCGGGCTTATGCAGTTTCGCTTCAGACCAGAAGGCGATGGATGAACGTGTTAATTCAATTTTGTTGCATATTTAAGGCAACTCGAAAAATGTCATTGCGATTCCAATCCCTTTAGGGAGAAGTCGTGCGTAGCTTTACGCGAAGCAGGACGACGAAGCAATCTCAATTCTTCAAATTATTAGAGGCTCTATTCCTTTTTGAAAATCACAATTCCTAAAGGCGGCAAAGTGATAGATAATGAATGATCAAACTTGCCGTAAAATGAAATGGGGGCAGCTTGAACCATCCCCATGTTACCCTGCCCGCTTCCCGCATAATCTTTAGCATCACTGTTAATAATTTCCTTCCAGACTCCGCCCGCAGGCACACCAACTTTATAATTATATCGCGGTACCGGCGTAAAATTACATACGACAGCTATGGATTTGCGTGCTTTATCAAACCGGAGAAAACTGATAATACTTTTTTCAATATCATTGATATCTATCCATTTAAAACTTTGTCCTTCAGAATCGTTTTCATAAACAGCGGGCTCATTTCTATAAAAACTATTCAAATCTTTGACGAAGTTGTTTAAACCAGCATTCAGGTCGTTATTTAAAATATGCCAATTAAGACTTTTGTCATGATTCCATTCACTATATTCGCCTAACTCGTTACCCATGAACAGCAGTTTTCTGCCCGGATGAGTGTACATGTATCCAAGCAGTAATCGTAAATTCGCGAACTTCTGCCATTCGTCGCCCGGCATTTTCTGCAAGAGCGAACCTTTGCCGTATACTACCTCATCATGCGATAATGGAAGAATATAATTTTCGGAAAATGCATACAAAAGCGAAAACGTCAAATTGCCGTGATGATATTTGCGATTTATCGGTTCTTGCTGAAAATATTCAAGAGTGTCATGCATCCAGCCCATATTCCATTTCAAATTAAAGCCTAGACCACCGACTTCCGGCGGCTTTGTAACCATCGGCCAAGCAGTTGATTCTTCCGCAATTGTAATCGAATCCATAAATTCCTTATGCACCCAGTTATTGAAAGAACGCAAAAAATGTATAGCATCTAGATTTTCACGTCCGCCCTGCTCGTTTGGGACCCATTCTCCAGGCTTGCGGGAATAATCGAGATACAGCATGGAAGCGACTGCATCGACGCGCAAACCGTCTATGCGGTATTTATCAAGCCAGAACATCGCGCTGCTGATTAAAAAAGAACGGACTTCATTTCGGCTATAATTGAAAATGCAGCTTTTCCAATCCGGATGAAAACCTTTCCTGGGGTCGGAATGTTCGTAAAGATGCGTACCATCGAAATAAACTAATCCAAATTCGTCGGAAGGGAAATGTGAAGGCACCCAATCAAATATCACGCCAATATTATTTTTATGAAGCGTATCTATAAATCCCATCAAATCCTGCGGAGTTCCGTATCTTCGTGACGGGCTGAAGTAACCTGTCGTTTGATAACCCCATGAACCATAAAAAGGATGCTCCATAATCGGCATAAATTCGATATGAGTAAATCCCATTTCCCAAACATAATTTGTAAGCTGTTTGGAAATTTCGTTGATTGTCAAAATCTTTTCCGGAGCGATTGGTGCACGCCGCCATGATCCAGCGTGAACTTCATAAATGCTCATAGGCGATTTTTTCCAATCTTTGGGTTTATAACTTGTATTCGACCATTCATAATTCAAATCCCAAACTGCCGAAGCGGTATTTGGCGGCATTTGCGAGCAAAAAGCGAATGGGTCAGCCTTGTCTACTTCATAATTATCGAACTGTGAAATAATATGGTACTTATATTCCGCACCCTGGCCGACATTGGGCAAAAATATTTCCCATATACCGGATTGATCCCATCGAACGTTCATTGCGTTTGCGTTTTTATCCCAATTATTGAAATCACCGATAACAGATATGCTTTTGGCGTTTGGTGCCCATACAGCGAAATACGTACCTCTAACGCCCTGATGCTCTGCAATATGTGACCCTAATTTATCATAAAGACGGAAATGTCTGCCTTCTTTAAATAAATAAATGTCATGTTCTGTGATTAAGCTGAAGTTATTCATAATATCACATAAAATAATCAAAATCATATTCTCTTCGTAATCGTTTTTGCAGCCGGAATATATGAACCGAAACGAGATGTGGGTCAAGCTCGATATAATTCCTACTGCCCTGTCTTATAAATTTATCATTACTTATTAAATCGTTTAATAAGTATGTTTGATTTTCTGAAATTCCAAATTCATGAATCGGCAACTCAACATTGCCCGCCTGTTTATGATAGGGATCAAGGTTGACGATAACTATTATCACATTCGACATATCTTCTGTCGCCTTATAATAGCCCGTAATCATATCGTTATTGATATGTAAAAATTTCAAATTTCTTGTAGATTGCAGCGCAGGGTTTTCCCGTCTGCATTTATTAATCACCGTCATTAATTCTTTTAAATTTCCGCTTTTGTTCAAATCCCAATTTTTTATTTCATATTTTTCAGCATTCAAATATTCTTCCTTATCCAAAACCGCTTCACTCACGCACAATTCATAAGCCGGGCCGTAAATGCCATAGTTCGATGATAAAGTCGCGGCAAGTACTAGCCGGATAATAAATGCAGGTCTTCCGCCAAACTGCAAATATTGCGGCAATATGTCGGGAGTATTGGGCCAGAAATTCGGCCGCATATATTCAGCCTGTTCAGTTTGAGTCAATTCAGTCAGATACTGCTCAATTTCATATTTCGTATTTCTCCATGTAAAATACGAATAAGACTGATCGAAGCCTATTTTTGCCAATCTTTGCATGGGCTTAGGCCTTGTAAAAGCTTCTGATAAAAAAATCGTATCGGGATATTCTCTTTTTATTTCTGTCAGCAGCCATTGCCAAAATGCAAAAGGTTTTGTATGCGGATTATCCACCCTGAATATACTAACGCCCTGCTCAATCCAAAAAACAACGACACTTTTTAATTCATTCCATAAATTCTGCCAATCGTCCGTTTCGAAATTCAAAGGTAAAATATCCTCATATTTTTTTGGCGGATTTTCCGCAAACTGCACCGTATTGTCCGGCCGCCATCGGAACCATTGCGGATGCTCTTTAACATAAGGATGATCCGGCGAACATTGAAATGCCAAATCAAGTGCGACTTCAATTTCATATTCATTTGCCCGTTTAACAAATTTTTTGAAATCGTACAAGTCTCCAAGTTGCGGATGTACAGATTTATGCCCGCCGGCAGATGAACCAATTGCCCACGGACTGCCCGGCTCACCTTCAAGGCAAACAACAGAATTATTTTTTCCTTTGCGTTTTGTTTCCCCAATTGGATGAATCGGCGGAAGATATACAACATCGAATCCCATTTTTTTTATTTCAGGCAGCATTTTTTCACAATCCGCAAAATTGCCGAATGAACGGGGAAAAAATTCATACCAACTGCTGAAATTCGCTTTTACTCGAGACACATAAACCGGCATTTCACAAGGAAATTGATATACATGTGTTTTATCAGGATATTTACGCAATATTTTTTTAAATTCATTGCTTGAAATGGCTTCAAGAATGCTGTTTATATTATTGCCTTCGTTTAAGGCCGACTCTATTTTTTTTATTTTCTGA
>JBDKUM010000011.1:0-2901 GCA_039679715.1 Phycisphaerales bacterium
ACACATTCGTTCTGTTTGCCTTACTGCTGTCGCTTATTTGCTATGGAATGCCATTTTTTCTGGCACGGATGCATTTTCTTATCTTGCCGGGCATCGGCTTGATATATCTCTGCATGATGGCGGAAGATTTTGTTTACCAAAGCGTAGACATGAGACTCTGGCTAGTTCTTTTCCTGTGTATGCAAGCTTATAGCTTTTTTTCGGTACACTTTTATGCGGATTTTATAGTGGGGATATTTCTTTTCTTTGTCTTGTTTTCCTTTTCATGGAAGATATCAAAAAAAGCAAAAACAAATCACATAGACAGTGACAAGACGATCCCTTCGTTTTTACAACTTCCCTTTGGATTCCTGCCAAGTCTAGGATTTGCACTGGTCATTGGCTGCTTTGTTCCCCTTCCGGTACCTGCGATAGATTCCTTTGCGGCGTATAGCCTGATGAAGGATCAACCTTATTTCATAATGGGCTGCGCTTGCATTTTTCTTTTTGCCTGTCATCGACAGCGAAAATTGTATCAGGCGGAGAAGATGCGGCAGCAAATAAAATATGGGATGGGCGGCGGTGATGTTTGGGTATGCAGTGCATGGTTCGCCTTTTTGGGCATTTCGCAGTTCCTGATGATTTTTTTTGTCGCCTTATGGATTCATGTTGTATTGAATGGTATTCATTATTTTTTCAAAAGAGTGGAGTTTGAAAATGAAAACAAATGACTTTATTGATGAAACACAAGTAATGGGATTAAACCGCAAACGGTTTGTAGAAGAAATTCTTAACTTAGATTTTAACGGCAGCATCCGGTCTTGTGCGATTAGTATCGGCATGAATCCGAGCTATCTGCACGATCTTATTTTTATTCCCACCAAAGACGCCGGCATCAAAACACTGACTAAAATTTATCACTATTGCAAACGGACGGGAAAAGACCCGGAGCGCTTTATTTTTAAACAGCGCAGGTGAAAAGGGGTAGATATTTTGAGCATCAAACATTTTTTTCAGGCACCCCAAGCTTATACCACCGCCGAACCCAATAATCCGACCGATCAGGTAAGAAAAAAATGGGATGACCGAGAGGGAAACATTGTAGTTCGGGACCATAACCTTCGACGGATCATTGGCGGCTTAATCGTTGTGGTGATTGTCTTAACAATAGGTTTGGTTGTGCAATCCTTAAAATCAACTGTAGTGCCTTATATCGTTGAAGTCGATCATACAACCGGCGAAGTGAAAAACATCGGGAAAGTACAAGAGCAAAATCGGGCGCCGAAGGATATTGAAATTCAGTATTTCTTACGCCAATTTGTAATTAACACAAGAGAAATTCCGTTAGATCCCGTAGTTTATAAACAACGCTGGAATACAGCGTACGCCTTCTTGACCAAAAATGCCGCCGCTAAAATGACGGCACAAGTTCAATCGGAAAATCCCGCGGCCTTTTTTGGTAAGAAAACCGTTCAGGTTAACATAATTTCAATTCTTCCCATCCAAGGCGGCAACAGCTATCAAGTACGCTGGAATGAAGAAGAATTCGCCATTGGCAGCGGCCAGAAGACCATCGTGCCGATGAGCGGTGTATTTACCGTCACCAACATTCCGTCAAAAGATGAAGCTACCTCGGCAGTGAATCCATTTGGCATCTATTTTACAGACTTTAACTGGACAAAGGATGCTTCGATTGTCAAGCAAGGTACAAAGGTGAACTCAACTAATAAATAGATGTGTTCATAATGAACACAATTGGAGGATGGATATGCATTCAAAAACGATACGAAAAGCAGCCTGTTTATCTTTTTTAGCGGCTTTTTTCGTTATGAGTCTAACGAACCTACCATTTGCCGCTGCTAATGACAAGGATGACCTTGATGCGCTCATTCAAAACCAGCAGCAAATACTGCAGCAATTGAACGATAAAAAAGTGCAAAGCATGAATCAGGGCTTATCAGATCATATTCAACAGCTCGAACAACAAATGACAGATTTAAAAAAGCAAGTCGGTTCGTATGATGCACAGGGGGCCATTACCTCATTGACCGATCAGATCCAAACATTGAAAACGCAGATAGAGCAACAAACCACCGTACAGAACAAAATAGTGGAAGAAATAAAAGATTTTAAAGAAAAAGAGCAAAGCAGCTCTGTCAGCCTGGAGGATAACACAGATACGGCCAGTACCGCTGCCACTGCAAAATATTTAGTGAATCCAGGCCCGTCTCCCAGCGGATTTATGCAAGACGGAGTCAATGCACAAAATGACAGTCAAATGGTCTTTACATATGGCCCGAACCAAATTTATAAAATCTATTGCAAAGTAGGCTATCTGACCGATTTACAATTTAAAAGCGGTGAAAAAATCACCTTCGTTGGCGGAGGCGATACAGCAAAATGGATGATTGATACAGCGGAAGCGAACGGAACGCCCCATTTATATATCAAACCAATTAACCAGTCCGCCACTACCAACCTCATTGTAAATACATCCAAACATATCTATCAGATCCTTGCGACCGCGGGAGAATGGTACAACCCTATGGTGTCCTGGTCGTATTCGGCAGAAGAACAGCTTGCCAATAAACTGCAGCAGAAAAAAGACGAACAAACGATTACCGACAGCTTGCATATTACAAGTCCGGATCAATTGAACTTCAACTATAAAATTAAAGGCGACGCAGATTGGAAACCCGTGATGGTTTTCGATGATGGAGAAAAAACTTTTATTAAATTCAGCTCTATGACCGCTAAAATGCCAATCCTGTTTATCAAAGAACCCGGTAAAAAAGAAATTTCTCTCGTCAATTACCGAGTAAAAGACAACTATTACATCGTAGATAAAGTCTTTATCCAGGCGGAACTGCGTATGTCCGATCAAGATAAAATTACGATCATGGCCAATAAATAAAGGGGGTG
>JBDKUM010000012.1:0-4197 GCA_039679715.1 Phycisphaerales bacterium
GAGGCGAGCATGAGTTGTATATCAATTCGACCGGGTGGGGTTCCGCTTACCAAACATGGCATGACCGGTGGTGGGGGTCTGACTGTTCAGCCCGCATTAAAATTGATAGTACCGGAATGATCTTTCCAATGATGCAGGATTCCAGGCAATGGGCCATTGCTCCCAAGACGATAGCCACTGCATTTATCAAATTGGGGCAATGTGTTATCCAACAGCTATCTGATCCGCCGCCGGCCATGATATATTATAAAATCACACATACCTGTCCCAAGCCGGCAACCAGAGAGAGTCTCAACATATTGAACCGCTATCTGGGGCTGATTGATCAATAAAATGGTAATTTTCCATACAACAACTAGAAACGCGGGGATAGAGGTATTGTTTCTTTGCAGTGTGTTAGGAATGAGAAAAGGAAAGCAATTAGTTATAAAACACGATAGAATCTGTGGAAACTATTAAAATTGATCCGGAGGAAAACCGTGTGCCGGTGGTTCGAGTCCTCTCGGGCGCACCAAATGTAAATGAAGGCTCCGCAGACAGTTTGTCTCCGGAGCCTTCTACTTTTCTGGAGTTAATTTTGCTTATTTTGTCGCTTATCTTATATTCTAAGCAAATATCTAATAATGAGGAATTTGCGACGGGAAAGGTCAATCCAGTAATAACCGCAGGAACTATCATGCAGTTTAAGCTATATCCTTCTAAAATAAAGGTATCATTTTATAAAAACGGAGGTGAAGGTTGAAAAATAATACCTAATGCTTCAAACAGGTAAAAAGGCAACCCCAATAAGCCATCAAGAGGTGGTTAAAAATGGTATAAAATTGGTAATTTACAAGCTAACTCGCTGCTTTTATTCGATATCCGTGAAATTGTGCTAATAAAACAGCCTGTTCAACGGTAATTTCACGATTAATAGGAATGAGATCCGCTTTTCGATAAAGTTCTGCATTGCAGTGAACCTTGTTTTTGACAGCGAGCGCAAGAATGAGTCGTTCTAACTCGGCTTTGCGGATTTCCAGGTCGTCATAATGCTGCCGGATGATTTTAAGTTTAGCAGCTTGTTCCGGGAGAAAAACTCCATCAACAGCAAGTTCAAGTTCGGGCAGCTTAGCCATCATAGAGCCTGAATAAGAGAAGGCAAAATTAAAGATTCCTCAGGATGTTCAAGGAGCTGAGAAATGATTCGCTGAGAAGATTTGCCAAACGTATCGGAAACGATATTTCCCAACTGAATGTTGGAGACAGTGAGGCAATTCTGGAGTCTGTTTTTTTCACTGGCAGAAAAGCAGGTAAGTTTAAAGCGGTAGCGCATCAGATCGCGAAGCTGACGGATGTCAGCCGGAGGTATAAAGCTGGGGGCGACAAGGTCATGCTTAAAAAGATCAGCGATCCATTTGGCGTCCTTTTTATCGGTCTTCTTACCACGAATAGCTTTAACGTACTTAGGATGAGCGATGACTAGATTACAGGAAGGTTCAAGGATATTAAAAACAGGAATCCAGTATTTACCAGTTGATTCCATACAAACATCCCGAAAGTTATGAGATTCCAGCCACGAAGCCAGCTCTCGCAGACCATTGGTATAGGTCGAAAAGCGATGACTGGAATACGACGTAATATTCGAGGAATTGGTGGAAGCGATACAGGCAAAAACGAAAGTTTTGTGGACATCAATACCGCAGCAAATAGGATAAACAATTTTGAGAGACATACGAAATTCCTTTCTATACAAAATTATAGGGAGCAAAGGTATTGACTGGAAGCCTAAGCGAAAAACGAGAAAGGTTTTACCAAAGATAAGGTTACGTGCTCGGAGGCACACTTATTTGTGCTTGAAAAGGCGTCCCACACATATAGCTATGCGGCTTGCCCAAATGGGGCAGACCACTCACCTCCCCGTGATTTGTAGTATACCGTTGTCCCTATAAGTAGAGTATAGAAAAAATAAGGCGTTCTGGCACGAATCTTCATGACGTTTTGTGCCTTGAACGCAGTGAAAGGCGTGATTATAGCTATGAAAATTAAAACGCATGCGATAGAGCTTGCTGGCAGTAATTATCAGATTGGCATGGCATTGGGAAAGAAAATGGCTTCCAGGGCGTCGCTAAAAGAACTTCAAGCAGCGGGTTTCCGGGAATTAGACAATACAGAAGTCAAAAAAGCGGCGGCACTGTTTGACCGGTGGTGTCCCGGATTAAATGATGAACTTCAGGGTTTTGTTGAGATGCTAGGTGTGCCTTTGGCACAAGTCGTATACTACGGAATGACTTATCTGCGGCCCAATTGCAGCCAAATTGCCGTGCTGCCGTCTGTGACGAAAAGCGGCAGGCCGTTGCTTGCCCGCAATTATGAATTCAGCCATGAAGCGGAGGATTTTACACTGGTTAAAACCAGTGTAGCCGGCAAGTATACTCATCTTGGTACCAGTGTACTGCAATTTGGGCGGGATGACGGATTTAATGAATGCGGGCTTGCTGTCACCGTGACTTCTTGCGGGTTTCCGGTGGGGCCGCTTCAATATATGCGCAAACCCAAAGTGGTTGGCCTGCAATTTTGGGCGGTCATTCGTTCCTTACTGGAAAATTGCCAGGATGTCAATGAAGCGCTGGTTTTTATGGCTGATATGCCAATCGCATATAATCTAAACCTTATGTTAATGGACAAGGCCGGGAATGCGGCACTCGTTGAAACAATGGATGGGCAACGGGCGATAAAACAAATCAGCACAGGGGGGCATGAAACATATTTATGTACGACTAATCATCCGGTCCTACCAGAAATGATTTCATATGAACCAAGAGCTATGCGGCATTCTTTGCAGCGCTATAACTGGATGCGGCAAAAGTTGGATGGTGCAAGCGACATAACGAGCGAGGACTTGAAGGCAATGTTACTTTCGAAATATCCGGAGGGCCTTTGCTGTCATTTTTTTAATGAATTTTTCGGTACAACAAAAAGTATGGTCATAGATCCCGTTTGTGGTACACTAGAATTATGCTGGGGAGGACGGCGTGATAATGGATGGCATCAATATAACATTCAAGAGCTTCTTAACCCCGAAGAACAGGAAATCGAAATTAGCTTCGATCAGTTCAAGCCGGAAATTGCGGAATACATTCCTCTGGATACAGCGGTAAAATCATAAGGATTGATGCTATGGATTACATACAAGCGTTGGAAAATGCAATTGTTTATATCGAAACCCATTTTGGGGAAGGTATCACGGTAGAGGATGTAGCCCGTGCCGCAGGCTACTCCTATTATCATCTTACCCGGCAGTTTTTTGCGATCTTGGGGGAAAATGTGGGCAGCTATATTAAAAGCCGACGGCTTGCAGACGGAGCGAAAAAACTGCTATATACGAATAAACGCATTATCGACATTGCCATGGAGAATGGTTTTGATTCTAGCGAAGCGTTCAGCCGGGCGTTTAAGGCTGTTTATCAGGTGAGTCCAAGTCTTTATCGCAAGAACCGGCTAGATTTATTGATAAGTGCCAAGGAAGGGTTAGCACCAAAATTATTGCGCCACCGAGTGCAAAATATTACGGTTCACCCTAAGATAGTGGACTTGCCGGATATACAGGTGGCTGGACTGCGTTGACAGACTACCTTGCGCGATAATATATTGCCGCAGATTTGGACGCAATCCAATGCGGTGGTGGGGTCAATCCCCAACCGGAAAGCCGGTGGTCGCGGCTTCGGTATCTGTGAGGCTTGTAATGAAGGTAATACGATTTATAGCATGAATGACAATGTGCTATTTTCTGAGGTAGTTGCAATCGAGGTAAACGGCCTTGCCGGTCTACCGGAGCCCTTTGTCGCCAAAACGCTGAAAGCGGGTCGTTATGCCGTGTTTACCCATAAAGGCAGTCTTGCACTTTTGAAAGAGACTTTTGACTATATTTGGGGAACATGGTTTTTAGGCACCCCAAAAAAATTGGACTGCCGTGAAGATTTTGAGCTTTACGACGAACGGTTTTTAGGTTATGACCATCCTGACTCTCAAATCGAGCTTTATATTCCTATTTGCTGAGTAAACGATACCCTGGGCTAGCTTTAGAGGATAGAATCACTGCATTTGAAGATTGGAAAAGGTTGTAGCCGAAGAAGTCAGGATGAATTGTTTACAGGAGTAGCTACGAGAAGGAGGCACCATTGTGAAGATCGTAAACATTTATGAACGTGAGATTGTTTT
>JBDKUM010000013.1:0-9449 GCA_039679715.1 Phycisphaerales bacterium
CGTAATTATCGCTATCCGCTGTAACTGTTATCTTGCTCATATCTAAAAATTGCTGAGTAGGCAGCATCGCATAAGCGAACTGTGAGATTGACATCAAACTGAACACAAAAAACTTTGTTAAATTTCTCATACCCTTTTCCTTTGCAATTTATTTTATATTAATCCTGAAAACACTCAGTGTAAGTTGAGGCGTACCTATTGCAGGACACGCCTCAACATTAACTCGATCATATACTAAACTTTATCGAAAACCCTTATTTTCAAGGCCGTTGTCAAATCTCTAACTATTTCTGCTTTTGCGAATGATCATTAATCCAAGACCAAGCAGGCAAATAGTTGTCGGCTCAGGGATTGTCGTCAAAGACCAGTCGTCTATGTATGTATGGATATTATCATTAGCTCCGTTCCAGTCGTCAATGCGAGTTCGCAGTATCGTTGCGGTACTTGTCGGGCTGGGCGTGTTATACAGTGCAAGTCCGTCACCTATAAGCACTCCGTTGCACACAACATCGTATGTTCCTGCGGTAAGATCATAAGAAACTGACAGGATATTCCAGTTTTGATTTTGAATGAGACTCCCTGAACATAAACTTATCCCGGCATTCGGATTGTCATTGGAATAAGCGGTGATACCGCCCCAATAGCCGACATAAACTCGTGTATACGTCGCGCTATTGCCACCCCAAACATCCATGTCAGATATGTACATCATAAAACCAGGGCTGCCCCATCCATTGTCTTTAAATGAAAGGGTAACAGTGCCCTTTCCATCAACAATAGCACCTTTATCGGCATCCCGACCTATCGACCCTCCTGGCTGCAGAGAAACACATTGCGTACCCGTCTTCGCCGCGGCATTGGAAACAAAGTTGTTACTTGTGTACCAGCCATCCCATGGAGCCGGCGTCTTTGCGCCAACTGTGTACCCTTCAAAACTGTCGCTGTAAATAACATCGCCAAAACTTTGCCCTGCGATTACACATACACAGAACAAAACCACCGACAATAAACCAACTTTTTTTACTTTTGTCTTCATTGCGATCCTCCAACCTAAAAATTAAAATACATTTTTGTGCAGTATACACCAAGTATACTGCGCAACTTATAATGACATATACCTATCAATGATCATAAAAATAAAATCTCCATCGTTCTTTTGTTCCTTCAACTTTTGTAAAATCAGAAGGCTCTTTGGTTGCTCGCCCGTCGACCCAGACCATATTCCCATATCCACAATCCTGACCCGCTTTTCTTGCATGCCATCGGGCTGCATGTTTGCCATACTTCTCCCATGTCTTGCTTTTGCCTGTTGCAGGGTTGTACATGAAATCCTGCACGATGCAATAATCAAAATCGGTAAAATATACGGTATTGGCAGGTTGACGTATTGTAATAAGCTTAGTCGATCCATGCAGATATGTATAAATCCCTTCGCCCCTTGCACGATCTATGACCGGGCCTGCATAAGCGTATGGCCCATCCGGCCCCGGTTCTGGTTTGTTGCCCGGATACCCTTGCCAAGAAGCATCGATAACCATCCAGCTATTAGCACCGTATGTCCATCTTAAAGTGCGGTCAATAGCAAGAAAACTAATTTTACTAAACTCTTCTCGCCTCGCAGAGGGACATGCATATACGCTATTTATTTTCACATTGTCAGTTCCATTCGCAGTGCCATTTCTATTGGAGGCCGTGTATGGCTCAAGAGATGAAGGGTTAGGCTTATTCCACATTACTTTAGGATAAAACCATGACGTAGCAACTGACCAGCCACCATTATCTTCCGCCCACAAAAAAGCTGCTGAACCCAACTGCTTGAGATTGCTTCTGCAAACGAGCGACTGGCCTTGCTGACGAGCACTTGACAACGAAGGTATTAGCACTGCCAATAAAAGGGCTATAATCGAAATCACTACCAACAACTCCACCAAAGTAAAACCTTTTTTATTGTTCACTTCTTTCCCTTTCAGCAAAACTATCCTTAAACAAAACGCTTTGTAGCAGAGTTAGCATCATAACCTTTGCTTGCAATTTCAACTCTCAATTGCAATCTTTTTGTACAACTCAAACGATGCCGTTAGCATAATAGTATTTACGCAAATTGTCAAATGTTTTTTTGCCGTACCACACAAATATTTTTATTTTTACGCAAAAACTATTACTTTTTGCGTAATATCAAAGATAGTTTTTGCAAGACACGACCGCGTGACTGCCCTCTTTTTTTAAATCCTACGGCAACCTCCAATTGTATCCATGAAATGCATTTTAAGCATATGGTTGTGGACAGCGCAAGTGTAAAATAATATTTTCTAAATATTTTTTTATATAAGCAAAAAGAGTGCCGAACAGAATTGGTCTAAAGATACAAAAATCCTCGAGGTTGCATTATATTTTAAATTGTTTTATTGAATTATTTGCGTAAATTCTTTACAATGCACATTTGTCGCAAAATCCTATAAGTCATTGCGATAATGTATTATATGAAATATCTAAATAATAAAAACAAAATGAATATCGGACATAATTGCAATCAAAAATATTGTAATTTTGAGGCACATTTGCGTATCGTAATAATATTTTACTTCATTTAGATTGAACCATTTATAACTGTAATAGTAGGTCATAATAATGAAAGTTTCGTACTATTATAACCAAAGGCAATAATTAATATGAAAAAAGAGCACACAATTGTCGACATAGCAAAAACATTTGATGTTTCGCCCTCAACCGTGAGCAGAGCTTTGCGTAACGTAAAAGGCATTGGAAGCGAGCTTCGCAACAAAATACTGCAGGAAGCACACAAAATAGGGTACCGCCCGTGCTCTGTCGCAAAGGCGTTTCGCAACAAAACAAATCACACAATCGGAGTAATTGTGCCAACTTTTGAAGTCGCGCAAATTGACGAACTCGTAGACTCATTGCAAAGTGCTGCGGAAAAATTGCACCATGGCATTTTAATTGGAGTAAGCCAATGGGACACAAAGAGAGAACTTGAATTAATGGATTTCATGGTTTCAATGGGGGTCAAAGGAATCATAATAAAATCAAGAGGGGCAACTGAAGCTTTAGAGAGAATGCATGAACTCGAACAGCAGAATGTAAAAATTGTAAGTCTGCTCGATGAAATAAATTTTCCACATATCAGTTCTGTTGTAGTTGATAATGTTCAAGGCGGTTTTTTGGCCGGCAAGCATTTGCTCGACCTTGGGCATACAAACATTCTTTATGCTACTTACGCCAGTACCCAAATAAGAACCACACATTCCTGGCATTTTTCTAACGATCGCTATATCGGAATGCTCAAGGCTTATGAGCGGGTTGGCATTAAACGCCCCACAGGCCTTGTAATATACGACGACAGCACTGTTACGGAAAATAAACGTCGTGAAACGTTTTTGAAAGTGTTAGATCAAAAATTGATTTTTTCCGCCATTTTTGCATATGATGAACAGCTTGCAATTGCCGCAGTAGCTGCACTGAAACAACGTGGCTATTCTATTCCGAAGGATATTTCGATTGTTGGCTTTGATGACAGCCCTGATTTGTCTCGATATTGTGAATGTCCGCTTACAATCATAAAACAACCTAATGATATGGCTGCCGGTCAAGCAATTAGCGTAATTATTGATCATTGCCAAACACACGAACATACAAAAAACCAGAAAAATATTTATACTTTCTCCCCCGTCTTGATAGATCGAGGTTCGACCTGCAGAATAAGTTAACTAAAGTTTCAATTATACCAACCGGGATTAGTGCTCATTTAAAATAAGCATTATAGTACTGTTCATATAAAGCCTTTGAATGTTCTGTGCCATTCGGATCCATACACCAGTTAAATGTGTACATTACGCATTTATATTTTTTTTCAACCTCTATCTGTTCCATTATTCGTTGGATTGGTGCAGGCGCATATGTCGTATGGCCATATGTATCGAACACTTCCATATCAACCCAGAATTCCCTTCCCGCAGCCTGCACATTTTGGGAAATTTCCGGCAAGTATTTTCTTAGGTCATCCATAGTAACATCCCAGCAGGTAGAATCCTGAAGTGCCACAATATCAACAGGGCAGTTTTTTAAAAACAAGGTTGCCTGTTTAGCCATTTCTTTCGGATTCCGGTCGTGCCACCATTTTTTCAAACCACTCTTTTTACAACGAACAGAAGCATCGGTAATAAAATAGGGTGATAAGACCACTTTTTTTTCAGGATACTTTTCTTTGAGATATTTTCCATATACCTTATAAATAGCCCTCTTTCCATATTTACCTGCTTCATTCAACAGAGGTTCTGTGGCAATATAATAACCGGCGAATGATTTGTGCATCTTATAACTGGAATAAAGTTCGTCAGCTATTTTTTTGCTTAACTCAACAAACTCCGGATCATTATCGTATTCTCCTGTATCGTCTGCGACACCGCCTAAATACACTTTCCAATCACGGCGATCGGCCTCATTTAATATCCAATCAACATGAGGCCATTTTGTTTGATATGATTTACTACTATAATAGCTAATAACCTTATCTGAATCTGGTTCAAGTCTGGCAACAGATTGTATTATCAGGGTATCGAACTTAAGCTTTGCCATAGCTTCAAACTCTTTAGCCCATCTCAATTGATCCCAGTTTTGGTGGTGCCAGGCAAAAGACACAAAAGTGCCGCTAATCGGAGACTGTTTTTCACCTGCCATACTTAATGAAATGCAAATAATTACAACGATTGCAAATACCGAAATTGTTATTTTTAAAAAATTCAAATTAACACTCCTATTCATTCCAAACAAATAATCTAATCGGCCGTATCTTAGATGCTCTTCTACATGCACTGAAACCTTAACGTTAACATATCATATCAACGCAAACAATCAATTGTTTTTTGCATTAATGCTGCATTAATGCCAAACGCGAACAGAGAATAGAGGGGTGCATCAAGATTTTTAGGCACATTTGGCAATGACATCATCCCATAAACCAAAGCCAACTACCTCAGATGGCTGTTGATAAAGGTTTAGCTGGTGAAGGATTGCTCGCTCATATAATAACCAGCAAATATTGCGACCACGCACCACTGAACAGGCTTGAAGACATATTTAAACGAAGCGACGTTGAGATAAATGTATCGACGATGTGCGACTGGGTTGGCCATTGTTCGTATTTGCTTGAGCCGTTGGTAAAGCGAATGCATCAAAAGATTTTGGAATCACCGAATATAAATTCGCATGATACTTCGATACCAGTAAAGAATCCAGGCCGTAAGGGTTCTACGTATAGCAATGTTATTAAAATTGATGAAGCCCAGGTGAAAAATCATCTCGGCAATCTTGTCCGAAAAACTGTAGAAGAAACGCTAAACGACATGCTGAATACCGAAGCCCAGCAGTTATGCAATGCCAAACGTTATGAACGTAACGAGGCAAGAAAAGATTGCAGAGCAGGATATTACAAGCGTAAATTGCATACTAACGCCGTTGAAGTGGAACTGAAGATGCCAAAGCTAAGATACGCCACATTTGAGATAGCAATTGTAGAACGCTACCGCAGACGAGAATCTGATGGAAATGTATCTTGCAGGTGTATCGGTTCGCAGGGTTGAAGATATAACCGAAGCATTATGGGGTATGAAAGTTAATGCCGGCTTCAATTGTTTTAAAAGCCATGAATTTGGTTTTATGGCTCCGGGCGGCAATTTAATAAATGGTGAGCAAATCAGCCTCGAAATGTCCAAACTTCTTTGCGAAACATATCTGCACACAAAAATACTGCTGCATGTCGAGACAAAAATTCACACCAGGTTAATCCTTTTCTTTCAGGTGAAGGGTGAAGTCCATTCCTTCTTAAAATATTAGCAACACTGCTTTTAGAAATTATTATATCCAATTTTTCCAACTCACCTTGAATACGTGCATAGTCCCACCATTTGCAGCGGTTATAAATACAAAACTCTTGATTTCGATTATATTTATTCTGCACCCGGTGATTATTTGATTACGCTTAACCTTAAAGATTTCGAAACCTCCTCACTGACGATTCCTATACACGTTATTCCTGAACCAGCCACACTTTTGCTGCTTGGAATTGGTGGGATGTTTTTAAAGAGAAAGGTATAATGGTACTTCGCTGAGATATACCGAGGTCTTTCTTCATTGATATGATGGGCAAATGCGACTAATGTTTAAAGAGCATCTTTGCGCAATTGATATAAAATTTAAGTCAATCTCTGATTGATGAAGTCCGTATTTACAAAAAAGCATTGTCTTATTCTGAAATAATTAGTCTGATGAATCAATAAGTTTAAGATCGATGCTAATTAAAAGCTGCCCAACCTGATTTCCAAGCCGGGCAGCTTTTTTTAACGGCAAATTATTATATCCGCCGTTAAATCACACATTCATAACATTCCCACCAGATTCTTCAACCTGCTGATTGTTTCCAATCATCTAAATTAGCATCAAATACCCTTTTTAAACTTTGCCATTGAGTAAAACAGTTGATTATTTATAAAGCCGTTTCTATTGGTAATTTCATCAATAGAAATCCAAAAGGTTTAACACCCTAAAATCGCACAGCACATTTTGTGCTTTTGTTCCACTGACAACGGCTCTATTGTTTCAAAAACAATAGATAATAGTGACACTCCAGAAACAGCGATTCGCATACAAAACAGCAAGGCAAAAAAAATAACCGGCTGTAAATCTGTAAATCCAATTTAGTTGGAACTTCCTCTGACAAATCAATTTCATATAGCTATTTCACCATGAAATACCTGCGAAATACGTTTTTCATCAATTAAAAAACCTCTATCTATTTTTTAAGGAGACTCCTCAAATGCAAAACCAAAAAAAAACACAATTATCAATTATTTTCTTTCAAGGACAGGACCTGTAATCATTTAAACAATCAAACAAACAAAAAAGTAATTAAATTACTGCCGCAGGAACAGGAAGGAAGTTATACATTTCGAGGAAATCTGGTTGCGACGAGCAATGCAGTTGAAAAGCTCGGCAACGAAGCAATACTCGCCGCATATATCATCCTGCTGAAGAAAGTCAAAGAAAAAGGCGGATTAGACTACCTGCAAGTATTTGAAATTGACGGCCAAAAGCTCTGGTTTATTGATGATGTTGATCATGTAACTGCCCTGCTGCCGGAAGATTATTAAATTTGACACCCGATTTGCGGGTAATAGACCATAAAGAAAAAGTTATAACAATCAATTTAAACAAAAATAAATGAAGGGAAAAATTATGAATACATTTATCAAGATCACCACCGGCTTTGTTGTGCAGGAATTTAAAAAGAATTCTGCCGGCAAGTTTGTTTGTACAGGTCAGGCGTTTATCGCCGGCAATCAAGTTGACTATGAAGATGAAAAAGGAAATTCTATAAATCCTCCTGACCATCAATATCAACAGTATAAAATGACACTTTGAGGATTATATATGAAACAAATTGAGAAAAGAATAATTGAATATATGCTGACCGAACAATCTGCTGATTGCCTTTTACCTTCTGAACTAAAAGTAAAAATCTTATCAGAGGCTGGGCAGATATGGATTCAACCGCAGGGTTTCGGCAAGAAATGCGTGTCCGATGATGAAGGTTTTCCAGTTGGAATTGAAATATGGCAAGGCAAACTACGGCTAATCGTATTCGATGATATTAACGAAGAAGACCCGAAGATCATCGTCCTTGAAAATGCAAAAGAAACTGCCCGTCTGAATAACGAATCCAAAACTGCCAAACCAAATGCCGAACATCCCGTCAGGAAATGCACAATATTACTGGAAGCATGCAAGCACATATTAGATTGTCTGGATGTAGGCGGTGAACAATCCAGGCAGTTTGCTGACGAAATCACCTATCTCAAAAACGCACTTCGTAAAGTCAATCACTCCAAATAATCAACAAATAATTAAAACCTATTGAAAGGAAATATTTATGCAAATGGAAATGCTCTGCGCTCGCAGCCCACCGATTAAATTAGTTTTGAGTTATGAGTGCTTAGTGTTGAGTTTAAATGAAAATAACAAACATATTTTTTAAGGAAAAACTAAAATGAGAATACTCTTCATCAACAATAGCGGCTGCGGATATGCAGATATGATCGAAATCGCAGAAAACACAAATATTGAGCAGTTCTTCAAGATAAAAATGCCGAATCAAAATGAGGCAGATTATCTGATTCGTGTCAATCGCCAACCTGTATCGAAGGATTATATCATCCAGGATGGTGATCGCATTACATTTACTCCCAACAAAATCGAGGGCGCGAAAAATAATGAGCCAAATATTGCTTTCGCGATGCAATAAACTCGAAAGCCGGCTGTAAATTCATGGCATCTGTTTGTCTTTATGATAGGCAGATGCCTTTTTATTTTGAAAGGTCATTTATGGAAACTAAATCATTATTAAAAATATCTTTTCTGATTTCACAGAAACTTGCCATGTTGGAAAAGAACAGGTCTGTTGAACTTCTGGAAAGATTAACAAAACTTGCGGAGCAATTCAGGGAATTGACCGTTGAAGCGAGAAGAATAGCCCTTGCACTAAAAAGGAACTGGCTTTTCGCAGCCAAAAGATGTCAAGAAAATCTAATCAGGATACTCAACGATATACCATTTGAAGTTGAGTCAATAAAACAACTCACGGATAAAAACAGCGATGAAGAAGCTGGTAATATTATAAACGTTTCCCAAATCTTTGAGGAATTAAAGCAGGTTCAACTGGAATTTGATGGCCTGGAATTTAACAAAGAACGTAAAACCTTATCAGTTACCACAAAATCCATAGTCCTTGAGGATACCGAACTTGGTCCGTTTCAGATAGAACTGCATCTCAATAAACTCTCAAAGCTCTATAAGGAAAATCCATACTTTTGTATTGCTGCAGAGCCTAATCCTGCGGTTAACAACAGTGATGTTACGCACCCACATGTAAGCGGCAATACATTATGTGAAGGTGATGGTTCTGTGCCAATAAACGCGGCTCTCGAACAAGGACGATTTTATGACTTTTTCAGTATCGTGAATAATATTCTCAATACTTACAGCCCGGACAGTCCATATGTAAGTCTGGACAACTGGCTTGGCGGTGCAGAATGCTATGATTGCGGAACAGGAATCAGTGATGATGATTCGTACTACTGTGGATTCTGCGATAGAGTATTCTGTGAAAATTGCAGCAGTTATTGCAGGTCTTGCGATGAATCATGTTGTTTGGGTTGTGGCGGAAGTTGCCCGAGTTGTCAGGAATTTGTCTGTCACAACTGCCTAAAGAAGAGTGTTGAATGTGATGAGACGTTTTGTCAACTATGTATGAAAGACAATATCTGTGAAAACTGTAAAGAACAAATTGAAACCGAAGAATTGGAGAATACACAAAATGAAACAGACAAACAACAAGACAATTTCAAAATGGCAGGCTGATGAGAAAAGACCTGTAATCA
>JBDKUM010000014.1:0-2604 GCA_039679715.1 Phycisphaerales bacterium
TGCTGATGGTCTACCGGGCTGCTGTGCGCATATACGATGAAATGAACGCTGCCGTCGGAGTTTTGCATTTTCTTCATCCAGTCCAAACCCCATTTCATCAGCGGGATCATATCATTAGTTGTTGTATTCGATTCAGGCAGATTTAAATTGCCCGGCCCAAGTTTATCTTTGAACTGATCATATATTTGCATCAGCTGCCATAATCCGATGATGTTATTATGAACATCCATGTGCAAATCACCCGCATCGAACCACCCGCCCTGAACATCGCGAGTCGTTATGCCTGTATTCGCAGGGTCATAATCATAATATTTGTCTGCAGCATTATCATCATAATCATAAACAGACGCCGAGTTGTTTGTGTAAATCGCCGGCCTTGGATGTCCTTCGGCATAAGGTTCGACAATTTCCAGCCCGCTTCGTGCGAAATAGAAAAATCTAAGAGCATCGCGAAATGCTGTGTCATATACGTCTTTGCGTATTTCGAAATTTACAGATGTCTGACCGATTTCGGGACATGTGATATAATATTTGCCAGGCGTTGTCAGATCTGTAAAATCACCATGCAGAACATAGTCGCCGCTTTGGTCATCGCTTGCCGTAATGTGAATAAATCGTCTGCCTGTATAAACTAATTCGTCCGTATCAGAATCTCTGACCTCAAAATATGTGGGCTCCGAAGTTAATGCTCCCGCCTCATGACTTATTATTAAAAGTTTCGTGCTTACCGGTAAATATCCAAAATGATTTATTTTGATCATATCGGGATATTGGTTTGCTATTGAAGGTATCACCTTTATTTTTTCTATATACATCGTTCTGGAAGAACTATATGAACTTCCCGTGCTTGCACCGCTTCCGATTTCAATCGCGCTGATCCTTGTCAAATCCAATGCATTATTAACGGTAACAAAATCAGCCAGCGGTATATAAACATCCTGCCAACTCGTTGATGGCGAGGCAAGATAATTTGAAACATAGAGGACAGCAGTTTGGTTACTATAAATATCGCTCATTCCGTTATACCTGCGATATAGGTTGTTTATCCATGTATCATCCTGAAGTTTTATATAAAGATTTACGTTTGCTACAGTCGTTGTCCATCTAAGACGCAAACGCAGCAGCGGGTCATTCCCGTATCTTAGGAAATTTACTGAATGTCCCCAGTCAGGCTTAAATACTACCTTCCAGGAACTGCTCGAAGGTCTTGTGGTTGTGAAAACCAGCGAGCCGGTTCCTTCGCTCATATTAACCGGCACATTTTTCGAATTGCATCGCGTAAACGTAGCGCTGCCGGATACCGACGCATTGCATCTTGGAACATCTGTATCGCCCCAACAGCTTGGCGAACCGGCATTAGCACGTGCAAGGTCGAATAAATTAAACCCAATTGCTTCCTGTGCGGCGATAGCGGATGTGCAAATTGCTTGTATTGTGATTAGAAAAAGAGTAGTGAATAATAACGTGCGGTTGGGTGTAATCATAGCTCTTGCCTCCGTTTTTTTTTAGTATACCCGATTTCAATTGTTTTTGCAAGCTTTTTCTTGTTGCACAATCGATTGAAGCCCTCGTTTATTGGTTTTTATGCCTTTTAAATAGCCTCAATTATACGTATTTCTTTTTAAAAATACGGTTTTCTCTAAATTTTATTCTGTTATTATATCCTCCATGAATCCTGATTTAATTTTACTTGGCGCAGCATGGTACGCGATTTTCGTAATCTCAACTACCTGCCATGAAGCCGCTCATGCGTTTACAGCCTATCGTCTCGGCGACCCGACCGCGCATGCCGGCGGCCAGGTCTCGCTCCTGCCGACTGCCCACATAAAAAGAGAACCCATCGGCATGGTCTTCATCCCGATAATCTCATATTTTCTCAATGGCTGGATGATTGGCTGGGCGAGCACGCCATACAATCCAGATTGGGCAAGGGCGTATCCCAAACGCGAGATAATGATGGCTCTTGCAGGCCCGGCCGCAAATTTAATTTTGGTACTTATCGCCGCTTCGTTAATTCGTCTCGGCCTTGCGTTAGGTTTTTTCATTCCGCCCGAATCGACAACTTTTTCGCACATCACAGAAGCGACAACCGGAGGCTTCGCCAACGCTCTTGCGATATTGGTCAGTATTATGTTTATGCTGAATTTGGTTTTATTTGTTTTTAATTTGATGCCTCTGCCGCCGCTCGATGGCAGCTCGATTTTACCGTTGATTTTGGATGAACGTACCGCCGCCATGTACAAAAATTTTATGTCAACTCCCGGCATTGCATTAGTTGGCCTGATAATCGCATGGCAGGTCTTCGGTTTTATCTTCGGCCCAATCCACACCCTCGCGCTGAATTTATTATACCCCGGCCTCCATTACTCATAATACATTCAAGCTTTTAGCCCCCGCACCTGTCAACATTTTGCATCTACGCAGCGGAGGGGGCTAATTCTGTTCGCCAAATTTGATAAAATATCAGTTTTGCTCGAACCCACATCTCAACTCTGAATAATGTTCTAACCCAATTAGGAAGCGGACTCAATCCGCAACCAAAATTTGTCAACTGGCCATACATCCTTTCGATTTGATCACGACTGATAAGTAAGCCTTGGCCAA
>JBDKUM010000015.1:0-17694 GCA_039679715.1 Phycisphaerales bacterium
GAATATTCAATTTTGCGGTAAATTCTTCTTTTTCTTTTTGAAATATTGAATTTATATTTTTTGCTGATTCTTGCACCAAAGATTGGGCTTCTAATTTTTTGCTTTGTATTTCCTTTTCTGCTTCCCAAACTTTTTCTTGAAGACCTTGAACAGTTTTCTTTGAATTTTCTAACAGTTTAGTAAGATTTTTCAAATCAAACCCAAAAGTAGTTATGCCGCTCTTTAAGCAAGATGCGTAAAGATTGTCTAAGTTTTGATATAAAGCTTTGTTTTGCTCTAAATTTTTTGCTAGTAAATTTGTTAATTGTGAGATTGAATCTGTGATATAATTTTTTATCTCATTCGAAATACAATTTGGGAAGTATTTAGAACTTTCATTTTGATAAAAAGAAATCAAATCATCAGCTAAAAGGTGAGCGTTTGAGACCGTCTTTATGAATCCTTCTGATTCTACTATGGAGCGTGTCTCCTCATTGAGTAGAATTTCTTCAAGTTTATTTTTAAACTGTTTTATTTCTTCTATCATATTATCCTCTCTTACTAAAATCCATTTTTAAACTTAATATAAATATAACTTGTAGAAAACTTATTTCAAGTACAAATCGCAATAATTTATCCGGATGGGCGGGATTATTTTAGTGTAGAGCGGAGAGCGTGGAGCGGATAGGCACCGGAGTTTTGAGGATAAGAATGAGATTCGGACAGGTTGGACGGGTAGGACGGGTAGGACAAAAAATGAATGCAGAATACCAGAACACGGAATAAGAGGAATTCTTATTTAAAAGATTTCTCCGCTACGCCTGCTTCGCAGGCTCCGGTCGAAATGACCATGAGTGGGGAGAACTACTACGATTGGGAGCGGTGCTGCTGGCGATATTTTTGGGGGAGCATGCCGGTGATTTTTTTGAATGCTCTTCGCATATTCGATGTGTAATGGAATCCTGAACGCAACGCGATCTCATCTATCGGCAGACTCGTTTCTATCAATAAAATCTTTGCGATCTCAAAATGGGCTGACACGATTTCATCGTGTATTGACCTGCCGATCAATTTATGGAATCGCATTTGCAATGAACGTTTGCTCATGCAGACGCTGTTTGCGATTTCGTTTACCTGCAGCGGTTTATTGCTGTGCTGGCGGATATACTTCATTGCTTGTATTATATCCGGGTCGCCGATGGCGTAGACATCTGTCGAGCTGCGCGTCTCGACGTGAGTGGGTGTGATGTCGACGCATTGGCCATGCATGGTATCTTTGCCTGAAATGATATTATCGAGCAGAGTTGCTGCGGTGTAGCCTGCCTTCTTGAAATTGAGTGCGATGCTGGAAAGCGGCGGGTCGCAAATATTGCAGACTGCGTTATCGTTATTAATGCCGAGGATTGCAACTTCATCGGGCATATTGATATTGGCTTCTTTAGCGACGTTAATCAGATGGCAGGCGAAGATGTCGCAGCTTGCGAGTATCGCGACGGGTTTGGGCAATTCGCGAAGCCATTTAATCAACTCTTCCTGGCCTGTGCCGACGGTTGAGTTTATCCATAATCTTGTGAATGGCGTGAAATCGTTGAGGATTGGGATTTCTTTCTCTCTGAAAACTGAAACTGTATGCGTTTTCTTGCCGAGGTAATCCTGAAAATGCTCGAAGCGGTCGCGCGACCATTTGGCCTGGGTCAGGCCGAAGAAAGCGAAATTCTGGAATTCCTTGTTCATGAGATACTCTGCGGCCATGTAGGAAACGAGTCTGGAATTTGCGCTGATGTAGGGCAGGTTGTACATATCCTGCACGGTGGAAAGGGCGACAACTGGTATGCCGAGCTGGATTAGTTCCTTTGCTTTTGTGGCGGTTTGCGTACTGACGAACGCGCCTTTGCAGCCTCTTTTTTTGAGGAATTGCAGGGATTTGATAGAATTATCCGGCCAGATGATTAGCTGCCAATCTCCTTTTGCGCGAATGTATTCGGTAATGCCATCCATAATACCTTCGGTGTTGTGGTTGATATTATTGTGCGCAAAAGCTATTTTAATTCGTTCTTTCATCACTCGCCTCACGCCTGAATACAAAAGCACAATATTGCACAAGGTATAGATTCCCGCTTTCGCGGGAATGACAGAGGCGAACACTTGCCTCACCTGAACCCCTCAAATTAATCGAGGGGCTAACTACAAAAATGTAATCGGCAATGTATAATTTGTCAAGGGGAAGGTCGAAAATGCGCAAAGATTTCTATGGGCTTATTTGACTTTCGGAACGTAAGTCTATAATATTATAACACTTTAGTTAATTGTTGAAACATAGGAAGTGTCTCTCGGGCGGATGCCATTCATAATCTGGATTCCCGCCTGCGCGGGAATGACAAGCGGATTTTCAGGAGTTTTGAGTGAAAATAAAGACCATGCGTTTTGTAGACCATTGGGTTGGCAAGCCTGTATGTTTTGTGCTCACGGTGTTTCATAAACTGGCGGGTCTGTTTAAACGCAGTGACTCCAAGGCTGAAATTAAGAGCATACTTTTTGTTAAACTGGCGGAGCAGGGTGCGACGGTTTTGGCTGATAGCGCGATTCGCAAGGCTGTCGGAATGGTTGGGCGGGAAAATGTCTATTTCCTTGTATTTCAACAAAACCGCTTCATTCTCGATGTGATGAATTTGATTCCAGAGGAAAATGTAATCACGATAAATGAAAAAAATTTAGCTACAGTTTTTTTCGATATTTTCAAGGCTGTTTTTCGGATGCGCAAACTGCATATCGATGCGGCGATCAATTTTGAATTTTTTGCGAGGAGTTCGGCAATACTTACATATTTGAGCGGTGCGAAAATTCGAGCGGGGCTTCATAGTTTTTCGGATGAATCGCCTTATCAGGGCGATTTGATGACGCACAGGATTGTTTATAATCCGCATTTGCATACGAGCCAGATGTTTGAGACGATGGTGGAAGCGATAAAACAAAAGCCGGAGGATTTGCCAAGATTGGATATTGAAGTTCCAAAGCTAACGCCTGTGCAATCACGGTTTATTGCGGATAGTCGGGAGATGGAGGAATTTAGAAAGATTGTAACAAAAGAGACGCAGGCGACTGAATTTTCGCCGCTTGTGCTGATAAATGCCAATGCATCAGATATGCTGCCATTGCGAAAATGGCCGAGCGAGCGATATGAAGAGTTGGCGAAAAGGCTTGTCGCACGGTTTCCTTCTTTGCATATTGCGTTTACGGGTTCGAGTGAAGAATCGCCGAGGGCATGTGAAATTGTTCGGAATATAAATTCGCCGAGATGTTTTTCGATGACGGGCAAAACAACGTTAAGGCAATTAATGATGCTGTACAACATGGCGGATATATTGATAACGAATGACAGCGGGCCGGCACATTTCGCGGCGCTGACGGATATTCAGGTGATTACATTGTTCGGGCCTGAAACGCCAAAGCTGTTCGGTGCAATCGGTGCGCATTCGCACATTCTTTGGAAGGGATTGCCATGCAGCCCGTGTGTGAGCGCGTATAATAATCGCAATTCGGTGTGCAAAGATAATGTTTGCATGCAGCGGATAAGCGTTGATGAGGTTTTTGATTTGGTGTGTCAACTGTGCAAAGAATAAGGATGCCATTGAAATTTCCGCTTATTATCGCTTTCGCAGCGGCGGTGTTGTATTTGCCGACTTTATCCGCGGAATTTGTTTATGATGATATTTTGCAGATTCAAATCGATCCTTACATTCATCAGCATGAGCATATTTGGGATGTTTTGACTTTGAAGGTGATGGGGCAGGGCGTTATCGATAATAACAGGCCTGTGAATGTTCTTTCGCTTATGATTGATTCGATGATGTGGGGCAAATCGCCTTTTGCGTATCATTTGACAAATTTGCTGCTGCATTCGATTAGCAGCGCGATGGCGTTTGTAGTGTTTTTTAATTTTCTCAAAAGAATATTTGGACAAGATGAGCATGGTAAAAGCCCGCAATGGGCGGCATTTATCGGGGCGATGCTTTTCGCGATTCATCCGATTAATAGTGAAGCTGTTTGCGTGCCTTCGTTTCGAGAAGATTTACTTGTCGCATTTTTTACGCTGCTTACTTTGGTTTTGGCGGAATATTTTCCTGCGAAACGAAAAATCGCGAATTTGCTGGTTGGATTTTTTATTGTATTTTTCATTTTCGCGGCTGCTGGTTCGAAGGAAAGCGGGGCAGCGGCTCCGTTGATTCTTTTGCTTTATTGGCTGTTTATACACAAAATGGCGGATTGGCGAAAATGGGCGGGTTTACTAACGGCGGGATTTTCGGCGACTTTAATATTTTTTATTTTACGTTTTACGATTGTTGCTCCGCTTGCTTATGCGGAAATCCAGAAAGCGGCATATCCGGGCGGTTCATTTGCGCGAATGCTGACTATTCAGCCGAGAATTTGGCTGTATCAAATATGCGAACTGTTTTGGCCTAATCTGATGTGCGCGGATTTGACGGGATATCCTGTCAGAATTATTTCATTGCAAGCGGCCATAGCCGGTTTGAGCATAATTTGTATTGCAGTTGTTTTATATGGGCGGAAAAACAGAATGTTTTCGCTGGGTATGATATTTTTTGTAATTGCAATGCTGCCTACATCAAATTTTATTCCGATTTACTGGCCTATCGCGGACAGGTATTTGTATTTTCCGATGATTGGAATTTGTATGGCGGTGAGCGGTTTGATTTATAAAATTCATTTTAAAAACGATCTTTTAAAAATTGCTGCAATAGCGGGTGGTTCTATTATAGCTTTGTATGCGTGTTGTTTTACGATAGAACGTCAATTGGTATGGCACAGTGAACTTTCACTTTGGAGCGATACTGTTAAAAAAAATCCTTATTCCTTTACAGGTAATTATAATCTTGGATTTGCTTTTTATAATAAGGGCTATTTCGAGAATGCATTATCATCATTTGCAAAAGCTTCGGAAATTATGCCATATAAACCATCGGTCAAAGCAGCGATGGCAATGACATGCGATTCGATGGAGCAGACAAGCAAAGCGGATGAATATTTTAAACAGGCTGTTTCACTTAATAACCCCGATGGAAATCCTGAAAAACTGATAGGTTCACTTCTTTGGACTCATTCACAGGTTGAAAGATTGCAAAAAATAGCTGACAGAGTCGCGGCGAAAAGATAAATGGACGATAATGTAATATGGCAAATAAGCGAATTTTACAGTTTGCTTTTTTTACTGCTTTTATAGCGGCAATTCTGTATTTGCCGATTTTGAAAGGGGAGTTTGTTTATGATGATACAATGCAGATCGGTGTAGATACATATATTCATACTCCTTCGAATTTGCCGGAAGTGCTTAGCTTGAAAGTGATGAGCAGAGACGTCATTGATAATAACAGGCCCTTCATGCTTCTTTCGCTTATGATAGATTCAATTTTATGGGGCAAAAATGCGTTTGGGTACCACTTGACAAATCTTGTTTTGCATTCTTTGTGTTCGGCAATGGTTTTTATCCTCATATACAATTGTTTAATGAGTATATTTGGTGAGAACAAAAATATAAGTGTTGGCTGGGCGGCTTTTGCAGCGAGCGTGCTGTTTGCGGTGCATCCGATAAATAGTGAAGCGGTTTGTGTTATAACATTCAGAGAAGATTTACTTGCCGCATTTTTTATTTTACTTGGATTGATTTTAGCTCTTGTATTTCCTTTGAAAAAAATGGTTTCTAATATTTTGTATGGCTGCGCGATTGTGTTGTGTTTTTTTGCGGCTGTAGCTTCTAAAGAGAATGCCGCAGTGGGGCCAATGTATTTGTTAATGTATTGGTATTTTATTCGCAGGCAACAGGCAGGCGGATGGATAAAACTTATATCAGCAAGTTTTGCCGGAATACTTTTGTTTATGATTTTACGTTTTACGGCTGTTCCATCACAGACAGAAATCTTTGTTGAGAAAGCGGTGTATCTGGGCGGTTCATTTTCAAATATGCTTTTGATTCAGCCCAGGATATGGGTTTATCAATTGTGTGAACTTTTTTGGCCGAGGTTGTTGTGTGCTGATATTGGAGGATATTGCATAAGGAATATAAGTTTTTTTGCGGCTGTTGCGATTTTAATATTGATAATTATTTTTTTGATTTGGGCCGGCAGAAAGAATAAAGCATTTTTAATGGGAATTTTATTTTTTATTTTGGCCATGCTTCCCACTTCTAATTTCGTTCCGATATTCAGACCTGTTGCAGACAGGTATTTATACCTCCCGATGTTTGGATTATGTTTTGCAGTTGCAGCAATGCTATGCCAATTGAAAACGCCCAAAGGTATTTATAAATTTATATCTATATCGGTTACCGCAATGATATATTTATATTTCTGTTATTTTACATTGGAACGTGAGAAGGTTTGGAACAACAGCTTGTCTCTATGGCAGGACACCGTTAAAAAAAATCCAAAGTCGTTTACCGGAAATAATAATCTCGGTTTTGTTTTTTACGATAAAGGGCAATATCAAAATGCTCTTTCTTATTTCCAAAAAGCATCTGAAATTGATCGTGCTTCCGCAGAGGCGGTTGCGGCTCTTGCGATCACATACGATGCTTTGGGCCTGAAGGAAGAGGCGATAAGCACAGCTCAAAAGGCTGTTTCCATGAATGAACTGTATGGAAATTATGAAAGCCTAATGAAGCTTTTAATCTGGACTCCAGAGCAATCGCGAAAATTGCATAATATTCTACAATCATCCCCAAAAGATTGATCCTGAAAACGACCAACTAAATCCAGCTTTTTTTCACAATATCAAATTTTAATGTTCTTTTTTTTGAAGCGAGGTGTATGTTTTTGGACGTTTTTGTCATTTCTCATAAGTTCCTATTTTTTAATATCTTATGAAATATCATATTTTTTCGTGAAATGCATGTTGCAGTTTCCATAATAGGTTGAAAAATGATAGGTAAATGGTTGATTATTATGGCTTTAAGTGCTTTGCGCGAAATTGACTTTATTTCCGCGCAATATTGCCTTGTTATTAATGATGATTTTTTAGAAAATGTATGCTGGACAAGGATGGCAGTATGTAACGTTGGGTGCGTAGCCCGAGTTCATTTAATTTATAAAAGGAAAACGCGCGTATATTTCTAAATTATGGTTTTAGGAGAGAGAAGATGAAAATGAAAAGTTTAGTAATTATTTTAGTGTGTCTTATGGCTACATCCGTATTTGCCACAAATAGCTGGAAAGCCACAGGCGGCGAGCAGTACTGGTCAGAAGCATCAGGATGGACAGCCGGCATTCCTGACGATTCGCAGCAGATTAAGCTTGCTAACAACTCTGGAAATTTCGCACCGTGTATTTTGAACACAGCCGCGGTAAATCTTGTTACAAACAAACTTACTATAGGCGGTACAGCATCAAGCGGATTATGGGCTGATTCACCATTGTTGACAATCGTTGACGGCGGAAGCATCGGTATTGGAAATGAATTGCAGATTGGCGATTCATCGAGTAAGAGAGGCCGATTAGTTCAGACAGGCGGAACGCTCAATATTACAGGGACAGGTAAAGTAGAAGTAGGTTATAAGAGCGTCGCAGGATACGGCGGCACTTATACTATTTCAGGCGGAACGGTCGCGGGTTCTGAAACCAGCAAGCTAATGGTTGGCGGCGGCGGAGCTGCGAATTCAGAAGGCGTATTGACCATACAGGGCAGTGCAGCTTCTATTACCGTTGGATTTTTCTCTGTTGGATGCAGTGATTCGGTTGGCACATACGCAGGAACCGGCAGAGTCGCGTTTGAGGTTGTAAACGGCAACGTATCGGCAATCAATGCAGGAAAGACCTACATTGATCCATTAGGCGCAGCAAACTCTATTACAAGTCTGCTTATCAGCGCAACAGGAGCAGCTCCGACAGCGGATATTCTGCTTATCAACAATACAAGCAATGACGCAGTTCTGGGCGTTTTCGATAACGCAGCAGAAGGCGCGATATTCACGCTTGGCGGCGTTGATATGACCTTGACTTATGCAGGCGGTGACGGCAACGATGTAATGTTGTTAATCCCAGAACCTATAACAATGGTACTGTTTGGTCTTGGCTTACTTGCTGTAAGAAGAAAATAAGCAGGTATTTTGATTTTAATCTCGGGGCCGAAGAATAAAATTCGGCCCTGAGTGATTTTTTTAAGCCGCTCTTTGAAAAAATATTTGATTATGTGGTTTTAGATGATCCGGAAGTGACACGGATTAACACCGATTTACACTGTAATTACAATTTCCGCGTGGGCTTCCTGCTTCGCTGAAGCTGTGATGGACTCGAGAAAGCCCACCCTACAAAATAAAATTCTAAAAAACGCAATTATTTATTTTTTATTTAATAGAATTTTAGAAGAAACACATAAGATAATATTTTTCCCAGGAGGAATACGGTTATGAAAAATAGAATCAAATGGATGGTGTTGGTTATAGCGGCGGCTGTGTATTCCAGTTCGTGTGCGGGTTGGAATCCAGATGCAGATGCGAGCCTTGTTTTCAATATGAATTTTGAAAACTATAATAATGCCGAACATACTACTACAGAACCAGTCAGATCCGTTGTGGGTTCTCTGACAGATTACAATTCTACAAATTACAATGTTTTTGGGCAGAGTGGTTTTAAGGGATATGACGCGAATTTTGCCGCGGCTTTCGACCAATCGCCGGGTAAAGCTACAAGCGACCAGAACGATTGCACGATCCGTTTTCTGGCATATAATTACAATTTCGATCTCGGTGATTTTCAGACAGATCAGCGCACATTTACGTTTTGGTTTAAAGCTCCCAATTTCGACGGAACAATAATAAGGCACGCATACAAATATATGGACAGCTATGAAGATTATAAAAACGCTATGTGGGAAATCCGCATGGCTGGCACAAAGCTTCATTTTTATCATAAAGACAATTGTCTGCGTATGGAAACAGCGAATACGCTTACAGGAATGGGGCTGGCATTAAATGAATGGCACCATGCGGCAATCGTATTTGACAGGCGAACAAGAACAAGCAGCAAGATTTATATAGACGGGCTTGAAGTTCCGGTAATGATAAATGCATATAATACTGCGAATGCAAATGTCGAATACTCCTATGAAGGCGATCCGGTTTGGATTGGCGGCGGTGAACGCGAATTTGAAGGCTGCCTGGATGAAATAAAACTTTATCACAGAGTTTTAACCCCCGTAGAAGTAAGCCTTATTAAACAAGACGACGGCACTGTAAAAGCCAAAGCTTTGCTTCCAATTCCAAATTCAAGCAATGTTTCGATTATATCAGGTCTTTCATGGGAACCAATCGCAGGGGCGACTGCTCAAGAGGTTTATTTTGGTACGAGCAGTGAAAGTCTTGCATCTGTCGCAACTGGTAATGGAACTTTGAGTTCTGTTTCAAATGCGGCACTTGGCGGTCAATTTGTATTGAACAGCCAATATTATTGGCGAGTAGATACAACTACGCCCGGTGGTTTGGTCACTGGGCCGGTTTGGGCATTTACCGCAGAAAGCGGAAAGGCTCTGACTCCAAGGCCTGCAGATGGGGCGGAAGATATCAGCGTAACGGATGTGAATCTGGTATGGACATCGCCGACGGCAGGTACATACGATGTTTATTGTTCAACGAACAGGGCACTTGTAGAAGCGAATGATGTGAGCGTTCGTGTAACAACCGGAATAACGGATACATTTGTAGAACATGTTCCAACGCTTTTGAGAAGCGCTGTTTTCTATTGGCGCGTTAATACTACATATACATCCAGCTATGCGGCTGGTGATATATGGAGCTTCAGGACAAAGCCTTATGAAATAGTTTTCAATACAGCAACAAAGGCTATTGAAAAATCAGATCATGAGATAGCCGCTTTGGGAGTCGAAGTTCATGGTAACGGCTGGTATGGATTAAGGGCGGACGGCAACAGTTTAGCTTTTCCAACTGAAGCTAACGTGGTCGGGCATATCGCAGCCGATGGTACGGTTATATATGATTTTAATACATTCAATTTTGACAGGCGTTTTGATATTGTAGTCATCCCGGAATATCCGGCTTCAGATATTAACGAATATATTGTTCCGCGTCCGATCGCAATTCATGTAAAGAATGGCGGAAGTTTCTATTTTGACGGCAGAATAAATATTGCAGGTGATGGGACAGCGTCATCATCAACTAACGCTCCAGAAGCACGATGCGGGGGTTATCCAGGGCCTAAAAATAATCAAAACAGCAGCATCTTTCCAGATAGAAAGCCACCAATTGTTGATTACTGGACATCAATCAGTTGGAGCAGTGCAGTTAATCGACGCCTAAACGACGATGGCGGATCTGGTAAGAATCTTTGGATTCCAACAGCATTGGCAAAAACAATATTTGGCCCGGGAGTTCCTGTTGAACCTCCATATAAAGGGGGCGGCGGCGGAGGTTACGGCGGTCTTGGCGGCGATGCCGGTCGCGGTTTCGATTTCGGTGTCGATTCAAGAGGCTCAACTTATGGAGCCAAAGAAATTCCTGTACCATTTGGCGGAAGCGCCGGCGGATGGGGCGGGGACCAAAGCCCGGCAGGATGCAGCGGCGGCGGCGGTATTGAAATTGTCGCGGCAGGAAACGTAACTCTCGATGAACATAGTGTAATAAACGCAAATGGCGGAAGTGATACTTTAGCTACGGGCTATACTTATCCGAACGGCGGGGGATCTGGCGGCAGCGTGAAGATCATAGCAGGCGGCACAGTTACCACTCAAGGTATAATTACAGCAAACGGCGGTAAAGGCGGTAACGGCAGCGTCCAAGCAAATAACACAGGCGGCGGCGGAGGCGGTGGTCGTGTTGCTATATTCTACGGAACTGCATTTGATAATCTTGGTACTATCACGGTTGACGGCGGAGCCAAAGGTATGTGGGGCAATGTAGGCCTTGCGCACGATGGTCAAAAAGGTACTATCTACATTACCAACACATCACCTAAGAAAGCTTCCGGACCTATTCCTGTGGATAAAGATGTTAAAGTATATTGCCCAAACAGCGTTGGTCAGCCGCTTACATTAAAATGGTATTCGGGCTATAACGTAACAAGTGCAAACGATGTAGTTTACTTTGGTACAGTAAATCCGCCAACAACGGTACTTGGACAAGTAACCAATGTAGATAGAAGTCAAAAATCTTTGAGTACTACACTAAGCAAAAACACTACATACTACTGGTATGTTAAAACCGTATATCCGGGCGGTTCTGTAAACAGCGAGATATGGTCGTTCAAGACAGTTGGTTGGGAATGTCCGATAGCTGTTCAGAACGGTGTTGCACATGTGAGCGGAATTGGAATTGCCGGGCCGGAGTGGGATAACAACCATGACTGCTTATTGAATGAAGAAGATTTCTTTAATTTTGCACTTGATTGGCAAGATTCTGAATTAAGCCCTGTGGTTAATTTTGATACTTTACGGAGATTCGCAAACGAATGGCTTGATTGCTATGCAAGGACAAAGAGCGGCTGCAGCGGGTTCTAAATTAGTTGTTAGTTGATAGTGGTTTTGAGTAAAGGAAAAAGCCATGAAAAAAGTCAGGGGTTTCACATTAGTAGAGTTGTTGGTTGTGATTTCGATTATTGCTGTCTTGCTTGCTGTTTTGATTCCATCATTGCAGAAAGCAAGGGAAATTGCCAAGCGTGCAATCTGCGCCACGCAAATAAAACAGATTGGCGTTGCAATTAGTGCTTATATTCAGGATTATGATAATAAGCTGCCTTTTTATGGTGGATACGACGCTTCATTTTCCTATCCATTCAATGTTCCTGGCAACAAATCTAAAGCTGAGGATGAAGGGCATCCTTATGCAGTATTTAGAGATGATAAAACGCCTTGGATGCATACTGATACAACCGGACCGGTTCCAATGAAATTAGCTTGTTTATATGTCAAAAGTTTTTTGAAAGATGCCAAGGTTTTTTATTGTCCTTCTAACCGCAATCCACTGTATCGTTATGATTCGTATGTTGATCCTTTAAGGCCGGAAAATAATAGTAATGAGTGGGGAACTTTGCCACAAGCTTACAACAATAGGATTAACAGCAATCAATGGGTACGTGTTGGATATGCGTATTATCCGATGGATGAAACGATCAAAGGTGCAGCAGGTATGATGAAGCCGGTAAATGGTATGCAGATTCCAGCAATTACCGCCAGGAAATTTGCAAAGCTCGATAGAAGGGCACCATATTTAACTGATGTTATTTGGCAGAGAAAAGATTTAGTGCATAGAGACGGCATTGATAAAAATACAAATAAAGTAAAAAATGCGGGTTTAAATGCATTGTTTAAAGATGGTCATGCAAAATTTGTTAAAGATCAACCTATATCATATGTTGAAAGAGGCGCAGAATACAACGAAAGACTGCTTGATAATAGATTTTGGAATAGTTGGGATCCGCCAAGAACAGAAGACAAGCCAGATGGTTTAGATGCCAGCTATATTTTATATAATACTTACAGATTCATTAACTAAATAACTGCAAAGGAAATTTAAATTCTGCTTGTTGTTTGGGGGATTGCGTCTGGATTGGAGAGTGGTTTTTCTTATGATTAGAAAAATATTCCAACTAGGGATGATTGTCACGTTATTCTTTTCTAATCTGTCTCTTTCAGACGGTACATGTCAGAGCGATTCCAGGCACATTTATAATGTTCGCGATTATGGCGCAAAAGGTGATGGAATAACTGTTGATACTAATGGTATTCAAGAAGCTATAGACCAATGCGCGAAAGCAGGCGGAGGTATTGTTGAACTTTCGAGCGGTACATATTTAAGCAAGCCAGTATTTCTTCGGGATAAAGTTATATTCCAGCTTGATGAAGGCGCGAAACTCAAGGCGACAAACGATCATAATGATTTTATAAAACAGGGAAGGTCTTTAGTAAATGCAACTGGAAGCAGTGATTTTAACGCTTTAATAAGCGGCAAAAATCTTAAAGATGTATCAATTACAGGTAAAGGCATTATTGACGGTTCGGGAGTAAGCTGGTGGATTCTGGCTGAAGAGGCTCGCGCAAAGAGGCCGGGATATACATATCCAAGGCCGAGACTTGTAACATTTGAAAATTGCACGAATGTTAAAATTATGGGTGTATCGCTTGTAAACTCGCCGAGTTTTCATTTGGTGCCAAAGCGATGTGAAAATGTTCTTATCGAGGGTGTTACAATTAAAAGTCCTTCAATAGCTCCGAATACAGATGCGATCGATCCTTCTGAATGTCAGAATGTTCGTATTTCAAAATGCTTTATCGATACTGGCGATGACAATATTGCGATTAAGTCGGGCAAGCAGAATCCTAAATATCCTGACCGTGCGTGCGCAAATATAGTTGTTTCAGATTGCACGTTTGTTCACGGACACGGCATGTCGATAGGCAGCGAAACGAATGGCGGGGTATTCAATGTTCTGGTTGAAAATTGTACATTTGAAAGACTTGCAAGCGGAATCAGAATTAAATCCTCGCGCGGCAAAGGCGGAATTGTAGAAAATATAACCTATCGCAATATTATAATGAATAATGTCAAAATCCCGATAAGTATTTCATCATGGTATCAGGATGATTCAGAAGATGAAACGATTCAATCGAAGAATGCTCTTACGCCGGTTTTTCGCAATATCCGGATTCAAAATGTACTTGCGACTAGTCCGTATGGCGCGATAGAAGTTGTTGACCGCATTACGGATTTCACTTACTATTATTATCTTTATCATGAGTACCTTGAACCTCGCAATGCGGGAATCATTGCGGGATTGCCGGAGAGTGAGCTTACGGATATTACACTGGAGAACGTGCACATCAAGTCCGCAAAGGGTATGAAGATTCAAAACGCGAAAAATATAAAATTTCAAAATGTAAAAATTGAAACTATAACAAGCCAACCTATTTTGCTCAAAAATGCAGAAGTAGCTGGTTTGTAAATTATTCTAAAGGTATTTCGATGAAAAAAATTCGAATAGTAACGATCGGCGGATTCGGGCATATCGATGCCGTGTTCCGCGATTTAGCTGTTTCGGATGAAGTCGAACTGGCAGGGATGGCAGCGGCTTATGAAGGTGAGGATATTTCAAAATTTCTCAATCTTCCACCCGCGGCAGGTAAAAAAATACAGTATGATAACTATAAGCAAATGCTTAAGGAATTAAAACCCGATGCTGCGGTAATAAGTACGCGTTTGGATTTGATACCGGGTTTGATAATGGAAGCGGCTGAGGCTGGCTGTCATATAATTGCGGAAAAGCCTCTTGCGCTGGATATGGCCACACTTGAAAAGGTTCAAAAGTGCGTAGAAAAAAATAAAGTAAATCTAATGGCTATGCTGACAATGCGAAGCGATCCGCAATTTGTAATTGCCAAGAAGATTTATGACAGCGGTGCCATAGGCGATGTAATTATAGCCAATGCCAGAAAAAGTTATAAATGGGGAACGCGGCCTGAATGGTTTGGCGAAAAGGATAAATACGGCGGGACTATCGGATGGGTCGGCATACACGCATTTGATTTTATTAATTATGTGACTGGTCAGGATTTCAAAAAAGTCGCTGCGATGAAAAGCAATATCGCGCATTCAGACAGGAAATGCTGTGAGGATAATTGCGTAATTATTGCGGAGTTGAGCAACGGCGCTCACGCGACAATGAGTGTTGATTATTGCAGGCCTGAAGCTGCGCCGACTCACGGCGACGACTGGATAAGGGTTGTCGGCACTAAAGGTGTTCTTGAAGCGAGCCTTGCAAAGAAAAACTGCATTGTAATAAATAATGAAAAAGGTACCTGCGAGCACATACTTCCTAATGGGAAAGACCAAATGTTCAGGAGATTTCTTCTAAATATTTTAAACGGCAAAACGGAAGAAAACGAAAAACTGAAGCAACTTTCGTTTATGCTGACGAAAGTTTGCCTGCAAACGCATAAGGCAGCGGAACAAAATACTTTTATCGCAATAGATTAATTTATTTTGCTTGGTATTCGAAATAATCGAAATCGGCAGGTATTTTAGTACCCGCTAAATCCTGTGCGCAAATTCCAACGAATGACCCTGTAAACGAACCTTCGATACAGGCCTCATCGCTTAAAGTTGTGATATCAAACGTCTCGCTTATTCTGCTCCACTTTTTACCATCGAGTGAATAGGATAAATATAATTTATCATAGTCAATTTCAGCTTTTAGATAGCAGCCTTTTTCTTTCAATGGGAAAACTTGTGAAGATAGTTCTTTGTAATCATCATTTATGCTGGTGCACACAGTAATGCATTTGCCGACATCTTCGTAATTAGTAATTTTTATATAATAATAATTTTGGGTGTCGTAAAAACATATCAATCCCGCAGCATGCTGAAATGATTTTGGTTCGAATTCAACATAAGTTTCTGCTGAGCAGTTAAGGCTTGTAATTCTTCTTGCTACCAAACTCTGGTTAAATTTAGAGCCGAGTGATTCTCGTGCATAAATGCGAAGCCAGCCGGGTCTTTGCGTTAAAGAAAGCCAACTTTTATCAGGCGGGACCCGCAAAGTGCTGAAATGTTTGTTCAATACTTTGCTGTCGAAATTTTCCTTTGCAGGTTCGTGCTTGAGCGGCTGTAAAGGCAAATCAGGAGCAGGGACGCTGACCTGTGGAAGATTTGAATTGTTTTCCAAATGCAGCCAGCCATCATCGGACCATTTTACTTTCTGAATGGCGGTTTCTCTGCCCATAACGCATCTGTCATTTCCATCTTTTTTTATGGGTCTGCTGCAAAGATGAACCATATACCATTGGCCTGTTTGAGTTTGAACAAGCGATGCATGACCGGCTCGGGTTAAAGGGCTGTCTGGAGTGTTTCTGGCTGTCAAAACAGGATTGTCGGGCTGAATCTCATACGGGCCTAAAAGATTTTTTGACCTTGCAAGTGTAACGGCGTGTCCCAGACCTGTGCCGCCTTCAGCGGTAATCAAATAGTAATAGCCATTGAGTTTATAAATGTGCGGCCCTTCAGTTGTGCCTAAACTGCTTCCCTTAAAAATGTTTGTTATTGGCCCGATGAGTTTTTTTTGTTTTGGGTCATATTGCTGGATGACTATTCCGGCGAATCTTTTTTCGTCACTTCGAAAATCATGGAGTTCATTAAGCAGCCATTTTTTCCCATCGTCATCGTGGAACATCGAGGCGTCGAAGCCGGAACTGTTGAGATAAATCGGATCTGACCACGGGCCGTTAATGTCTTTTGCAGTGATCAAATAATTATAAACATCTTTATATGGGCCGGCGAAATGTTTTATGTCAGAATACACTAAATAAAATAAGCCATCAGAATATGTCAGGCAGGGTGCCCAAACTCCGCCGGAAGTCGGATTGCCTCGAAGGTCGATATATTTAGGTGAATTGAGGGCATAGCAGGCTAATTCCCAATTCACGAGGTCTCTGGAATGATGAATAGCGACGCCGGGGAACCATTCAAAAGTGGAAGTCGCGATATAAAAGTCGTCATTTACACGTACAATGGAAGGGTCGGGGTTGAATCCTCGAAGTATTGGATTTTCAATAGTTTCAGTACCTTTTAGAAAGCAGCATTGTGAAGATATGACAAAAAATCCAATAATAAGGTATGTAGTTTTCAATGTAATTACTCCTTTAATCAAAATTTTCACTGAAATCTAATAAAATGCGCCCGAGGGGATTCGAACCTCTGACCTTCGGTTTAGGAAACCGACGCTCTATCCTACTGAGCTACGAGCGCAAATAATTACATTGCAATAGTTTATGTAAAAATTGTTTTTTTTCAAGCAAAATTTTCACAGTTTATTATAACTGAAATTTCTCGATGTAAAAGTGAGAAATTCTTATTAACGAGATTTTGATTAAAGCATTTTGACAATCTCTTGCAAAAACTAAAATCCTCGGTATTGTAAACAAACATCAAAAAATTAAAATTTTAAAGTATGAATAGGAAAGTTGTGACATTGAAAAAGAAATGATTTCGGAAATGATAAAGAACAGTTGGCAGGAACGATACAATGCCTCGCAGGTATATAGTTTAAGATGCAAAATGCAGGATGTCGCGGGAATGCTTGGCAAAGTAACTACTGCAATTGGAAAAACCAATACACAACTTGGCGATATTAAAACAATCGGCATTGAAGGCAATGATAAAGTCAGGGATATACAGATTTACTGCCCGAACAAAATACAGCTTGATAAAGTTGTTGAAAGCGTAAAAAAAATCAATGGTGTTGAGATATTAAGAGTAACGGATGATGTTCTGGAAATTCACCGCCGTGGTGCAATCGATATTAAAAGCAGAATTCCAATTCGAGCTCTGACCGATTTGAGAATGATTTATACTCCGGGTGTTGCATTTGTTTGTAATAAAATTGTCGATGATCCGCAATCAGCATGGGAATATACCGGTCTTTGCGACAGGGTTGCTGTTGTAACAAATGGCACAGCAGTTCTGGGGCTTGGTAATATAGGCGTCGTTCCATCATTACCGGTTATGGAAGGCAAAGCCGCGATTTTTTCGGAATTTGCGAATATAAGTGCTGTTCCTGTTCTTGTCGATTCTAAAGATCCCGAAAAAGTTATCGAAACAGTTTGCATGATTGCCAAAAGTTTCGGTGCAATACAACTGGAAGATATTTCCGCACCGACTTGTTTCGAAATCGAGAAAAAATTGCAGGACAGGCTCGATATTCCCGT
>JBDKUM010000016.1:0-4898 GCA_039679715.1 Phycisphaerales bacterium
ACCCTGCCGCCAAGCCCCGCTGTGCAATACATTTGGCCGATTCCGTCTTTTGTTAATTTTCTTGCGGTCAGATCAGAGATTTCACCAACATCAGACCCTCCGCAGCATGCAAATATAAGTTTCTTAAACTGACTGGATACGTTTTTTTGTTCCATATTTATTTCCTTTTTTATAATAATTTTTTAATTTCTTCACTGCTCGGTACTTTTCCGACAACCTTTACCTGCCCGTCAACAACCAAAGCAGGCGTCATCATCACGCCAAATTTCATTATGTCGTTTATCTGTGTAACTTTTTCGATGCGGTATTCAATGCCAAGTTCTTTCGCAGCTTGTTCTGTAAGCTCGGCGAGTTTCTTGCATTTTGGACAACCAGTTCCAAGTATTTTAATCTCTTTCATTTCACACCTTCTATTTTAAACCAGTTTTGTGTTCTTAAACATATTTTAACAAGCATAAGCATAACAGGCACTTCAATTAAAACTCCAACAACCGTTGCCAGAGCCGCGCCGGATGATAATCCAAACAGCATTGTTGCAGTCGCTATGGCGACTTCGAAATGATTCGATGCGCCAATCATCGCCGATGGTGCGGCATCGGAATATTTTAGTTTCAGGATTTTTGCCAGCCAATAACCTAATGCAAAAATCAAAGTTGTTTGTATGAAAAGCGGAATAGCAATCCAAAGAATTGTAAGAGGATTATTGAGAATCGTCTCGCCTTTGAAGCTGAACAATAGTACAAGCGTAATCAGCAGCGCGATAATCGTAACAGGTGTGAGAAAATGCAGGAATTTTTCATCAAACCATTTTTGTCCTTTAACCGCGATAATCCACTTTCTTGAAATAAAACCTGCTATCAATGGAAGAGCAACGTAAATCGCGATTGAAAGAACAAGTGCCTGCCAGGGAACCGGCAATTTTCCTACACCAAGCAGAAAACCACCCAGAGGCCCATAAAGAAACAGCATTGAAAGCGAGTTTATCGCAACCATAATCAAAGTATGGCCGTCATTTCCTTTCGCAAGATAGCCCCATACAAGAACCATTGCAGTACAAGGAGCGATTCCAAGCAGAATACAGCCCGCAAGGTAACTCCGCCAAAGCGGCACTTCGAGCATTTTTATGCCCCCTGATTCAATAACTTTTCCAACGCCATAAACTGCTCCAACAGGTAAATCAAGCCCAAACGGCATTTTTACAATATCAATAGCATCTGCACCAATAAAGCCTCTGAATAAAACGCCCAGAAACAAAACCGCGATCGCATACATTGTAAATGGTTTGATTGCCCAGTTGACGAATAATGTAAGCCCAACCGGTTTAATACTTTTGCCCGCTTTGAGCACCTCGGCGAAATCAATTTTGACCATAATCGGGTACATCATAAAGAAAAGACAAACAGCGATTGGAATAGAAACAACCGGCGCGCCTCCGACAAAAATTGACATCGCATCAAGCGACTTCGCAAAACCTGGCGCAAATTTGCCTAAAATAATTCCGCCGGCAATGCAAAGGATTACCCATAAAGTCAGATAACGCTCGAAAAAACCTAAATTTCGTGCTTTCTCTTCAGTCATTTTAGTACCTTTCTAACCCGAACAACAGGAGGATTTACCATTGCCCGAACATTTCTTCTTTTCTGTATTTGCCTGCTGACAAATTGATTCATGCGCTTGTACAGATTTTCCAAGTTGATGCTCAATGAAATTTTCAATCGCAGAATCCGAGCCTTTCTGAACGGCTTTGCCGACAGATACAGCCAAATTGATTTCTCTTTCTGAAGCGCCAGTTTCACGAGCTTTATCGAAATGATAAATCAAACAAGGCTGGCAATGCGCTGTAAATGAAGCACCAATTGCAATCAATTCCTTGTGCTTATTTGACAATGACTCAGAAGGTTTTTCAGCAATAAAATTGACGCTTACAATGTAATCACTAATTTTTTTACCTTCTGGCATAATTTTCTTAACTTCCTTGTATAGCGGGTCACTGCAATCTTCCAAAACGTCAAAATTATATTTTTTTTCTTCGGTTTTAATATTTGAAAGACCGGCATTTTGAGCCATCTTGATTGTATCATCTATCAAAACCGCTCCTGCAACACAGCTCACCACTGCCGCTGCTGATTTTAATACTTCCTGCGGAAGCGATTCTTTCAAAGCCAAGTCAGAAACGCATGCTTTACCGCCCGGCTTTAAAACCCTGCCGATTTCATTCCAGACCTGCTGTTTTGCAGGCGAAAGATTGACCACGCAATTTGAAATAATAACATCAACACTGTCATCAGCAACCGGAAGATGTTCAATTTCTCCCAACCTGAACTCAACGTTATCCAAGCCAGTCTTTTCAGTAAATTTCGCAATACCTGCTCTTGCTTTTGCGAGCATATCGGCTGTCATATCAACTCCGATTGCCTTGCCGTTGGGCGCGACTTTCTTCGCTGCGATAAAACAATCGAAACCTCCGCCGCTGCCTAAATCCAAAACAACCTGCCCTGCTTTCAGATTTGCCAAAGCTGTAGGATTTCCGCATGAAAGCCCCATATTCGCGCCTTCGGGTAAAATCGCAAGCTCGTCTTTTGTGTATCCAATCCCTTCGGCAAGCTGCTGGGAAGATTTTGAACTGCCGCAGCAGCAAGAATTTCCTTTGGCGATTTCGCCATAACCTTTTCTCACCGTCTCTCTTATACTTTCATTTTTGTCCATTAGAACGCTCCATATATATTTAACAATTTATTTTTTGATTTCAATCAATGGTGATGCACTGTTTCTTATTCGGCAATCAACCCAATACAACGCAAAAGCCAGCACAGCTATTATCAATATCATATACGAGATTATTTTTGCGATACTAGCGCCATCTGCCCATGCCCCATATATCAGACCCGCCAAAATACTGAAAAGAGCAACCCACCCGACATAAATCCACGTTTTAAACCGGCCGATAATTGCTGATATAATCAAAATGCTCTGCAAACTTAATTCAGGATCAGCCATTAAATACGCCAGCAAAGGCCCACGATGCATTCCAAGGTTTAAAAACATTTTGGCTATCGGAACTTCAACCAGTGTCGGGAAATACATGAAAACTCCAAATACAACGCCGGCAAAATTTCCAAGCAATGAATTACGCCCTGCCAGCGATTCGATCCATTCAGGCTTGATGATTTGGCGAATTATACCAACACAAAAAACACCTATAATCAGTAAAGGAAATATTTTCTTCACAAACCCCCATGTTTCAGAAAGCCATTCACGCACCTCTTCTTCGTTGAGACAAAACCGGACAAGGTAAAAAATTATTCCAAGACTAACAATGACCCCGAAAGATTTTCCTTTTAATTGAATGGCAAATCCGCCTGAATGCGAATTCATACCCAAAGAAGCCGTAATTAGAGTGAGAATTGTTAACCCTAAAGCAGCATATGTCCAAAAGCTGAACTTTTCGATAATATTTTCCAGACCTTTCCATGCAGTGATTCCTATACTTGCTAAAAGAAAAATCAGAATCAATCCCTGAACCGTTATTCCCTCTTCACCCTTGTTGGCATCAAATGGTACCAAATGATCCAGAACAGATTGAAGGCTCTGGGCCCAAGACACCGGTATCGTCATTTGTGCATAGGTACGTGTCAGCAATTCAATTTTTAGAGTACCTGATATCAAAAGAGCTACCAGCATTAACAATAGGATCAACGCTGCGCGGTGAATTTTGCTTTTGCCTCCAAACATGGAATCCGTTGCTTCATCATGCGATTGGTCTTCCCTGCGGAAAATCAAAGCCATTATCATTCCAATACCGATACCAAAAGCAAGTGAAAGGAAAAGACGGGCAAATGCCAGATCAACACCTATAATTCCTCCTGTGTATACTAATGCCAGTATATTAGCTGCCGGCGCGAAAAACAAAAATGTTATCGCCGGTCCCAACCCTGCACCCTTTTTATAGATACCTGCAAATATGGGTACGATAGTACACGAGCAAACCGCTAAAACAGAACCGGCAAGTGCGGCAGCAGGATATGATAAATATTTTGGAGTGGTTCGCCCAAGAAAACGGGTTATTATATCCTTTGGAATCAAAGCCGTCATTGCACCAGCTATAAAAAAAGCAGGAACAAGACACAAAAGCACGTGCGCCGCCAAATAAGCCGCTAAACTGCCCAAGCCGCCCTGAATAAAATTAACAAGAATATCCATATATTTATATTGCCTTTAGAAGTTTGATATTATCATTTGCCTGCTGTTTAATGCAGTTTGTGATGCAATCGAAAAAGCCGAGAATACATTTCGCTTTAAGACTATAATACATATTAAGCCCCTCTTTTCGAGATTCCAGAATCCCGCAATTTACCATAATTGAAAGATGTTTGGAGACATTCGACCTCTCCGAAGCAACATATTCAGCTATATGGCAAACGCATTGCTCACCATCTTTTAAAAAATCCAGGATTGCGATCCTTACCGGATGCGCAAGGGCTTTTAAAATTTCAGCCTGTTTATCATAAACCATTTTCTTCGATTTTTTATCCATATCAATCCTTATATGACTATGTGAATATATAATCACATAGTAACTATAATGTTCGTTTTTGTCAAATCCAAAATCTTGAATTTTTAAGTTAAATTCGATTGAGGTGTTCTTGCGCTTTTATTGCCAATGCCGCACCAGCAATCAATAATATTCCGAAAAACCATTGAATACCGAGCAAATGTTCATTAAATAAAGGCTGGGAAAACACCAGTACAAGAAATGGCTGCGCAAGAACTACGAGCGTCGGAATTGATGAACCTATGCGTTTTATTGATGCGTAAAAAGTGATGTGCGATGTCGTTATGCTTGTTACCGAACTTAAGATAACCAAAAACCAGAGGTTTGGTGTGAATTCAACGCACTG
>JBDKUM010000017.1:0-17721 GCA_039679715.1 Phycisphaerales bacterium
GCAGAAAAATAATGACATAATTACTTCATTCACGAATGATGCGGCTATAAGCGGAGTCTATAATGAACTCATACCAAATGATATGTCTGGTTGGGTTGGTGCTTCTCATGAAGTTTTTGGTATTCAATCAGGTTCGCCGTTTGTGCCATTTGAGATTGATCCTGATGGCAACAACGTAACAATCGCCAAAACTTCATCGCCTGTTCCGTATGGGAATCAGATACAATTGTCAATCACAGATGATATAGATGAATGTGCATTTCGTTCAATTGATGGTTTTATCGATAGCTATATAAATTATCAAATATGTTATTCGACATCTTGTGATCTTAATGATGTTAATATCATTTCTGAACTGCCGGAATATGCGGAATTTGATTCCTGCGACGGAAACGGAATTTATGATCCGAATTTGCATCAGGTAGTCTGGAATTTGAGTGATCGCGATTCCAATGATGCCAATTGTTTTACGTTGACTGTAAAGGTGCCAGATTACGCCATAGAAGGTTCTAACTTTATTAATACCGCAAAAATCTATACTGGCAATTCCAGAATAAGAACAAGAATAGAAACAACAAATATCTGTTGTTTTGAAAATGTGGTTTATGTTGATAAAGATGCTGTAAATGGTATGAATAACGGTTCAAACTGGGATAATGCTTACCTCGAACTGAGAGATGCTATTGCGGCAGTGAAGGCAGACGTTCATGGCTGCGCAAATCAAATTTGGATCGCGGCAGGAACGTACAAACCTGTCTATGATATGAATAGCGGCTACACTGATAAACGGTTTGAATTAATTGATAACATTGCTCTTATAGGGCATTTCGGCGGTGTTGGAATTTATGAAACAAGTCCAGACCAGCGTGTATTAAATGACGCAAATAATACCACAGTTCTTGAAGGCAGAATTGGCACAACTCATTCCCAGGCGGTAAAACAAATTGTATATGCCTATGATGTTTCAAATGCCCTGCTTGACGGCTTTACAATCAGAAATGCTTATAAAAGTGATGGTGGATTTGGTCTATATATTGATGATTCAGACGTCTCAATTCTAAACTGTCGATTCGAGAACAATTTTTTATATGGCATTTTCGCAAAAACATACTCCTATCCTGATATACATAACTGCATGTTTTTTAATAATAGATATGGTTTAGGCACACAAGAATACAGCCAATCCCTTACGTCTTATTCCATATTCGATGGCAATAATGTAAATAATACTTATGGTGTAACTATGAGCAATGGCTGCTCAATAAGTTTGGAAGAATGCATTTTGAAAAACAATAAAACTTATGGACTGTCTGGCAGTAATTGCAGTTTAATCGTTAATAGTTCGCAATTTACAAACAATCAATCTGGAATATATCTTAATGACGTAACAACAGATTTTATCGACAGCACAATTACAAATTCAACACAGTATTGTTTATATTCTTTGGGCTCCGAGATTGATATAAAGAACTCTTCTTTTACTAACTCAACGCAAAATTGTCTGTATTTCGCAAGTTCTTCCGTTGCATCAATAGAAAATTCATCTATCGAAAATTCAACCGGTAGCGGTATAAATGCGACAAATTCTAATATTATGCTTGAGAATTCTCGCATAGAAGGTTCGACGAATTCCAGCGGCATGTATTCTTCGAGTTCAATTGTAACGGTTAAAAATTCTTCGATAATAAATAATGCAGTATATGGCATCGGTGCGACCGATTCCGATGTTAATGTTTCGCATAGCCTCTTGGCAAATAATTATGATAATGCTCTTTATTTATCTAGCGGCGGTAACGGAAGTAGTAATCTTGCCCTCGAAAACAGCGTTATCCGTTATAGCGGCGGGCATGGCCTTAAATTGATTCATCCCATAACGACAACAATTAAAAACTGCTGGATACATAATAACGGCACAAGAAAATTATCAAGCTATGGCAGAGCTGGAATTTATCTTGAAGGCCCCGCCCAGACACCGTTTATAAGGAATTGCACAATTTACGATAACAATACCTATGGTATTGAAATGAACCAATATGGCCCCGATCCAAATGTGCGAAATTGTATAATCTTTGGCAATGATGTAAATGATTTTTATCGACCGGCGGCAGGCGATCCGTTTGACGCGGTACGTTATAGCTGCTTGCAGCATTCTCGCAACGGTGCTGGTAATTTTGTTGCAGACCCAATGCTTATGACAAGCACCGACCCAAATAATCTGCATCTTAATTTTGAATCGCCTTGTATCAATGCCGGCGACCCATGCGGAATTTATGCCAATGAAACTGATATTGACGGCGAGATTCGCAATAATGGTATTGCCGATTGCGGAGCAGATGAGAGTTTCTGGTCGTATGCCGATTATGATCTGAATGGAATCGTAGAATTTAGAGATTTCGCCTCATTGGCAAATGTATGGCTAACTGAATCAAAAACAATCAGCCTTGATGATGATAACGATGTCGATATTTACGACCTCGCTTTATTCTGCCGGGATTGGCTATGGCAAGATCAAACAGGCTCAGGCTGGATGATGTCAATGATGATGGGTGGTGGTCAAGGCGATGGCATGGAAATGATTGCAGAAAGTCAATCTATGTCATTAGATACCATAGAAACTGAAACATTAGAAAATGATTCATTAATGATTAATGATATTCAAACAAGCAAAGCATTAATGCCAAAGAAATTGGCAGATAAAGTAAAGAGTTTTTATGCCATAACGCCGGAATCAGTTGCGCAATGGAAAGCGAAACAAACGCTGCAAATCGAACCAGGTGCAATGTCGCTATCATCTCAACAAGTACGTGCTGAAGAAATAGTTGATGTTAATGGCTTATTGAATTGGCTTGACGATATGTGGCAAAACGATGTGGAAATTAGAAATTCCATGACCGAGGCAGAATATCAGGAATTCCGAAATTCCATCCAGCAATCTGATGAATAATAATAAACTTTGTGTCTTTGTGCCTTAGTGGCTAAAGTAAAAATCAAAGGCCGGAATTCTCCCCGGCCTTTTTTCATTCCTATACCCTGTCCCCTGTACCCTAATTTCATTTTCGCGCAAGTATTAAAAAAAATATTTACGAAATCTATTCGCTCCTATCTGATTCCCTTCGATTCTCGACTCAAAATATGGTATAATACTATTGAATGAGATGCGAGATACTCTTCACGCTTCACGAATTATAAACATTGTTCCTCGACTATCGAATTCTGAAAAGAGGTTGATTTTTGATGTATTTTTCGAATGTTTTGGGTAAAAAAATCAATCTTTTGAGTTTAAAAATGAATTTTTGAAGCAAAAATGAGGATATTTGAGTTTGTTTTTTGGTTTGGGACGTTTTTTTTAAGCGTATCTGACAGAAAGTAGCATCAAAATGACATCAGCGCGACATAATTTGACATAACCGTGGCAAAACATAACACTCCTGCGACACTAATTTTTTTGCTGATATTTTTTATTGATTCAAATGAAGTAGAAAACTATTATACTCCTGCAAAAGGATTTGTTGGAAGAATGAACGATATTTCAAAAGAAACAATGTTGGTAGGCATCGATGAAGCAGGCTTGGGGCCGATTTTAGGCCCATTGGTCGTTTCCGCAGCGGCTTTCAGCGTACCGGCAGAAAAAGCTCATTGCGATATGTGGCAATTATTATCCAACAGCGTTTCTTACAATAAAAAGAATCTGGCCGGCAGAATTCTCGTTTGCGACAGCAAAAAAGCCTATACCCCAGCGGTTGGTATCGGTTTTTTGGAAAAAACTATTCTAACTTTCCTCAAGTTTCATTCCAGACTCCCAAATACAACCGGGGAACTTATGGATTTGCTTTGCCCTCAAAATAAACAGGAGGTTCTGGCTTGTCCGTGGTATAAAAATATCGACCACCAAAAAATTAATTATAACGCTGACGAGATTTCAATTTCCACATCGGTTCTCAAAAAAGACATTGCCGCAAACGGCATAACACTTCATCTTCTGAAAAGTTACTGCCTTGAAGCGGGCGGATATAATGAACTGGTGCAGAAAATACGCAATAAATCCAGCGTTGTTTTTAATCTTGTTTGCAGGCTGATTGATGAGGTAATCCGCTGTACAAAGCACAGGAATTATCATTTTATAATCGACAGGCAGGGCGGCAGAACGCATTATGGGCCAACGCTTAGAACGATGTTCGGCAATATGGAATTGAAAATTCTCAAGGAAGAAGAGAATTTCAGCAGCTATCAGCTTGTTTCGCCTTACAAAAATATTCTTATGGATTTCGCAGTAAAAGCTGACGATGATTTTTTGCCCGTGTGCCTTGCTTCAATGGCGTGCAAATATATTCGTGAACAATTAATGATTTCACACAACAATTATTTCATCGAAAAATGCGCAGAATTGAAACCAACAGCAGGCTATTGGACTGACGGCAAGAGATTTCTCAAAGATTTAAAATCATTCGCACCGCACATTCAATTTAATCCGAATCAGTTGATTCGCAGCAGATAAACAAGGCACAAGAGCATAAGGCACAAGTCTTTTTACAAATACATTATAGTTTTCGCATCAGGCCGACAACAACGCCTGCAATCTCGCAATTTTCCGTGTATATGGGTTTGTAAGCAGGATTAGAGGGCTCAAGGCGAACCCTGTTTGCTTCTTTGTAAAAGCGTTTGACGGTTGCGGTATCGCAATCTACCATAGCGGCCACTATCTTGCCGTTTTGAGCAGTTTCGGATTTTTTACAGACCACGTAGTCGCCATCGAAAATGCCATCGCCAATCATGCTGTCGCCCTGGACTTTCAGAGCGAAAGTATCTTCATCATTGCCAAACGCGGATTGAATGGAAATGCGTTCGGCATTTTCGATGGCTTCAATCGGCAGTCCTGCCGCGATTCTGCCCAGCAGCGGAATGCCGTCGTTTGACTGGCGGGACATAGAATCATCGATTGCAGCTTGTTTAAGCAACTTTAACGCTTTGCTGGTAAGATTCAAAGAGCGAGCCTTGCCAGGGTCTGCTGAAAGCAGGCCTTTTTCTTTTAAGCCTGCGATGTGCTCGAATACTGTTGTTCTGCTTGTGCCCAGAATGTTCGCAAGCTCCTGAAGAGTAATCGAATAACATCGGCTGGAGTTTCTTGAATTGTCCACCAGTTTCAAGACCTGAAACTGTCGCGGCGTTAACGTCATTTGATTTATCGAACTCAATTTCATCCTCCATGAAATCAGGTAATTGAGCGTTTTGAATTGCCGTATGTATCTTTTCAACCGTTGAATTTTGCAGCAATTCCTCATTAATTACGGTGTCGAGCATCTTGGAAATTGTGTCTAAAACCGAGGCAATCGGCTTTCTCGATGCTACAGAAGTTCCTGCCGGCCAATTAGTTACGTAGCTTCCGCCCGGGCCGAATCTGCAAAGCGGGGGGGTTGCGTCATTTAAAAATCCGTTTCTGTTTTCCATTTTTCACATCCTTTTCTTTGCTTCTTTACATCTTTTTTCTTAGCAAAATTTCTATCGGCAAAGCAATCGAAAATACCCTAACAAAAACCGAACAAAATTAAAAATTTTTCAAAAACGCAGTCTGCAATCTAAAAACCCATTTTTTAAGTAAAAATTTTTCTCAAAAATATAAAAAGATTTAAAAGGTGGAAATTAGAGAATAGGGTTTAGGGGACAGGGTACAGGGTTTTTGTTGATTAAATTTGCGCAAGATGAAAGTTGCGCGGACTTTGAAAAAAGTGATTCAAAATGACACGAAAAAGTGTGAAAAAAGCGAAAAAAAGTGTTCAAAAAGTGTTCCAAAAGCGTCGCAAAGTAGTCAATAAGTAGCCGGAAAGCGGAGAAAAGTGGGGGAAAAGTGGTCGGAAAATGAACCGATTTCATAGATGTACATGGATTATTTTAACCGCCCCCTCTGATTTTTTCTTTCAAGGTGAAAAATCCTAAGAATCGGGGGTTTCCGCTTCGCTTCAACGAATAAACTCGAATGAACACTATTTTTTGAACGCTGAACACAGGACATAGAAGAAATTAAAATTAAAAAAGATTACTGGGCTTCCCTTCTGGAAGCGGCTAAACATGTGTCGCAAAGTGGCTAAAAAAAACCGCAAAGTGGCGACGAAAAAAATACATCTCCAAATTAACCTACTCAAAAAGGAGTAATTTAACTAAGTGCAAAGTTTAAAGTGAATAGTGAAAAGTTGAGGAACGCTCCGAGATTCAGCAGAAAAATTTTTATACCATTATTGAAAGGGATTGAAAATGTGTTTTAAAAATGTAATTCTATTTTTTATCTTTTTGAGCCTTTTTATAATTCCACGGGCACAAGCGGCGAGATTGGCAAATGGCGAATACGCAGTTGTCAACGGCAGCTTTGAAGATTCTAATTCGTTTGACAGCAGCGGATGGATGAATTGGCTGGGCAGCAACGGAAATACAACAACAATTATCAATGATAGTAACTTTGCTTATTACAAAAACAAAAGTATGGCACTGCACCGGGACGCGAGCAATACTGTCGTATTTCAAAATATCGAATTTTCAACGGGCGGGCCGCAGAAAGGCGATGCGGTTGAAGCAGGCGCGTGGGTAATGTTCGATTCAGAAGCGGCGGCAGATACAAGCGAGCAAGTTGTTATTCAGGTTAAATATGTCATAGGTACAACACCAACATCCATAACCACATCGGCAACTATCGCAAATAAACAAGCTGGGAAGTGGTTTTATATTCTTACATCAAGCGATGATTTGGGGAATGGCAAAATAATTCCGGAGAATGCTGAAAGAATCCAGGTCGTTGTGGATTCATGGATCAGCGGCACAGTGTACGTTGATTTTGTGCAATGCGGCCAAACTAGTTCCATAAGCGGCAACCCATCGAAATTGGCACTGGCGGAATATCATACATGGTTTGGTGTGCCGGGGTATTTGCCTAATCCGCGAAAATATACAGACCCGAATTATACAGGATTTGCCAGTTATGATCCCGGCGCGTGGAAGCATTGGGAATGGCATTGGCCTGTTGACGGCGGATATAACAGCGATCCGGCATTTTACGAGCAAATTGGTTTTTGCGCGGGCAGGAAATATCAAAATATCTACAATCCGGGTTTCGAGAGCGGATATACAGGTTGGGATAATTATGCACCTCCCGGGGGAACAAACGTTCAAACCAGCGAGAAAAAATATGAGGGCAGTTACTCTGTAAAGTTTGTTAATCCGGGGCTTGGGGAAGAATGTTCGGCATGGCAGAGTTTTGCATGTAATGGCTGGGATAATCCGGCTGGGCCGAATATGCCGAATGTACGTGAACGTGTGATGGCATCGGTTATGGTGAATTTCGCTGATGTAGATTTTTCGCAGGGACGATTCTGGGTACAGATTGAAGCATGGAACGGCAGCAACGCTAAATTAATCGCGAAGTCTTACGAATATGTATCGCAGGATTATATTAATAGAAATAAAGATGTTAACGGGTGGGTGAAAATTGAAACGCGTCCTGTCGATAAAGCTGTGATACCGGCAGGCACAACGAATCTAATAGTCGCGATAAAATTTTATCATGCTGGTACAATATACGTTGATAAAGTCGAGATTGGGCAAGCGGAGTATTCAAACGTTCAGAGGCAGACAGCGACAGCGAATCATCCAAAGCCAAGAATCGGGCCTTATAATTCAACGGATGACGACCTTATCGGATATCATCTGGATTTATGCAAAGCGATGCTGTTTGACGCGATGCTTGTTGATTATTACGGACATCAATTCCCGAAGGAAGATTATCAGAGGGTCGCTTTGGGCAAATTAATAAACCAGGCAGAAGATAAAGGAATGAAGGTTTGCTGTTTTTATGAGCCTAAGGTGCATTTGAACCGATGGGGCAATGTAAATTATTATATTAACATGCAAAATGTAAGTGAGATGAACGCGGTTGATACGGCGAAAGTGAATGAATATATCGATGATGTAACGGCATACGATTATGTAAGTCAAATCGCGGATATCAACCTTGTAAAACATTATGTGCAAATGGCTGCGATTCAGGATGATATAAAATATATCCTTCAAACGTGGGGCAATGCAAAATCGTATTTGGCATACAGGGGTAAACCTGTTGTCGCAATTTTTGGAATTTATAATTCATTGATGTCGGCGCAAGACTGGGCGAATATCAAAGACAATCTTAATATTTATGACGGTTCATATAATTTTATTCTTGTTGGCGATTCGGCACCTACGGATAATTATGCAGGGTGGTTTAACGCGTTTACGGGTATGATGAACTGGGCGCTGACAGATGAGACGCTGCAGGATAAGAATTTCCCAACGCCGCAATTTGTTTTCGATCGTTCAAAAGACGTTATTAACGGTCAGAGCGTGAACTGGGCGGCGGCGGGCGAGAATAGATTTGCTATCGGACTGACCTATCCGCAGTTTAATAATATTGGTGTTGGCGGATGGGTGCCGTTGAATGAGGGGTATTGGCATTACTATATTTTCAGAACGCCTGTGTGGGGCGGTGATTTTTACAAGCAGACGAACGCCGGTCTTCTTGAACATGTTAATGATTTGGATTGGGTTGTTGTTGCCACGTTTAACGATTGGAATGAAGGGACATCAATCGAGCCTTCGGTTGAAGAAGTTATCTTTATTCGATTATCACCCAGGATTTCATTGAGGATTTCAAGGGTATTGAAAATGAGCCTAATGAATTGATGCAGGAGATTACTGAAAAGGTGATCAATACTAATATTAATATGGATATAGATACCAGTATTGAGAAAAAGCAGGCTGACGATCCGAACAAATATTATAGCGGAGCGGCATGCTTGAAGATTGTATTGGATTATGAAGGATTTAATACGTACACGCAGGATCAGCTTCATAATTATGCAGTTGCACGCAATGAATTAACAGACCAGAATGCATGTATTGACCCGAAAGGTATGCAACTTGCGATGAATAATTTTGAAATTGACGGCGATTATAATTACGGCTGGGAAAAATATACATCACTTGAAACGATGTATGACCGGATTTGCTACTGGATGGCTTATGATGTTCCGGGAGTAGCACCGAGGCCGCAGAAGATGCCTGCGATGATTCCGCTCAACGGGAATTATATGGATTGGGTTGTTGTTAACGGCTACAGCACTGATGAGGATCCATATACTTCAACAAATTATACGATAAATGGTTTTTGGATTACTGACCCTGAAGTTACGGGCATCGGCAAAAATATTTATATTACAGCGGAAGAGTTAGGTACCTATTATAAAAAGATTGTATCTGATGATAGTTTCAACGGGTATTACGCTGCTGTGATGGAGCCGCCGATGGTTGAGCCTGCGGAAGTGAAAATTGCCAAGGCGGCTGCGTATCCGGGTTTCAAAGGCGATGAGAAAAGCATTAAGGCTGCGGCGATTGCAGGTTTGAATAATTTACTCAAAAACAAGCAATTAAAATCGGCTTATCAAGGTTGTAAGCCGGGGAAACCAATTTGCGCGGCGAAGGGTAAAGATAATTATTTCATCGTGCCGTTTACGAAGAATAACGGATGCAGCGTTGCGGTCATTATTGACGGCAAAACAGGAGCTTTTCGTCAGGCAAGTTATAATGATGTGCCGGATAAACAGTATTTGGGCAAATTCGGGACAGGTAAAAAATCAAAAAATACATGCAAATTGAAAAATTCTTTTGTTCCAAATTAAATTAATTTTGTAGTTAATAAAAATGTAAATAACGGCAAGTTGAGATAATCGGCTTGCCGTTTTTTTTTATTCATCAAGTAGATTTTTTCTCGACTACGCATATGCGGCGGAGGGGCTGAAAGCATTTGCGATAGAAGCAAAGGCAATCAATGTTAAAATAAATGATATCAAGCTGCGATTTAGCATAACAATTCCGAATTAAAGAAAATGGCAGGTTATGCGAGAACCGGAATTTCAAACAATTTAGATAAATTGATGCTGAAGCAATGTCAGGAAGGGTATTGTTTAGAAGACTACCATCTTGCTAATTTTTCGTGACCTGCATAGGGTCTGCCATATTCATAATATGCATCATAGCCCGGTAAACCTTTTCTTGGTGCGACATGTCCATCAATATAAAGAATGTTGGCAAATCCATAATCGCATTTTGATGAACTTACCTTGTGATAAGTTGCAATATTATCAACGGCTGCTGTTTTGTCGGTAATTTTAGCACTTAACCACAATTCGTTATTTCCAAGGCATGTACTGCTATAAACTTTGTTGCCATCTCCAGGTCGCGGAGGGTGATGTGTTTTTGTATAAGGGCGGCCCGAGTCTCCAATCGTCCATAAGTTTACTTCCGCAAAAGCGACGCATAGGGCGGCTCTGTTGATAGATGTGATCTTCAACGGGGACTTTTCTGTATACGTCCAATCCATCCACAATGCAGTGTTCATAGCGTAACAATATAAAGGATTGTATGGCGTTAATTCATTGTGTTCTTTATAATAAGGACAAATACCGAGGCCGCCGGCCATGGCAAAATTTCTAAAGGTCGGACACATATTAATATTTTTAGCACGCAAATACGGCCAAAGCGAACCATCCGGTGCGTCTTTATCATAATGCCATCTGCATCCTTCACAGGGACATCTGGAAAGATCTTTGCCCGGTGGTTTTTTGATTGTTGCAAGGGAATACAGCCAATAAGTATCAGGAAGACTGTTGTTGTTGGAATTGGCATACATTTGCAGAGCAGATCCGTAGTTCTTTAGATTTGTTGAACAAACAATCGTCCTTGCGCCTTCTTTTGCTTTATTCAGTGCCGGCAGCAGGACTGCAAGCAGGATTGCAATTATTGAAATAACGACCAACAACTCAACAAGAGTAAATGCCTTTCTCATCATGTTTGCATTATATCAACATTAAAAGTGAATGCAATCACTAATATTGGCAGCACAAAAGATTGTGCAGTAAGGCTAATAAGCTATATGGGTTTAAAAATAGATTTTTCGAGAATTAGAAAAAAACTTATTACTTTTACTGTTAAACCGGTTGTCGTATAAAGTGTAAACCGTGATTTTCAGTATTAGAAAGCTGGTTTGTGGTATAAATTTGACTTTTGGGCAAGTAGGTACCTATACTAAGTGTCCTTTTAATTTTTGTAGAACAACGAACCCCCTGAATCCTCTGCGAGGACTGTAGCAAATCAGGGGGCTAAAAGCCCATTCTACATAAGTCCCGCAGGGGAAGTACTTATATAAATGGATTGACCAATAATCAATGAAAATAGACCATAGCCAAATAATCAGAGTTCAGCAGGCTAATGATATAATAGATGTTATTTCAGAGCATGTCAAACTAACCCGCAAGGGAAGAGAGATGGTTGGTCTTTGTCCGTTTCATGATGACCATAAGCCGAGCATGAACGTTCATCCTGATAAGCAGATTTTCAAATGTTTTGCGTGCAGCTCGGGCGGCGATGTAATCAAATTTGTTCAGATGCGAGAAGGTTTGACTTTCATGCGGGCGGTTGAGAGACTTGCTGAAAGAGCGGGAATAAAACTTACAATCTCCAGACATCAGGCAGACCAGAGCGGCGGAATAGATGCGGCGGATGTCGAGCGAGTAAATAAATGGGCGATGAAATACTGGCGGAAAAATCTGCTCGATCCTGTTGTCGGAGAAAAATGCAGAGAGTACATTGCTAAAAGAAAATTATCTGACAAGACAAGCGAAGAGTATTCGTTCGGTCTGGCGGTTGACAGGTGGGATGATTTTTTAAACGCGGCCAGGCAGAAAAATATTCCTGATAAATTAATGCTGGCGGCGGGATTGATAGTTTCAAATGAACAGGGAAATTATTATGACAAATTCCGCAACAGGATGATGATCCCAATTATTGACGCGGCGGGAAGAGTTGTCGGCTTTGGCGGGAGAACACTGGGCGATGATCCGGCGAAATATATGAATTCGCCTGCATCGATAATATTCGATAAAAGCAATTGCGTTTACGGGCTGGATAAAGCCAGGCATGAAATTGTAACGAGCGGAACGGTAGCGGTCGTTGAGGGTTATACTGATGTTATAGCGGCACACCAGGCAGGATGCAAAAATGTGGTGGCGACTCTTGGAACGAGTTTTACTTCAGGGCACGCGAAACTCTTGAGACGATACGCAAAGAATATAGTTCTGATTTTTGATAGTGATGTCGCGGGAGCGGCGGCGGCGGAAAGAGCGCTGGAAATTTGCCTGGCGGAAAGCATCGATTTGAAAGTAACGGCGGTACCACAGGGAAAAGATCCGTGCGATTATGTTTTGGCGGCAGGAGGCGAGGCATTTAAAAACCTGATGGCAAACGCTGTCGATGTTATGCAGTATCGCTGGGAAAAACTCACGGAGAAATTCGGCAAAAGTGAAAATTTGACGGATAGAAAAACAGCGACAGAAGAATTTTTGCGTTCGGTAGCAACGGCGGCAAAGGGCGGGACGCTGGATGCTATCACATTTGGTCTTATTGTAAACAGATTAAGCAGAATACTGCAAATTCCTGCGGATGATATCAGGAAAGAATTGGGCAGACGCGGCGGACAGGGCAGGCAGGCGGCAATAAATTCAATAGAAAACGCAAAGGTATCGAGCGTAGAGCTTGAAGGATTCGGGGCAAAGGCACAGGCTGAGATAATAGAAGTGGTGCTGAATGAGCCAAGGCTATTCGAATCGGCGGCGAAAAGGCTGAAAAGCGATGATTTTGATATACCTGTTTATAAGTCGGCCTGGTCGTTAATTGAACAAAGCTTATCTGAAAACGTAGAGTTTTCACTTAAATATCTGCTTACGAGGATAGAATCTGAAGATTTGGCCGCTGTTTTGGTAAAGCTAAGTGATAATGGTCAGGATATGGACACGCTGCGAAGACGATTAAGCGGGGCGGTTGAAGCCTTGATTGAATATAAACGTAAAAAGGATTCGAATTATACAAAAGTTAAAGATGAAGACCTTTTGCAAAGAATTTCAGCGATTAAGGCAAGGCCGGATAAAAGAAACCCGGGCCTGATGGCGACATAAACTTGAATAAATATAGCCGGAAAGGCACTTAGACGCGAAGTCGATTGAAAAATTTAAGATTTTTTTGAACTTCCAACATTCAACATCGAACTTTGAACGTCGGATTTTGGAATGCTTCGCAAATAATATATGTTTTTAGTGATGTCGAGCCGGTTGGCCGATGGTTTTTTTCATAATTAAATAGGAAATTTGAAGTGACAAAGAAAAAAGCAGAAAGCAAGTCGAAAGACAAAGACAGAAAAGCAAAGATGAAACAGGCTGAGAAGAATATCGAAGCACTGGCAGCGGCCGAAGCAGCGCTCAACCAGGATAAAAATAAGGCCAAAGAAACGAAAGATGGTCAGCCTAAAACGCCTGCAAGTCCTGAAGCTGCACAAAAAACTATCGAAGATAAAATCAAGCTCATTATCGAGAAAGCCAAGAAGAAGGGCTATATCACATACGAAGAAATGAATAATGAACTGCCTGATGAATCGATTTCGCCATCACGACTTGAAAATCTGATTATGACTCTCGATGAAATGGGTATTTCACTTCTTGACGAATCGGAAATTGAAAAACAGGACGATGAAGAGGAATTCGAAGTAGATGACGATGTTTTTGTCGATGAAGAAGCCGAAGCGGAAGAAACCGATGATTCGCTGCTTGAAACGGAATTGATGGATACAGGCAGAATCGATGATCCTGTCAGAATGTATTTGACTCAAATGGGTGAGATTCCGCTTTTGACGCGCGAACAGGAAATTTCGCTTGCCCGCAAAATCGAATTGACAAGGATGGCTTTCAGGCGGAAAGTTCTTGAAAGCGATTATTGCGCGATAGCGGCGATTGAAATTCTCCAGCAGGTAAGCGATGGAGCATTGCCTTTCGATAGAACGATGAAGATGAGCACATCGGAAAATCTTATTCGTTCGGTTGTCAGAAACAGACTTCCTGAAAATATAAAGACGGTAAACAAACTTCTAGAAAAGAATATAAAACTTTTCAGCCAGTTTTTGCAGGTAGCCGATGAAGCTGAAAAGAAAAAGGCATGTAAACAGTTGAAATTCAACCGCATCAAGATGGCGAGTCTGCTTGAAGAGCTTAGCCTGCGAACCAGCAGGATTCAGCCGATGATGAAAAAACTTGAAGGTATTCTTTCAAAGATGCGGCAGCTTCAGCAATATATTTCGGCAGGGCCGAGCGGCGATTATGCACAGGAAGATATCGACGCGATGAAATCGGAATTCAACGGGATGCAGGAGATGGTGCTTGAAATGCCGGAGCAGCTTGAGAGAAGATTAAAAGCTGTGCGTGCGGTTTTCTCGCAATATGAACTTGCGAAAAGGCAATTATCCAGCGGTAACCTTCGTCTGGTGGTTTCAATCGCGAAAAAGTACCGTAATCGCGGATTGAGTTTTCTTGATATTATACAGGAAGGCAATACCGGCCTGATGCGAGCGGTCGATAAATACGAATATCGCAGGGGCTATAAATTCAGTACTTACGCGACATGGTGGATTCGCCAGGCTATAACAAGGGCGATCGCTGACCACGCTCGTACAATCAGAATTCCTGTTCACATGATTGAGACGATGAGCAGGCTGCGAATTGTAAGCAAAGAACTTTTGCAGAAACTCGGACGCGAACCTACGATTGAAGAAATCGCGGCTGAAACACAACTTAGCGTTTCGGAAGCAAGACGTGTTCTGAAAATTTCCAAGCATCCAATTAGTTTGGACAGGCCAATTGGTGAAAGCGAAGACAGCTATTTCGGCGACTTTATCGAAGACGAATCGGCTGAATCGCCGGTGCAGTCTGCGACACATGAAATGCTCAAAGACAGAATCGATGAGATTTTAAAAACGCTAACTTACCGCGAACGCGAAATTATTAAATTGCGTTACGGTCTGGGCGACGGGTATACATACACGCTCGAAGAAGTCGGCAGGATTTTTAAAGTTACCCGTGAACGTGTTCGTCAGGTCGAAGCGAAGGCTATTCGCAAACTTCAACACCCGGTCAGAAGCAGAAGACTGGAAGGATTCGTTGATCAGAAATCGGCGTAATACGATATAGCCACAAAGACACGAAGAAAATTATAATTAAGATCTTCTTGAACGTTCAACATTGAACATCGAACTTTTAACGTCCAATGTGGAACGCTTCGCGGAAAACTAATAAAAATAAAGGCTCATACTCAAAAGGTTTGGGCCTTTTTTATTGTACGGATTTGTCTTGTATTTCGTTATCGTATTTCGAATTTATTTGTTTAATGGTTCGTAGAATTTTTCAGGTTTGGGGCCGAGGGTGTTTGTGAGAGTTCCGATTTTTTCGATGTAACATTCGATTTCATCGCCTGCTTTGAGGAAATTGCCAGTTGCCATTGCGACGCCTTCGGGGGTGCCGGTTGCGATGATGTCGCCGGGCTGGAGAGTCATTAAATGGCTCAAAAATGATACGGTATCGTAAACATTGTAAATCATATCGGCTGTATTGGCATCCTGCCTGATTTCGTCATTTACTTTCAACGTCATCTTTAAATTATTCGGGTCGCCGATTTCATCAGCTGTAACAATGCAGGGGCCAAGCGGCAGAAAACCATCTGCCCACTTGCCATTGAGCCAATCGTAAAACTCGTCCCACGGTCTTTTTTCGCGGCCTTGTTTAAATGTTACGCTTCTTGCGGAGACATCGTTGGCGATTGTATAGCCTGCAATATATTTTTTCGCGTCTTCGCTGCTGACGCATTTTGCGGTTTTACCAATGACAATCGCAAGCTCAAGTTCGTAATCAATTTCTTTGCTGTACGGCGGCCAGGGAATAATCGCGTTTGGATGGTTAATGACGGTTGAAGGTTTTATGAATGGACGCGGAACGGTTGTCTGGCGAGGCGAGGCTGTAAGTCCAAGCTTTAGTCCTGCTTCAATGATGTGCTTTGCATAGTTGCCGGCAAGAGCAAGAATTTTGCCGGGTTTGGGTATGGGCGCTAATAAATCAACTATGTGCGGATTAAGGAAGCTTGTGTTTTTATTTATTATAGATTTTGCTTTTTCAACATTATCGGGATAATCGGAAATGATTTCTGTAACATCTCTAAAGCCGGAACTTAAATCTACAATCCCTTTGTTTGTCAGGGCACCGAAGGAAAATATTCCATTATTTTTGAAAGTTATCAGTTTCATAATCGCAATTATAACAGAAAAAAATATGATGAAAATATTATTTAAAGATTCGATATTGCCTGACAGGCACGTGAACTATTGGCGTAGCCGAGGGGTAATGAGGCAAAAAGATGCAGGATATTTATGAAATACGGGAATTTTTACAATAAGTATTCTCATTAAAGCCTTTTGGGAAAATAATTAAGGAATGAAGATAATTATAGATTCTAATACAAATTTTACTTGCTTTTATGGGACTTTAGTTCATTATATTGGTAATGGACTAAGATTAATCGCATTGATTGCAATGTCAGGGAAGGGTTATGGCAATAAAAGAGCTAATAACAAGAACCAGCAAATGGTTTGCCGCAAAAAGGAATGCTAATAGTTTGTATGAACCTTTGCAGTCCGGCAGGTCGATGGGAGAATCAAACAGCACACCCGGTTTTATATCACGCAGAGAACAAACGCCTGACAGAACTGAAGCTTTGCAAATGATTCAAAATTCGTTCGAGCAGCTAGTTCAAAAATTGGGAAATATCAATGATCAACTAGACAGGCATGTCGAGCAAAATGCGCAGATGCTCAAGCGAATTGATGAGATACCGCAACTGCTGCAGAATTTTCCTGAAAGTATGAAAAATCAGAAGATGGCTGTTGATGCGCTTATCGAGCAGCTAAAATCGCAGGCTTTGAAAAATCAGCAATTTACCGAAACCATCTCAAAGATTCCAGCGGCGGCGGAGGTTCAAACGGCCGCGGTTAAAGAGATGGCGGGGCAGATCGCGGCATCGGCTGCGGTTGACAGCCAGATTGTCGAGGGGATGCGGAAATTTAACATTGTAACAGATAAATTGAACGATAATGTTCATGGGCAATCTGAAAGTATCGAGCAAATGAGCAAGACATTTTCAGCAAGCGACAGATACCTTAAATATATACTTAATTCGCAGCATAAGCGTTTTATGTGGGTTTTTATCGCTGCACTGGGTGTTAGTACGTTTGCGATTATAGCGCTGTTGATTGTAATTTTTGTGCTGAAATAAGTTTTTACTTTACAAGTTTTTTGGCGTTGGTTACACTACGCCTGTTCTTTTTAAAATAGAATATTGATTACAGAAGTAGGGAACACGGTTAAAAGCCGTGACGGTCGCGCCGCTGTAAGCGTTAGCCTTGTCGAAAGATAGGGGGCCGAAAGAAGTCGTACCACTGCTTTGAGATTTCAAATTTGAAATTTCAGAACGGGAAGGGTTCTTTTGGAACGCAAGTCAGAAAACCTTGCTGGAATCATGAATTTGTTGAGAGTTCTCGCGTAAGGAACACCAATGAATATGCTGTATGTATGCAGCATTTTTGTTTTGGATTTATAAGCCGCCGTTCCTTTTTCGAGAACGGCGGCTTTTTTTTTGGCTTTAGCCACAGAGAACACAGAGAAACTATGAAAGCCAGACCTCACAATTGAACGGTTATGTGGTACTATGACCACGGTAGACGGGCTTACCCGACTGGCGGGATGTCCCAATTTTTTTCAACCTGTTCTTAGGAGATCTGGC
>JBDKUM010000018.1:0-10166 GCA_039679715.1 Phycisphaerales bacterium
CACATTAAAACGTTTTTCGAGAGCTGATTTGAATTTTAGAAGTTCCCGGTACCAATGTTCAAAAGCATCAGCATCGTCAGGTTTTTGAGGCAATTCCAATACATGCATTGCGTGATTTTGCGACAGAAGTTCATACATCTTTTTTTTGCCGTCACAAGTTGTTTCTGCAACCAGCAAATCAGACATTTCTAAAAAAGGATTTTTTTTGAGTACGCTATAACCGTAAGTTGATTTTATGAGAGGACATAGATTTTTCGGCAAATTCTGTTCGGCGGCTGTAATCGTATTTACGGAACCTCCGCATAAACATACCGGAACTGCATTTGCCGCCATTATAAGTTCGCGTGGCGTATATTCGCACATAATCCCTATGATTGGCCTGCCTTGCGACTTTGCCGCTGCTGCGTATTGCAGGCAATTTTGAATCATATTTTTAAACCGTGTATTGGTATATGAGTTTTCATTGTTGACGCAATTTTCCATGTCATATTTCCTGTTTGCGTGCGATAAACATTCCCTGGGCGATTTTATCTTTATGCGCAAGATGCTGCATGAATCTCATTTCCTCGGCCATCGATTGCATCAGGTTAGAATCAAAACTGATTATTTTCAAAGCATCGTAAGTAAGCTGCATATTTAGCATATTTAAATATAAATCAATGTAAGGCGAAAAAAGCTTTGTATCTTTGGCCGTCACAACTTCACAGTTATTTTTTTTGAGCAGGCTGCTATAATCACTTATATTGTTAATATTAGGGAATTTCATAAAATTTAAAAATCGCTCTGCATCGTCGCAGGTAAGCTCCGAATCGCCTTCGATCCAATCTGTAAACGCAATAATACCGCCGGGCTTTACAATCCTTGAGGCTTCGGCTATCAGCTTTTTTTTATCAACTACATAGCACCATGCATCCTGGCCCCAAACAAAATCTGCATAATTGCTTTCAAGTCCGCTATCGCATACATCTGCCTGGATAAAATTGATTTTGTCTGCATATCCTTCCTGCTTGACTCGTTTAATCCCTTCTTCCACTATATATGCAGTGGCATCTACTCCGGTCATCTGCTTTACATTGAGCGTTCTTACTAAAAACCTCATCCCGGCTCCATTGCAGCAGCACAGATCCAAGCCGGACATACCGGTTTTTATGCATGCTTCCTGTGCTAATGCCATTGAAGAATAGAATCCGCCGATGTGTATCTGCTCACCCATAATAAGCTCCCAGAGCTTGCCTTCCGGACCACTATATACGGCTTGAACATCAGTTAAACCCACATTTTGAATGCTCTTCATAATTTTCCTTCTTTATAAAAAAAAACAGGTGAGTAAATAAATTTAGCTCACCTGCTGGTACTGAGGTAATTTTTATAAAATAATTACTTCACAAGAGACCTCCGTCTTAACTCAAATGACAAAAGTTCAAATTCGAAGCCTGATACATTGTCATTGGAATTTTGAGGCACTCGCCACGAGCACCGGCAGGAATCGCCTCAGCTAAAACCTGAAATAATTCTACCTCTGGATAACAAAACATTTAGCATGAATATATTATAATATGCGATTGTAAGAATGAAAGATTATTTTTCTGAACTTGATTTTATTACTGGTAATAAGTACACTTAGATTTTTAAGGTATCTCTGTGATAGGGTAAATAATGCAGGAAAACAATCAACAGATTTTAAGAAGAATACCATCGGTTGATGAACTTCTAAAGTTATTATCATTGCCTAAGGTTCCGCGAACCATAATTGTAAATGCTGTACGGGATTCAGTTAATGAATTTCGCAGAGGCCTTTTGAATGAGGATAACAAAAAAGTAACTGACCAGTCCCTTCGTGATGCGATTATTTCAGCCGCTAAAAACAACATCGAAAAAGCAATGAAGCCTTATTATCGGAAAGTCATCAACGCTACCGGTATTATTTTACACACAGGCGTTGGAAGGGCGGTTTTGCCGCAACTTGCTATTGAGCAGATAACAAATGAGCTTGGCGGTTATTCACTGCTCCAGCTCGATTTGCAGACTGGTGAGCGTTCCAGGCGGGATAACTGTATAGAGGGGCTACTAAAACAATTGACAGGTGCTGAAGCAGTCACGATTGTCAACAACAATGCCGCTGCTACCGCGATAGTTCTTAATACACTCGCAAACGGCAAAGAAGTGATTGTCTCGCGAGGGCAGCTTGTAGAAATTGGTGGTTCATTCCGCTTGCCCGATGTCATGGCCTCAAGCGGTGTTAAGCTGGTTGAGGTTGGCACGACAAATAAAACCCATCTTCGCGATTATAAGAATGCTATAACGGAAAATACCGCCGCGATTATGCGGGTGCATCCGAGTAACTATAAAATTACTGGTTTTACATCAGAAGTACCGCTTAATGAACTTGTATCTGTAGCTCACGAGCGTAAATTGCCGCTTATAGATGATGTCGGAGCCGGAGCTCTGATTGATTTTTCTAAATTCGGTTTTGAATATGAGCCAACTCTTGCTGATTCCATTTCCACAGGTGCGGACGTTGTAACCTGCAGCGGTGATAAGCTGATCGGTGCTTCACAAGCCGGGATTATTCTTGGCAAATCGGAATATATCAAGGCCATACGGCAAAATCCTTTTGCTCGAATAGTAAGAGTGGATAAGATTAAGCTTGTTGTTCTTGAAGCAACTTTGAAGATGTTTTTTGATGAATCTTTTGCTCTAAAAGAGGTTCCGACATTAGCCATGCTTCAGCGTTCGATTGACCAAATCGGCAAACAAGCCGAGGTTATCGCAAACGAGTTAAAACACAAAAATTTAGACGCTGATATTGAAATAATTGATGGTTTTAGCCAAATGGGAAGCGGTTCTCTGCCGACACAGAATCTCAAGACAAAGCTTGTGGCGATTAAGCCAAAAAAAACTGGGATTGATGATTTCGCACAGAAATTGAGAATGTATGAGCCGCCGATAATCGGACGCATTCAAAATGGCCAATATCTCATTGATCCGCGTACATTGCTCAAAGATGACGAAAAAATTATTATTGATGCAATTTCTAAAATTTTTGCCGCATAAGTTGATTTTAGAAGAAAAAGCCCATATATATCCAAAAAATAGTTGCAAACAAGGTTTGAAAAGATATGATGAAGGCATGAAAGCGGAAGTAAAGTCTGAAGGATTTACGCTGATTGAATTGTTGGTGGTTATTTCCATTATTGCGATGCTGCTGGCAATACTTATGCCTAGTCTGACGAGGTCTCGCGAGGAAGCCAAACGTGTTACGTGTATGGCTAATTTGCACGCAATTGGCCAAAGCTTATTTCTGTATGCACATGATTATAGGGGTATGATTGTGCCTGGTGAATGTCAAATTCCTTGGGAAGTATGGGCCCAGCCGACAGAATACATTGGGGAGGGAGTTAGCACATTAGCACAACCTGTTAATTTGGGTCATTTGCTTTCAACAAAAAAACTGCAAATGCCAACTAGCGATAATCATGTTTTATTTTGTCCTTCTGGCAATAATGTGAATATGGGCAAATCTTATAAAGATTTTAAATCAACATGGGGAAAGAATGAGTCTAAAACTTCTATTACCTATATGTTCAATAACGGGCTTGATGGTTTTGGTGATTGTGTGTTATCTGGCGAACAAGCTGTTTTATTTCACATTAACAAAGTCAATTATCTGATGAGTGATTCCAGTGTGCATCCCTTCACGGTAAAAAAAGTAGTTTATGCCAATGCTATTGGCCCTGAAGACATCGTACATGTTTGTGCAAGGACTGGTGTTTGTTTTCCAACAATCATGATGTTTGAATGGTTTGAAAAAGGAAATATAGATGTTGACCAGGCTAAAGAATTTCTTAAAAATCCTGCTTCGTGGGTAAGCCAGAACTCAGCAAGTTCGTTTTCTAAAACGGTTATGCTCTCAAATCTTAGAAATAAGGCTCTTGTAGCGGATGTTGTAGGTGGTTGGAGAGATCAGGTACGTAGAAATACGGAACCTCCTATAAATCCGCCTGGCTGAAGCTAATAAATATTCGACCGTGTCGGTCGAAAGAAAATCAAAAATAAGAAAATTCTTTTTTTAAATGTGGATGTATGAAAGAATATATTTTAGAAATATTTTCTAATTTTATAGACGAATACGAGGATTACTCTCCCAATAAAAAAAGAGTCATTAAAATTGCCACTATTCTTATACCATGCATTTTATTTTCAGGGATAATTAGATCGTGCAGAAGCGAGCATTCAGTGCCTAAATCAATACAGAGGAAGATTGGTCTTTTAGATTTGTCACAAAAGGATAAACAAAAAGATAAATGGGAACTTGATTTGATTAAAGGACAGCCTGTTTCAGAACTGAATATTCCAGCAGGTTTCGGACCTCCGCTGCTTATAAGAACAGAAGCAATATTTAAAAAAAAACGTGAGATATCGTTTGGGATATTAGTTAAAGGACGCGGTGGAGAAAAATATGTAGGTGGTATTCGAAAAAATGGTGTATGGCAGCCTCCGCCGGGTTTTAAGATTGTTGATAGTAAAGGCAAAGTGCTTGAAAGCAGTGCTTTCAAATATGGTTGAAGCGGTAATTGCAGGTACTCGTGGCGAGTACCGGATAATTTTTCAGGAAATTTTCAAATTCAGGTTGATATAAACTTAGGGCCATTTGAGAAGAAAGTTGAAAATGTTTGGTATTCTCTTAGGTCAAATCGGATCGGTACTCAATATCAATGGTATGTTGTTGAGATAAATCAACCACTGATTAGCAATAATCAAGTAAAAAAATGATCATTGGTAATTATCTTAAAGCACCTGAATGTGAGCTTTTAACAATAACTGGCATCTATGAATTCAGCAGCTAAACAAATAAATATTACTCTAGGAACAGCAGGCCATATCGATCATGGTAAAACCGCTCTAGTAAAAAATCTTACTGGTTGTGACACCGATTATCTCAAAGAAGAGAAAGAGCGTGGGATGTCGATTGAACTTGGTTTTGCTCCATGCGTACTATCAAATCTCGAAGTAGGTATTGTCGATGTTCCAGGCCATGAGAATTTTATTAAAACAATGGTTGCCGGTGCTGCTGGGATGGATGGAGTTATTTTTGTTGTGGCTGCAGATGATGGTATTATGCCGCAAACCCATGAGCATCTCGAAATCCTGACCCTTCTTGGAATTAAACACGGTATAGTGGCGTTAACCAAATCGGATCGCGTCCAGCAGGAACAAATACCCATTGTAATATCAGAATTAAAGGATTTTTTTAAAAATACATTTCTCGAAAATGCTCCCATCCTTCCTGTTTCAAATATTACAGGTACAGGATTTGCAGATTTTTATAGTGCATTGCAATCGCTGGTTTATTCTATAAAACCGAAACGTGTAGATAGTTTTTTTAGATTGCCAATAGAACGCGTTTTCAGTGTTAAAGGTTATGGTACCGTTGTCGCCGGAGTACCAGTTTCTGGTTCGGCTAAGATTGGTGATGAAGTTATAATTTTACCGCAAAATATGAGAGGTCGCATTAAAACAATCCAGGTTTATAAACATTCTTCTGATATTGTTTTGGCCGGCCAGTGTGCGGCTATTAATATCCCTCAGCTTGAACATAAATTGATTGAACGCGGAAATGTAATAGTTACAAATGATTGTTTTGCTCCTGAATCATGGTATTTATGCGATTTATCATTGCTGGAGGGAAATCAATTATTTCTAAAAAATGGACAAAAAGTTAAATTCCATACCGGTACATCAGAAATTCTTGCTTCTGTTTATATAATACATGGGGACAGGCTGGAATCAGGTCAGAAAACAATAGTACAAGTTCTGCTCAATACTCCATGTATTGCTGCTCCAACAGATCGTTTTATAATAAGAAGTCTTTCACCTGTTCAGACCATTGGCGGCGGGATAATTATTAGTAGCTTGCCTGTCAAACTTAAACGTACATTGAATGAAGTGAAAAAAGATATTGCCATTAGGGCGAAAGCCATTTTAGATGAAAAAGAATTTATGGAGTATTATTTCAAAACATCTCCCTCTCATGTAACATCTACCATTGAATTGTCACGTTATACAAAAATACCTGTAAATTCTGTTGAAACTTTTTTGAAAAATATGCTTTTGCAAAAAAAAGCTATAAAACTTTCATCCAATGCATATATACATGAAGATGTAATACTTGAACTTGAGAAAAAAATACTTGGTTTAATTACAGAATATCATAAGAATAATCCTCAAAGCTGGGGTGTTTATTCTGAACCGCTATGCAAAATGAGCGGACTTGAGAAAACCGTATTTAGTTTTATTATTTCACGTCTTAAGACTCAAAACCTTATTGTAGAGCGTTCTCAAATGTTTGCCTTACTGTCACACCAGCAAAAAATTCCCGATAAGCATCGCATGGTATTTGAAAAAATTGAAACCTTGTATCTCATGCGTTTATTTAATCCTCCATCGATTGATGATGTGGCGCTGAGTCTTGGTATTTCCAAAGAAAATGCAGAGTCTCTCATGCAATTACTCGTTGAATGTGGACGGATTGTATTTATTGAAAAAGGATTATTTTTTCATATCCAGGCTGTGCAAAAAGCTCGTAGGCTTCTTGAGGATTTTATAAAAAAGGAAGGAATGCTTGAAAGTGTTAAATTCAAGTATATTCTTGATACATCAAGAAAATATGCGATTCCTTTGCTGGATTATTTTGATCGAATTGGTTTTACCCATCGATCCGGTCATACGCGGTATATTAAAAATACATGATAATTTATTTCAAGTCGAATAAGGTGTTATCTATAGGCTCAAACCAGCCTAAATTCATAATTGCCCAACGAACATTGTCTTCATTTGTGCCGTTATATTTTCCCATTTTCCTTGCATCAACGTGTCCGTCTGCCCAGCCGATATTCGCATTTTTCCGATGTCTAAAATGAATAGATGGTGATGGTTCCCATCCGCCGGCTTCAATAGCAGGTTCGCCATCGATTACAAAATAGCGAGGCTCTGCAAAGGAAAATTCTACATAATTATCGTTTTTTAAAAAAGCGGTGTCGGCAAACATCAGCGTCTGGGCAGGCTGGCGGATAGCGGTTGATTTGGTAGTTGCTTTGCAAAAGTTGTCTTCGTAGCCATCTTTCCATATCGTTGAACCGATGTATGTCATATTATAGCCGTAACCACCGCTGCCGCTGTCATAATCAGGGTCGGAAGTTTCCAATGTTATAAAAATAATATTTGTCGGGCATTTAAGGCATAACTCGCTAAAGTACGATGCAAGAGGCCCTTTGGCAGGATCGAATGGTTGGTAGATATTCTCGCGTACGCCATGCCAGCGGTGTTTTTTTTCATCGGTATAAATATCCAATGCCGCCGGTACGTAATTGCCGTTGTTTGCACGGGCGTAATCAAAATTTGCCAAAAGATATTGTCGAAGATTGCTCCGGCAGGCAATTTTTTGGGCTTGCGACCTTGCCATACTTAAAGAGGGCAGCAGGATAGCCAACAGAAGAGAGATAATCGATATAACAACAAGCAGTTCAATCAGGGTGAATGCTTTTACACAATCATTCCACCGTCCTGTCATTGTATCAAGGTTCCATTTGATAATTCCTTGAGCCACAAAATCCCAACATTGTTTTTTTGAATAATATTTTTTATCTTAATTTCAGTCGGCTCGGTAAAAGATTGGCCATATTGGTCAATATCGGGGTAATTGAATTCGAGAAAATTATTAGTTTCTGGAAATTCAATCTTTTCAAGTAAATCTCTATCGATGTCAATCGTATAAATGATCTCCGGCTGACAGGGATCGACCGAATTGAATAGCTTTATTTCGGCCTTTCCATAATATTTATCCCAGCTATTTCTATCGTAATCAAAATCTCTTATGCTGAATTTAATTTTTTGATTAGCGGCGTCTCTGCGAATAACATCAATCGTGTGCATACCAGACCACTGCCGAGCAAGCCCTTTAAAGAAACTTCCGGACGGATAAAACGCTATCACATTTTCATCGCTTGTTATATATGCCTGCCGATCGCAATCAATGATTTCAATACGATCGCCTAATTGCATCCTTAGCCAGGGTTTTTGCTTAAGATAGGTGTCGTATGTGAATGGAATCTGTCCAAAACCCTGAACTTTATTTCCGTTTATATTTCCTGCAATTTGAAAATTTGTCCAGCCTCGCTTGTGCATTTCGTCACGTACATCCATAATTGATGCATCTGGCCATGTATAGCGAAAAGAGCCAAAAGATTTTTCATCGACGTCATTATATGAAAAATAAGTTTTGAAATCCTGCGCATTGTAAAAACGTGTATCAAGCACGCCGGTCAGCAGACCTGTTTCGGGGTCTCGTGAATAATCAAGACCGGCTATTTTGCCTTCGACCTGGTCGAGAAATTCTGTAAACTGCGGCGAATCAGAAGGTAATCTGCGAGTCTGAAGAGTCGATAGCGGCAAATGATAATTGTATAAGTAAATGGTTTTTTCGCCGGAATGGTAGTAATAATTTCCGCTGCCGTTCTGAAGCCATCCGCAGAGTTTATTTACCTGTTTGGGGTCCCATCTCTGCATCATCATGAACATGGGACCGTCAACTCCCTCGGGGAAGAAATACCATTGTTCGTAAGCTCCTTTGCTGAGGCTTCTGCCTCGCGTCAGATTTGAATTGGTATTGCCGGTTTGGCTCCAAGACTGTGAAACATAATGAAAACTTCTTACTTCGGACCTGCTTGGCAGTTTACTTCTGTCAAATTCGTCGAAATTCAAGAGTGTCATTGTGCCTGCGGTAAACATACCTGCTGCAATCAATGTTAAAATGCTCAGACCAGGTTTTATAAAAAAGAAACCGATGAAAGCGGCAATAAAATTGACTTTAACTGAAGCGGCAGATACGCTGACCGCAGATACCTGTGCCGGATTTGTCATAAAGCCGAACATCCCTAAGCCTCCTGCCAGCATTGTTTTACCAAAACCGTGTTTAGATAATTTTTGCTTTAATATCTGCTTTGCTCGAAAGAACAGCACCTGTGCAGCGAACTGACTGCAATTCATAACCTTGGCAATTTCTGAATAGGGCATATGCTCACAGCATCGCAGGATTAAAATATTTCGGTGGCGGAGTTTAAGTTTTGCCATAGCGTCAACTATCGCCTGCGACAATTCCCTGTTGATTAGATTTTTTAATCCGTCGCAATTTCCGTCCCATGCCCTTTGCAGCAATTTTTCTCTATCTAAAGCAGACATTGGCAGTACCGTTCTTTCGTGTTGCCGGTCTCTAAAATAATGCTGTACTTTTCCGAGTGCCGTTCTAAATAACCAGGCCCGGAAGCATTCGGGATGATTTAATTTTTTAAGCGATTTAACCATCTCCAGTAATGCATCCTGCACAAGGTCTTCGGCGGTGTTGTGATTCAGCGTCAAACGATAAATATATACAAATAGACTGTGCCGGGCTTGTCGGGCCAGGCGCTCCATACTCTCCTGACAGCCGAATTGAGCCCTTTTAACCAAGTCCGTGGTATCGATATCAACCTCTGATGGATTCATTCGGCTTCTATTTTAGTCCAAAATCGCAAAATTTCTTACAAAAATTTCGATAAATTAAAAAAAATTATTATTTGTCGAAAAAAACCGTAAGATTTTTGAAATTATTGGACTATTAAACTAAAAAGCCGGAATTGCCTCGGATAACATATTGGATTTTACCTCCTCCTGAATCCAATATGCCGGGTTCCCATATCTGGCTTTTTTTTTCTATTTGTCAGGAACGAATGACATGCTGGGTGTGATTAAGTGTGGGATTATATGTTGTACGGGCTATGAGAGTATAAATTTTTAGGATTGAATATACAATGTTTGCAGGAATTTTAAGGAAGTACCTTTTAATCAATGTTGTACTCTGTCTTTTTATTTCACCCGCATTCGCTAAATATTCAGGCGGCAGCGGTACAGAAACAGACCCATATCTAATCGGCACTCCACAGGATATGAATGCCATTGGCGCCAATTCCAACGATTGGAACAAACATTTTAAAATGATTGCTGATATTAATCTGGCAGGTTATCAAGGAAATACACTCAAGTGTATTGGTGATGATTTGTCCCGTGCTTTCAAGGGAGTTTTTGATGGTCAGGGACATACGATAAGTAATTACCATTATGCAAGTAATGAT
>JBDKUM010000019.1:0-1772 GCA_039679715.1 Phycisphaerales bacterium
ACTGGTGTATCCAGTTGCAAATTACAGCCCGTGGAACAAAGACAAGTATTTTCAATCAATGCTTGCTGCGATAAAAGGATTCACTCTGGTTGATAAATACAGGTGTTTTGAAATTTGGAAACTTATCGAGCAAATATCAAAATTAAAAAAGGGAAGTATTATTGAAGTCGGTGTCTGGCGCGGCGGTACGGGCGCTCTCATTGCAAAGCAGGCTAAAAATTGCGGGATTGAAGAAAAGGTTTTTCTTTGTGATACCTTTGCCGGAGTGGTTGGCCGGTATTAAAGATACCCTTTACAAGGGCGGAGAGCATCATGATACAAACCGCCAAACAGTGGAGGAATTGATGTTCACCCGAATGAATTTAGATATATGCAATCCATTAAATAAGTTGACATAAGCTGTGTTTGTTTGTCCCTTTTCTAGTTTCAAAATGAGTTTGTATAGTTTGCCAGCATTCTTCATCGGAGTTAAAACGTCTTGCATGGGTTGCCAAGCGGCGCAATTCATGCCACTCCCATTCCGTGGGATTAAGCTCGGGAGAATAGGGTGGGAAAAACATTAACTCAATAGTTTCCTGCTTAGAAAGATACTCTTTTACAAATTTCGCCTTATGCCATCTGGCATTATCGACACAAAGCGTGATTTGTGAGTAATTATGGTATGTTCTCTTTATAAAATCCATGGTCAGTATAAAATTTTCCGCATTTCCCTTGGTGATCCTTTGGACTATGGCATCTTTCGTGTTTATATCAACAAACCCGCATAGATTAACGCGTTCTCGCGTACTGTCCGAGAACAACTGGGGTTGGCACCCTTTGGGTGCCCATTGGGCGGCGATCGTCGGATCTAACTGGATGCCCGCCTCATCCGAGAAAAGAAGCGCTTCATCAGGTTGCTTATTCTGGAGTTTTTTTTAAAGTCTCGACAAATTCCTCCTGTTTTGCAGGGTCTGCTTTGCTATACTTTTGACGGCATCTCTGAAGGGAAAAACCAATACTATGTGCCCAATTATTGACTTGACTGTGCTTTATATCGATACCATGTTTCTCTTTGAGGTACGTTCCGATCAAGGGGCCATCCCAACGAGATTGATTATATCCTTGACTTGTCGGCGGTTGCAACAATATTTCCTTCAATTCATCAGACAATTCCGTCGTCAAACCGCTGGGACGTCCATGGCGTTTTTCCTCTTCTATTCCTGGAAAGCCCTTCTCGTTTACTCGATTAACCAGATCATAAATCCCTTGGCGAGACAGATTATATCAATTCCTAGTTGTCATGTAACAAATAATTACAATTGCACATTGAAGCAATCTGTTTTGCGGTTAAGGTTTTTATAGCTTGCGCAAGCGCGTCTGCTTGCTCATCCAGAGATTTAAAAAGACGATTCCGGCAAACGTGCCGCCTTAACCATCTCCATAAACGCTCGGCAGGATTAAGTTCTGGTGAATAGGGCGGCAATTGTGCAATGGTTATATTTGCCGGTATCAGTAAATCTTTCGCTTTGTGAAAGCCAGCCTGGTCCCAAATCAGCAGAATATTTTTCTCTGAATATGCCTCGGATAATTCCTTAAGGAATATATTTACTACCTCCGTATCCACGCGAGGCAATTCTAAAATAAAACGTTCTCCACCTTTTGGATCAACGGCAGCATAAAGATAGAAATTGCTATAACCAGTTTTTATTGGAGCGCTGACACTTTTCCCACGCAGCGCCCATTGCCGAGCAATCTGAGGTTGAAGGCCAAATATGGCTTCATCATAAAAAAAG
>JBDKUM010000020.1:0-5031 GCA_039679715.1 Phycisphaerales bacterium
TCCGCCGTCATCGTTATCGAGCCAAAATCGTCCTCAAAGTAGGGTTGCAGCTACATTTGCGGCGATTTTGACTCTGCTGCCTCGCCGGCGAAAATTTCGCTCGGTCTCGCTTCAAAAGCAATTTTTAGAGGCAGCCTTTAAATTTTTGTTTATAATGTAATTTACAATTTATCGGGATTATAGATATAAAAATGAAAATTGCAATAATATCTGACATACACGCGCCGGGCGGGAATCCGGAAAATCCGCAAATTCGCGGAGAATTGGCGGAAATGCTGCTTTTGCGGGTTATTAACCGTTTGAACAGGTGGATAAAACCTGATTTGGCAATCATTTGCGGCGATTTGGTTGAAGGCAATGATAATGTTGTGTCAAGACTTTGGCTGGAAAAGATTCGGGAAATTCTTGAGAAACTGGCTTGTCCTTATATCGCTGTTCGGGGAAATCATGATCCATCGGAGGATTATTTTTATAAAGTTTTCCAGCGCAAAGAACAGGTTGATATTCGCGGGACTAGATTTTTAGTTTTCGATGACAGGCAAGAGCCGGGGTTTAACGCAAGCAGAAGTGAAAGTCAGATCGCGAGATTTAAACATGCGCGGGCAAATTTCGATGGGGCGATTATCAGTGTGCAGCATGTTCCGCTTTTCGAGCCGGGGACTTCGGATTGTCCTTATAATTACTTGAATGCTGAAGAAATTATTTCGGAAATGCGGAGCCAAAAAATTTTCATGTCCATTTCGGGTCATTATCATAAAGGTATGGGGCATGTTCAATCAGGCGGAATAAATTTTATTGCTTCACCTGCGATTAGTGAAATGCCTTTCAAGTATATGATAATTGAAACTGATGGAGAAAAAGTTTCGACGTCAAAGGATTGCTTGCAGATGCCGGTTGAACTTGGGCTTGTCGACAGGCATGTGCATACGCAACTTGCGTATTGCAGCGAAAATATGGAGGCGGGGCTGATTATGAAACTTCATAAAGATATGGGGCTTGCGGATATTGTTTTTACTGAGCATAGCGGGCAACTTTATTTCGAGGATAATCCTTTTTGGACTGGTGAGTGTTATAAAAACGGTCTTGCAGGACTAAATAAAAAACATAACCGGATGGAACGGTATTTTAAATTGATGGAAGAAAATAACGTGCCGAAAAAATCGATAGGGCTTGAGGTTGATTTCGATTATGCCGGCAGGGCGATGATAAAACCAGAAGATAAATCGCGGGTAAGCTTCCTTATAGGTTCGCTGCATAAACTTGCGGAGATGTGGAAGGAGAAAGTTGATTGGCAGGCGGTTCGGCAGGAATATCTTTTCAGGACGGAAGCGATTTTAAAAAGCGGTGTTGATGTTCTGGCTCATCCGTTCAGGATGTTTCATCGAAAAGGCGGAGAGATGCCGGTGGATTTATATGAGAAAGTTATAAAAATGCTTAAAAAATATAAAGTCGCCGCTGAAATAAATTTTCACAGTCAGGAAGCGGAAAGCGATTTTGCGAAAATGTGCATCGAATCTGGTGTTAAACTTTCGCTATCAAGCGACTGTCATAATATGTATGAACTTGGGGAACTATGGCCTCATTTGCAGATGCTTTCCAAGTTAGGAGTTGCAAAGGAAGAATTGAAGAAGATATTGCTTTAGCTGAACGTCCCAAACAATCAAATTCTAAATTCTAAATCCGAAATCCTAAACAAAATCAAAATTCGAATTTTTTAATGATCAAAACTAATATATTCTGATTGATTATTAGTATTAATGCCGATAAAACTTCTGAATAATGAAATCTAAAAAAAGCGAAAATCCTATTCAAAACAGCACAATAGCCAATATGATGGTCTGTCTGACGGTAACGCTGATGGCGATAGGGGCTATTTTTGTTTTCAGTGCGAGCGCACGCATAGATATCGAGTATAATCTTGCGAAATTCTACAATTATCCGGAATTTAAGCAGGCAATATTTTTTATTTTAGCAATTTTCGTTACGGTTCTTGTCAGCTTTGTAAATTATAAGAAATTATCGTTTAATGACGGTAAAATCGGCAGTTGGATGAAAAATCCGGCGGTCTATATGATTATTGCCAGTATTTTAATGCTTGTCGCGGTTCTGATTCCGGGAATCGGAATCGAAGTTAATAACGCGAGGCGTTGGTTGAGATTGGGAGCTGGTCCGATAACTCTAAATTTCCAACCTTCAGAATTGGCAAAATGGTCGATGGTAATATTTTTGTCTGGAGCAGCGGCATTGCAGGGCAAAAATATCAGAAGTTTTTTCAAAGGATTTGTACCTCCTTTAATCTTAATAGGGGTGGTTACGCTTCTCATCTTAAAAGAGGATTTTGGAACAGCTTTGTTTGTAGCTTTTTTGAGTCTTTCAATCCTGTTTATAGCTGGTGCAAAGTGGTGGCATTTTATAACGCCGGCGCCTTTGCTGGCGGCTGCGTTTTTCTTTGCGATAATTCAATCGCCTGAAAGAATGGAAAGATTGAAATCATTTACACAGTCCAGCGATGATACCGCACAGACAAGCGGTTATCAGATACGCCAATCTTTGATCGCTGTATCTACCGGTGGTCTTTTCGGAAAAGGACTTGGCGGGGGCATCAGCAAGTACGGACATTTGCCTGAAGATACGACAGATTTTATCTTCGCGATTGTAACAGAAGAACTTGGGTTTGTAGGAGCGTGCATGGTTGTTTTCCTGTTTTTATTATTTATAATTATAGGGATGATAATCATTGGAAGATGTCCGGATGATTTCGGCAAACTGCTGGCATTCGGGATAACGATGGCGATATGTTTGCAGGCAGCGGTGAATCTTGGAGTTGTTACAAAACTTTTGCCGACGAAGGGTATCGCACTGCCGTTTATAAGCGCAGGCGGTACACATTTGCTTCTCACTGCGGCAGCGGCGGGACTTCTGGCGGCCGTCGCGAGAAGAAGCGGAGAATAATTTTTTTTTATTTATCACTGATTACACGGATTTCACTGAAATTATAATTCAAAATTGAGTTTTTTATGAAGCATTATTATTTTGCCGGCGGCGGAACCGGCGGACATATTTATCCGGCTCTTGCGGTTGCACAGGAACTTTTGAGAGTTGAACCTGACTGCAAAATTACTTTCTTTTGCAGCCAAAGGCCGATCGATACGCGCGTTCTCGGAACGACAGGTTATAGATTCATACCATTGCAGGTTGGCGGATTTTCCGCGAACCCGATCAAATTTTTGATGTTTGTTAAATCTGTCATCGCTGCCAGGAAGGCAGTGAAGAAAATTATACTCGATGATAATAATGAAAAGAGTGTCCTTTTCAGCGTTGGCGGATTTGTTTCGACTGCACCGGTACTGGCGGCTAAAAGTTTGGGTATTCCGGTCGCGATGCTGAATGTTGATTCGATACCTGGCAAGGCGAATACATTTTTAGCGAAATATGCGAGAGATATTTTCGTCCAGTATGGACAAACAAAAAATTATTTCGGGCTGAATAACAAAAAGGTAACGGTAACGGGCTGTCCGTTGCGGAAAGACTTTTTTAAACCGGATGTAACAGGTATTATGGAGACACTAGCGCTTAGCCCGAAAAAAAAGATTTTACTGGTTACCGGCGCTTCGGGCGGAGCACTAAATGTAAATAACGCGATAGGTTACCTTCTGGACAGGCTTGAAGTTTTCGACGCGAGCTGGCAGATAGTCCATTTGGCAGGTATTTCGCATTATGACGCTGTTCGCGCACTTTACAGGCGATGCACGATAAGCCATAAAATACTGGATTATTGCGATGATATGCCGAGTTTGCTTGCGGCGGCGGATCTTGTTATCGGCAGGGCTGGGGCGATGAGCGTAGCGGAATTCGCGGCGTCATGCACGCCTGCGATTTGTCTGCCTTATCCTTATCATAAGGATATGCATCAGCGAATGAACGCGCAGTTCCTTGTCGATGCGGGATGCGCGATGATTGTGGAAGATTTGTGCGATACAGAAAAGACGGCCTCGAATTTGTGGCCGGTTCTTTGTGAAATTATGAGCAACGATGAAAAACGCGAGACAATGCGGCAGAAATGTGCTGCGATAGCTTCACCGGATGCGGCAAGTAAAATCGTACAAAAAATTCAAAGCTATTAACAGTTAAAAGTGAATAATTAATAGTGAATAGATTCCGAAAAAGGTTTTCGTTCGCTATATGAATCGCTGGACGCGGAGTGATGGTTTGGGATTATTTAACCAAAATGATAAAAATTCTGAACATAAAGTATTGATAATTCGTATTTGTTTATAAATTGTAAAAAACGAGAGCTATGGGAATTAATTTGGCTGGAAAAATGAATTTTAGAAACTTAAGAGCGATAATATTAGTTCTCTTTTGGTGCGTTTGCTGCGCAAATACAGGTTTGTGCGAAGATCAAAATAATCAATTAAAAATCAACCACTGGACACTTTCAAACTCAACAGACGAGCAGATACGCGTTGATACTGCGAAAGAACTTATTGTAAATCCGGCACCGGCGGCGAGGCAAATTCTGCTTGAGGTGCTTGGTTCAGCAGACAACGCGGCGGCGACCAGTTCGGTATGCAAAGCGATAAACAGTTTCAGGAGTACGGCAGATTTCATTCCTAACAGGCAGGATTTTATTTTGCCGCTGATGAATATACTAAAAGGGCATAATGCGGATACCGGAAAACTTGCGGCACAAGCGGCTTTGATTTTTTCATTCAAAGAAATAAAAAATTATCTGGACCCTATTTTTCAAAATCCGCAGCTTCCCGATACGACAAGAAAGAACGCCGTTTATGCTTTGCAAATTCGTCCCGATAAAGAGTCGGTACTTCAATTGATTGATTTGCTTGAAGTTAATGATCCGTTGATTTGTACTACAGCGGCTGAGGCACTTAACGAATGGATGCCGATAGGGACGGATAAGAAGGAATGGCGAAGAATAAAAGCAGAAATCGAAAAGGGCAAATTCGATATTGTTAGAGAGAGAGTGCTTACAAGCCAGGATAGAATCCGAACACTGAATGAAAATGTTTA
>JBDKUM010000021.1:0-32555 GCA_039679715.1 Phycisphaerales bacterium
CCAGACTCGCCAGATTCTCGGCCTGGGGTTTATGCCTGATATTTTCACTTACCGCTTTTTGTTTTTTAAAATTTTCGATTGCGTTATTGACCAGCTTTGGCAATTCAGGTATTTGCAGCGGCCCGCAAACAATATTTACAACCGGATGATTGAGCAAATCTTCTTTACGTCTTTGCGCCATACATCCGAACACAGCCGTAACCAAATGCGGATTAGTTTTCTTTACATGTTTCAAATGTCCCAGCATCGAAAGCACACGCTCTTCTGCGTGATTCCGCACAGAGCATGTATTTATAAGCACAACATCAGCCTGCCCGACATCATCCGTAAGTTCGAATCCATTTTGAATAAATGAATTCACAACCAGATTCGAATCCAGTTTGTTCATTTGACAACCAAAACTTCGGAGAAATACTTTCATATTATTTCTCCGAAGTTTTTCCCCGCGCTTAGATTTTCCGCAGCCCCTGCGCTTGTCATTGCGAGGAAGATCAAGCGGCTTTGGCCGCGCAGAAACGACGAAGCAATCTCAATCTTCAGAAGTATAAAAGGCTGTATTATATTTTTTGTTATTTTTCTTTGCATATTTAAATACTATTTTTTCTTTTTTATGTCTGGGTAACTTCTTTATTTGTATTTCACCATTCAAGGCACTTTTATAATAGCGGTATTCTTTAGCATAAACCAGCACCGCAGGCAATTTATTTCTGACATATTTCGCCCCCTTGCCGCTGTTATGCAAAGCAACCCTGTTCGCAAGATTGCTTGTGTACCCGGTATAAAATGTCCCGTCATTACATCTTAAAATATAAACCCAATACCTGCCTATACGAACAGGGACTTTTAAATTGACTTTATTTTCTTTCATTTTTTTATTTTTAACAGTTCTTTTACATACTTGTTTAGATTTTTATTAAATTCTTCAGGCCTTTCGAGCATTGGAAAATGTCCGCACCCTTTCATAATAGTAACATCGAAAGAAGATATATACTTGCGATTAACCTCCGCATTCGTCGGCCAAAGATCGCCGTTAACACATCGAACAGGCACTTTAATTTCTTTATACGTATTTGCCATTCCAAAATTATCATATCTCGAAATATAATTCTTAATTGTGCTTATCGTTATTCGCGATGGCCCGCAAGACATATCATTAACAATCCATATTTTCATCTCGGCATTCATATTTTTCCCAAGCATCGGCTCAACAAACCGCCTGAATTCCGCTTTATAATTCGTTCGCAACCCTGCGAAAATTTTATCAGCTTCTTCTTTCGGCATAGATTCTTCAAGGTGATTTATCGTATCTACGCCGATTAATCCGATTACACGCACCGGCATTAACTTCGCCGCTTCCGCGATAATCCCGTCTCCCATCGAATGCCCGATTAATATTACCTTCGTTGCTTTTATATCTTCGACAACAGCTTTAACATCCTGCCCGAACGCTTCCAAAGTGTAATCTTCCCGATTCTGTTCAGAATGACCAAACCCTGCCAAATCAATCGTTACTACCTGGTATTTTTTTTCGAAATATGGAACCTGGTTTTGCCAATACCTGCTGTCGCAATTCAATCCATGAACAAAAACAAGCGTTACATCGCCTTTACCAAAAACATTATAGCTGATCAGTTGCCCATCGAGTGATGGTACAATATAATTTCTCGCCTCACAATAAGTTGATAATGCGAAAACAATAACCGCTACTAAAATTAATCCCTTTTTCATATTTTCCTTTCTGTCATTACGATTCCAATCCCTTTCGGGAAAAGAAGTTTGTTTAGCCGAGGCCAGTATTTCAATCCCCGATTCTTAAGGATTTTTTCGCCTTGAAAGAAAAAATCAGAGGGGAGGGCCTCGCGTCATCTCTGAAGACGCGTTGCCTGTCAAACTTAAAAATCGTTATTATTACATTTTTAAATTTTGCTGCTTTTTCAATATTTATTGAAGGATTCGGCCTTATTTTTCGCCGTCCGCTTTCGCCGTTTCACAAAAACAGGCGGCGAAAGAAAGGCGAAGGCGAAAACTTCTCGCCAGATCCCATGGCTTAAAGGGCGCAATATTCGTTACTACCACAAATATTCTTTACACCCTCAACTGCCATAAACATGAAACCGTTTTTTGTTTACACCCTGAAAGGGTATCACATATTAGCCCAGGGCAAAGCCCTGGGATAAAAACACATCCTCCCATCAGCCCTGAAAGGGCGCAATACTCCCTAATCCTATATATATCGTTCAGATCCTTACATTATTCAGTTAAGTTTTTAATATCCTTCTCCGTCAGATATAGAACAGTCTTATCATCAAGATCCATTGCATATTGAAAATTTTCTTTATCATCATTGACTAAGTCAAAAACATAAAGTCTATCAGAATTATCGTAGAAATTTTTGACCCATATCTTCTGATTTTCAAATTTTACGCATGATTTAACTTTATAAATTTTGCCTGTAGTTAATGGCAGGGTTGGCGGGATATAATCAAAGATTACAAATCCTATTATTTTATTCGTGTCAATATCCCTCTTCTCACGTTTAACGGGTGCATTCTCCGCCTCAGGTGTTTCAATGCCATATTTAGGAAACCATTCATCATTCTCAAGATATATTGTCAAAGCGTATGATTTGCCGTACATCGGAAATTCATCATTATAAAGATGAATATGCTCTCCCGATCTTTCAGAATCAGATAATTTGGCGATCATTTTGGATAAATATGAAAGACCGGCCTTATTTCCTGTTAAAACAGGGCCAAACTCCTTAGAATACTTCAAATGAAGTTTTTCATCACCAGATGCCCAATCTTCTTCGCTTACAATATTTTGATAAACGGGAATTTGGTTTAAAATCTTTGCAGCCTCATTAATGAAACCGTTAAAATCTTTTGGTTCTTTGAAATTTATATTTCCATAATCTATACATTTTACATATGCCTTTTTTCTGTCAGTTTCCGAATCAATGTTATACTCGGAAATCAACTCTTTAACGATCCTCTTATAATCCACGTTTTCTCCTTAACAAATTTCTATAGCCATTTTTTCTATTTTTTCTTTAACATCCGGCCTTTTCGTAATTATTTCGCCAGATGTTCCCGCGTTTTCAACCAGCATCGATTCGAATCTCATCGAAGAATAATCAGCCGTTAATTTGAATGGTTTTTCCAAAGCGTCAAGCCCTATATCTTCGAAAGCGCTTGCCAGTACAATCATTGTTTTGCCGCGCAATGGCGTTTTCATCGTGCCTGTTTCGTTATCCCATTTATAAAGCGAGAACATCCTGTCCATCACTAATTTTGTTTGTGCGCTTGCTCCGAAGAAATACAAAGGTGTCGCAAAAACAATTACATCAACATCCGCCATTTTCGCAAGCACCGGCCTTGCCTCATCATCAATGCAGCATTCGTATTTTTCAATTTTCTGGCATTTTCTGCATGAAATACACCCATTAACTTTATATTTCAGAAAAGCCGTATTAACAATTTCTACATCGCTGCCCTTTCCTTTTGCCGCCTCGGCAAACCATTTAACCAATATCGAAGTATTACCGTCCTTTTTAGGACTTCCATTAAGAATCAGGACTTTTTTCACCATTTTTTCTTCCTTACAGACCTGTTTTCAAACTTTTAACTTGTAATTCCCGACAAAATATGTTATAATACACTATCATTAACAGACAACTTAGCTCTTTAACAATCCCATTTACGCATTGTTTTTTTATGTAAATGTTTGATTTTTTTGATTAACTTTCCCATTTTTTAAGTCAAAAGTTGAATTTTTGAAGTAAAAACGAGGTTTTTTGAGTATCTTTTTTCATTTAGACCTGTTTTTTAAAGCCTTTTTGACAAAAAATGACATCCGCGCGACCTGATTTGACATCAACGTAACAAAAAACGGTACTTGTGTGACATTTTTCGTCATGTTGAAATTGTGATTTTCAGCCATTCCGACAGGCCTGTCAAAACCATTTGCACCGCTACTGCGGAAACTATCAAACCTGTAATCCTTATAAGAGGCCCGACTATCTGGTACTTTTCAAGTATCTTGCCAATCCATAGCGAAGATAGCATAATAAAAAAATTAATCACAACCGCGGCCGTTAGTGAAAGAATAGTAATAGGTACACCATGAGTCGATGCAAACGAAATTGAAGCCGTTATCGTTCCCGGCCCTGCTATAAGTGGTGCTGCAAGCGGAACAATTGAAATATCATCGCTGGTATTTTTCAAACTCTGCTCATAAAACCGCCCATTGCGAACCGCTGTCAAACCAATAATAAACAGCACAACCCCGCCGGCGACCGACAATGAATAAATCTCCACATGAAAGATTGCATGCAGAATATAATGCCCAACCGAAGCCAGGACATAAAGGATAATTAGTGCCGCACCGGAAGCTTTCGCTGAAACTTTAAATAATGTCTTATGATTATACCCCGGCTGCATGGATGAAAGAATAAATACTTTGCTGGCCGGATTTATTAATGCCAGAAAATAAAGCGAAGTCTGAATAAATACATCAAATTCCATTCTCTTATATTATAATTGGTTAAGTCCTATCGTCAATCATTTTGTATTGACTAAAATCACGAATTGGTATATATATTATACCAATCATTAGCAATGAACAAAGAACTGCTCCACACTAAATTAGTACGTGAATTGATCGCCCAGATTGCTTCAGGCTCTTTCGGCGACGGCGCACGTCTTCCAGCCGAAAGAAAGCTTTGCAAGCAGTACAATCTTAGCCGCGGAACCGTCCGCCAGGCTTTTTATGACCTTGAAAAACTCGGCGTTATCAAAATCAAAGCCGGTTCCGGAGCCTATGTGCAGAGAGTTTCGCAGAAAAAACTTCCGACCCATCTGCTCCCGCAGGATTTCGCGAATGTTTCACTTTCAGATATTATTTACGCCCGCAAGGCTCTGGAAACTGCCGCAATTACACTCGCATGTGAAAAAATTACGGATATTCAAATTAAAGAGCTTGAATTGTTGCTGCAAAAAATGGAACTATCGAGAGAAAATCTTCTCGACTTTTTCAAATTCGATATGGAATTTCACCAGTTGATAATTCATTCCTCTGGAAATATGCCGCTGATTACTGCTTTCGCATCAATAGCGGAATACCATAAATATTCACAGGTATTTTCAAGCATTCACGAAGAAGAAGTTGATTACGCTATTAATTATCACAGAAAAATGCTCACTGCTCTAAAAAATCGTGACCCGAAAAATGCCGCCAAAGCAATTAACAGGCATTTGGAACATACAGAACAATCAACGAATTTTACACAATCAAAAGAAATTTCAGCTTAATTATTTTCAAGGATTTACAAATGAAGCTCGAAAAATTTTCAATCGGAACAGGAGACAGGTTCGCACATCAGGGAAAAGCTCAATTAGCCGCAATCGTTAAAGCAAAGCAGCAACTCTGCCCGCTTGTTCCAGTCTGGAATAAATCAAATCGTGAGCATTCAATCATCGGCACCAAACCTGCGGATTTACGCGCAGAAGCCGATGCCGCCGTTAAAGCACTTGGCTGGAAAGATTCATATTATGTTGATGCGGACCATATAAATTTAAGCACTGTCGATTCGTTCATATCTGCCAGCAATTTTTTCACACTCGATGTCGCTGATTATATTGGAAAGCAATGTGAAGAAAACGATTTGAATAATTTTGTTTCTCAAAATAAAAAATTCCTCGGAACAATTTCCATACCCGGTATTGATGGAAAATTAAATATAACTGAAAACGATTTGAAAACAATCGGAACAAAATTTCTGCTTGCGGTTAAAGAAGCAGGCAAAATTTATAGGCATGTCGCCGACACAAAAGGCAGCGATAATTTCGTAACGGAAGTTTCCATAGACGAATCTAATCAGCCGCAAAGTCCTGTCGAAATGCTTTTCATTCTTTCTGCAATTGCCGCTGAAAAAATTCCCGCCCAAACAATCGCCCCAAAATTCACCGGCAGATTCAATAAAGGTGTCGATTACGTCGGCGATGTAAAGCAATTCGAAAAAGAGTTCAACGAAGATATAGCGGTTATTAATTTTGCGATTAAGCAGTTCGGCTTGCCCGCTAACCTTAAATTAAGCGTCCACTCCGGCAGCGACAAATTTTCAATTTATGCCCCCATCAAACGCGCATTGAAGAAAACCGGTGCAGGCCTGCACCTCAAAACCGCTGGTACAACCTGGCTGGAAGAAATTATCGGACTTGCCCTTGCTGGAGGTGAAGGTCTGCAAATCGCCAAAGATGTCTACAAAGAGGCTCTTGAACATTTCGATGAACTCTGCGGCCCGTATGCTACTGTAATAGATATAGATAAATCCAAACTTCCCTCTGCCGACCAGGTCGCAAAATGGGACAGTGAAAAATATGCAAATACTCTCCGCCATGACTTAAATTGCAGAGATTATAACCTTAATTTCCGGCAGCTAATCCACGTAGGTTACAAAATTGCCGCAAAAATGGGGGCAAGATACATTAACGCACTTGAAAAATTTGAAGATACCATCGCCCAAACAGTAACAGAAAACATCTTCGACCGCCACATCAAGCGTGTTTTTATAGATTGATAATTATAGGGGATATATCAAGGTAGTATATCCCCTTTTCACTGTATCCATATCTTTTCCTTGCCTCTGCGCCCTAAATCGCTATACTACTAACCTTCGTATTCGTATATAATTAGTATGGTCGCGAAGCGACTTTCCTCAATTTTTATTTTTAATTATTTATTTTTAATTTGAGTTACTATGCCTTTAATTGAATACAAATGTGAATCTTGCGGCAAGGTCAACGAATTCCTCGAAAAATCGTTGAACTCTAAACAGTCGCATACCTGCCCTTCCTGCGGCGGAAAAAAACTTACAAAACAATTTTCAACCTTTTCAGCGGTAATAAAGAACCCCGCTGACGGCAAAACATGTCATACATGCCCTTCACATGGGACATGCCCGCATTCAGGACACTAACGATTATGGACGAACCAAAAGTATACAATTTCAACGATATTGAGAAAAAGTGGCAAACTTACTGGGAAACCAACAAGACTTTCGCTGCCGAAGACAACTCTTCCAAACCTAAATACTATGTATTGGACATGTTCCCGTACCCATCGGCCCAGGGTCTGCACGTTGGTCATCCCGAAGGTTACACCGCCAGCGATATTTTCGCGCGTTATAAAAGGATGAATGGCTTTAATGTTCTGCACCCAATCGGCTGGGACGCTTTCGGTCTGCCCGCCGAGCAATATGCTGTCAAAACCGGTACGCACCCTGCAATTACAACGCAGCAGAACATCGACAACATGCGAAGGCAAATCAAAGCCCTCGGTTTTTCATATGATTGGGACCGCCAGGTAGACACAACCGATCCGAACTATTATAGATGGACTCAATGGATTTTCCTTAAATTATTCAATAGCTATTTTGACCAAAGCGAGCAAAAAGCGAAACCAATTACAGAACTGGTAAAAAATCTCGAAAACGGCAAGTTATACATTGGCCCAGATGGCGAGATTGTCGAAGGCAATCCGATCCCGGCTGTAATGGGAACACCTGTCGGCACACGCAACTGGAATGAACTTTCTAAACAAGAGCAGGAAGAATTCCTGAACAATCAACGTCTTGCTTATGAAGATGAAGTACCTGTAAACTGGTGTCCTGCTTTAGGAACAGTGCTTGCCAACGAAGAAGTCATCGGCGGCGTAAGCGAACGCGGCGGCCATCCTGTAATTCGCAAACCAATGCGTCAATGGATGCTCCGCATCACAAAATATGCTGACCGTCTTGAAGAAGATTTGAAACTGGTCGATTGGCCCATTTCGATTAAGAAACTTCAAACTGACTGGATCGGCAAAAGCATTGGCGCTGAAGTTGATTTCAAAGTTGACGGCTTCGATGAGATCATCACAGTTTTCACAACCCGTCCTGATACCCTTTTCGGCGCAACTTACATGGTTCTTGCGCCGGAGCATCCGATTGTCGATGAAATCACAACAGCCCAGCAGAAACAGGCAATAGAAGATTATAAAAAACTCGCGCAGACTAAAAGCGACCTCGACAGAACAGACCTCGCTAAAGATAAATCCGGCGTTTTCACCGGCGCTTACGCAATCAATCCTGTAAATGAAAATAAAATTCCAATTTGGATCAGCGATTACGTTCTGATAAGCTATGGCACAGGCGCAATCATGAGCGTTCCTGCTCACGATGACCGCGATTATGAATTCGCCAAAAAATTCAACCTCCCGATCATTCCCGTCGTGGAACCCAAAGACGATAAGGCATTGGCAGAGAAAGTCGAAAAAGGCGAATATTGCTTCGCAGGCGAAGGCATTGCGATAAACAGCGGCCGATTCAATGGCCTGCCAACAGCAGAATTCAAAGAAAAAATCACAAGCTGGCTCGAAGAAAACGACCTTGGTAAAAAAGCGGTTAATTATAAACTCCGCGATTGGCTTTTCAGCCGTCAGCGTTACTGGGGCGAACCATTCCCGCTGCTACATCTTGAAGACGGCAGAATCGTCGCTCTTGATGAAAATCAATTGCCGCTCATGCTTCCAAAGACTGATAATTTTAAACCATCAGATACCGGTCAATCACCCCTTTCGAATATCGAAAATTGGATTAATCTCGAATGGAACGGCCAAAAAGCAAAACGCGAAACAAATACAATGCCGCAATGGGCCGGCAGTTGCTGGTATTATCTGCGTTATCTCGATCCGAAAAATAATCAGGCCGCTTGGGAAAATGAAAAAGAAAAATATTGGATGCCGGTCGATTTGTACATCGGCGGTGCAGAGCATGCTGTTCTGCATTTGCTCTATTCACGTTTCTGGCACAAGTTGCTTTTCGATTTGGGTTATGTCAGCACAGCAGAACCTTTTAAGAAATTAATCAATCAGGGTATGATTCTCGGCGAAGATAATCAAAAGATGAGCAAGTCCCGCGGTAACGTTGTCAACCCGGATAAAGTCATAGCCGATTATGGCGCGGATTCTATGCGTCTTTATGAAATGTTTATGGGCCCGCTCGAAGCGGCAAAACCCTGGAGCATGCAGGGTGTCGAAGGCGTTCACAGATTCCTGAATAAATTATGGCGAATCGTTGACGAAAAAGAAACTATTAAAGATATTGAGATGGACGAAGAAACCGCACGCCTGCTTCATCAATCGATAAAGAAAGTTACTCAAAATATAGATACTTTCCGTTTCAATACTGCTATTAGCCAGATGATGATTTTTGTAAATCATCTCGCAAAACTTCAAACAAGGCCTAAAAAGGCAATTGAAACTTTCGTATTGATTCTCTCGCCTCTTGCGCCGCATATTGCTGAAGAAGTTTGGCAAATCCTCGGCCATAATAAAACTTTAGCATACCAGCCTTGGCCGAAGTACGATGAAAATCTCGCGAAAGAAAAAGAAATTGAATTGGCCGTTCAGGTTCTCGGCAAAATAAAGGATAAGATTGTCGTTTCTGCCGATGCTGATGAAGAAGAAATCAAACAAAAAGCTCTCGCCTGCGAAAAAGTCGCTTCATCTATCACGGGCAAAGAGATAAAAAAAATAATCGTCATTAAATCCAGGTTAGTTAATATTGTTATTGGCTAAACGATTATATGATAATTAGAGTTTATTCGCGTTAATTCGTGGTTAAATTTATGGCTTTAGAAATCGAAATAAAATTAAGAGTTAACGATTTTGATTCCGTTGTACAGAAGCTTAAACAGCTTAACGCGAAATTTGAAGGCGATTATTTACAAATCGATTCCTATTACGATGACAACAAAGATTCGCTCATAAAATCAGACCGGTGCCTGCGCATTCGCAAACACATCAACCACATAGGCCAGGCGATTGAACTGACATACAAAGGAGCACGTGAAAATCATAGGTTCAAAAGCAGGCGTGAAATTGGATTGAAGGTCGACAAAGCTGAAGAATTGGCAGAATTGTTCGAGCAGCTTGGCTACTTTTTGAGATTGTCGCTGGAGAAGAAACGCAGTCTTTGGGATTATCGCGATTGTAAGGTCGCGTTCGATGAGCTGCCTCTTATCGGCAAATTCATTGAAATCGAAGGCCCTGACGATTCGATAATCGAGCAGGTGCAAAAAGAATTGGGACTTGAAAATATAAAACATGAGCCTGCCAGTTACGCGCACATGATTGAAGAAGCTGTCGCGAAAGCGGGTTTAAAAACAAGAAACGTTACATTCGAAAAGAAATAATGAATCCTGAAAATGGTTATATCTCGATAATTTTAAATCCGAGTTCAGGCTCAAGCAGCGAAAAACGCACTGCCAATCAGTTCATCGAATATTTGGAATCGAAAAAATTCCAGCTTCAGGTTAATCAGACCAAATCCCTTCTGCATGCGAGGTCATTAGCCGCTGAATCAGCCGTTAAATTTAATTGCGCAATGGTCATTGTCGCTGGCGGCGACGGCACAATCCGTGAAGTCGTGCACGGTCTTGAAGGCAGCGATAAACCTCTGATGCTCCTGCCTAGCGGGACAGAAAATCTCCTTGCAAACGAACTCGGCTATAAAAGAAATCTAAAAAACTGGATTCAGATTTTCGAATCGAATACTCTTCGTCCTCTTGATCTCTGCAAAGCTAACGATTTATTTTTTACTTCTGTCGCGGGCGCAGGTTTCGACGCCGATGTCGTCCGTCTTGTCGATCTTCAAAGACAAGGCAACATTACGCACCTGCATTATTTTTTCCCGATTATGAAAACTTTTTTCAGTTACAAATTCCCGTTACTTACAGTAGAAGTTGATGACAGGGTAGTTTTTTCTGATAAAGGAATCGCTATATTCGGAAATATCTCACGCTATGCTCTTGGCATACCCATTTTGCAGCTTGCGGATTATGGCGACGGCCTGCTTGATATTTGCATTTATAAATGCTCTAATCAGCTTTCGCTTGTGTATCATTCTCTTATGACAATTCTGAAAAGTCATCGAAGAAGCAAAAGCGTTATATATAAACAGGGCAAAAAAATTAAAATTACATCCAACACTTTTGTCCGTACTGAACTCGATGGCGATCCCGGCCCGGAACTTCCGCTTGAAATTACGATTATTCCCCATGCGGTTAAAGTTCTCGTTCCGCCAAAAGGCAAACCTGTTGGTATGCGTCGCAGAATGTTCCGTATCTTCGAATAAAATTTCTTAATGTCCTTGAGGTATTACTATGTTCAACATTGGCAACATTAAAATCGAACACGGCAGCGGTTTGTTTCTCATCGCGGGCCCATGTGTAATTGAATCAGAAGACATTTGCCTTGAAATCGCTTCAAAGCTCCTCGATATCAGCAAAAAAACCAGTGTGCCGGTAATCTTCAAAGCAAGTTTCGATAAAGCCAACCGCAGCAGCATCGATAGTTTCCGAGGCCCCGGAATGGAAAAAGGTCTTGAGATTCTAGATAACATTAGAAAGCAAACCTCCCTGCCGATACTTACAGATGTACACGAAGTTTCACAGGTTTCTGCTGTTGCCAAAATTGTTGATTGTATGCAAATCCCTGCTTTTCTTTGCCGCCAGACAGACCTCCTTGCCGAATGCGGTAAAACAGGAAAACCTGTCAACGTTAAAAAAGGTCAGTTCATGTCGCCTGATGAAATGAAAAATGCCGTTGAAAAAATTCGTTCTACAGGGAATGAAAAAATTATGCTCACCGAACGCGGAACATTTTTCGGTTATCATCGTCTTGTAAATGATATGACAGCCATCTCACAGATGAAGAATTTTGGTTGTCCTGTTATTTTCGACGCGACTCACAGCACCCAGCAGCCCGGGGGTTTGGGCAATGCTTCCGCTGGTTGTCGTGAGATGGCGCCAATCCTCGCAAAAGCCGCTGTCGCTTCAGGAGCCGATGGCCTATTTCTTGAAGTCCACACTGACCCAAAATCTGCAAAATCTGATGCCGCCACAATCATGCCTATCGAATGGGTCGAAAAGCTGCTTGCACAGTGCAAAATCATATATGGAATCAGCAATTAAGACATCGTAATTCCTTAATTACATAGCATTTACGTCTTATTACATCGTTTTATGGCCCAAAATGGCCTATTTCGCAATTGTTCTTTCACCCTAACAGCCTTCATAACTCCTTTTTGTGAAAAGTACTTATTTTAAATCTTTTATGTCTCTCCTTAAAGTAATTCTCTCTTGTTGGCCGATAAACCCTTAGACTAGCTCTAAATTTATAAAAGAGCGAACCCGCGTAATTCGGGTAAAATTATAATATTTTTTTATTTTTCGATTATCGGCCTCCCTTTTCCGACCGATAATTATTAGGAAAGTATATTAAGCTTGGACTATATGCAGAGAAATTTAAGACAGCTTGTTTTGACAAAAGGTGACGAAAAGTATGTTTTTCGTTATGAGCCGGGCTGTGAGGATTTACTGCTTGACGCACTTGTTGTTCAGGCAAAAGACAACAGAACAAATTTCGATTGGTTTGATGCGGCTGTTTTGAGTTTCAAGCTTACACAATCGCTTATTACTGAAGCTGATAAGCTCTTGAATGATAAGGCTCCGCAAATGATAGAGCCTTTAGATTAGTATCCCTTTGTCGTAACTTTACGATATGGAGTAAAAAATGGAAAATTGTGTGATTATCAATGAGTTCCTGGATTACCTGAAATTCGAAAAGCATTTTTCAGAACACACTGCAAAATGCTACAATGCTGATCTTGAGCAATTCTGTGAGCATATCAGCGGCCAGACCCCTCAGTCTGATTGGACTTCTTCTGATAATTCAGGCCCCGTTGCCACACAAACACAGGTCAAGGTCGAGCAGCTGCTGCTCTCTTTGACAACTGACACTGTCAGAGCATACATGGCTCATCTTAATGACAAGCAATATTCAAAATCGACTTCTGCAAGGAAACTTGCGACTTTAAGAAGCTTTTATAAATTCCTTGTTAAGAGAAATTATCTGCAGAACAATCCAGTTACTGCCGTAAGAACACCAAAGCAGGACAAGAAGCTGCCGAAATTCCTCGAATATGATCAGGTAAAAAAACTTCTCGAAACTCCACCTGCCGATAGTTGGCTTGGCGCAAGAGATCGTGCTATTATGGAAACTCTCTATGGCACAGGTGTTAGAGTAAGTGAATTGGTTTCGCTGAATATTGAAGATGTTGACTTTCTCGGCGAAGTTCTCCACGTTCGCGGCAAAGGTAAAAAGGAAAGAATTTCTCCAATCGGCTCTTCTGCTTTGCAGTCAATCCAGCATTACATGGAATACCGCAACAAACGTGCACAGAACAATGGCAATTTTGATTCCAAAGTTCTGTTTGTAAATAAGCACGGCAAAAGATTAAGCACCAGAAGCGTACGCCGCAAAATGGATAAATATCTTAAAATGGCCGGCCTTGATCCATCAATCAGCCCTCACACATTAAGACATAGTTTCGCGACTCACATGCTGAATAATGGCGCAGATTTACGAAGCGTTCAGGAATTGCTTGGACATCAATCACTTTCTACGACCCAGATTTACACGCATTTAACAACAAAGAAACTAAAAGAAGTTTACGACAACGCCCATCCTCGTGACGAGCAGGTTGAAAACCAAAATAATAACTAAAATCAGCTTATTCTGTTTAAACCCGCCTTTTGGCGGGTTTTTTTTCGCGCATTTTTTGTTTTCTCTAATATAATAAGTCTCGTCATTGTTGTTTAGCCGCTTCCGGTACGGAAGCGAGTTGTTTTTGGAGAGTGATATGCGGAAAATACTTTTATTTTTAATTATGACATTAATTGCTTTTTCATCCATTTCCTGTTCAAAACAGTCCCCGACAGACAAATCAAAAATTACAATAGCTGTAATTCCAAAGGGCACTACTCATGAATTCTGGAAATCCATCCACGCTGGAGCTATCAAGGCCGCACAGGAACTTGATGTAGAAATTATTTGGAAAGGTCCTTTAAAGGAAGATGATCGTGAATCACAAATTACGGTTGTCGAAGATTTCATTACCCGCGGAGTATCAGGTATTGTTCTTGCCCCGCTGGATAATACTGCTCTTCGCCGACCTGTTACAGAAGCAAAAAGAGCCGGCATTAATGTCGTCATCATCGATTCAGCCCTCGACAGCAACGATTTTGTAAGTTATATTTCGACTGATAATTACATTGGCGGCCAAAAAGCGGCCGAACATCTGGCCAAATTGCTTAACTACAAAGGCAAGATTGCTGTTCTCCGTTACCAGGAAGGCTCGGCAAGCACACAGCAGCGTGAAAAAGGTTTTCTTGATGTGATAGCGAAATACCCTGACATAAAAGTTGTCAGCGATAATCAATATGGCGGCGCAACAACAGAAACTGCATACAAGGCAAGTGAAAATCTTCTCGCGCCTCTTCGCGGCGAAAATCAAAATCTGACTATTGACGGCATTTTCACGCCCAATGAGTCAACGACCTTTGGTATGCTCCGAGCACTTCAGGATAATTCGTTTGCAGGCAAAGTAAAATTTGTCGGCTTTGATAGTTCGGAAATGCTCGTAAAAGCTTTAAAGGAATGTCAAATTAACGCATTGATTTTGCAAGATCCGATGAACATGGGATACCTCGGAGTAAAAACCATTACAGCCCATCTGCGCGGAGAGCAAATTGAAAGACAAATCGATACAGGTTCTGCAATAGCAACTGCTGAAAACATGAACGATCCTGAAATAGTAAAATTACTCAAACCGGATTTTGATAAGTGGTTAGTTACAAAGTAAAATCAATGGATGATATACCCGCGTTGCAAATGCGGCAGATTACCAAATCTTTTGGCGCAACTGTTGCGCTAAATGATGTAAGTTTAACAGTCCGGCCAGGAACAGTCCATGCGCTTGTTGGCGAAAACGGTGCCGGAAAAAGTACATTGATGAAAATCCTTTCTGGTGTTTTAAAGCCGGATATGGGCACAATGGAGCTATTCGGCAAATCTTACATTCCCAAAAATCCCATCGCTGCCCGCAAACTCGGCATAGCGATGATTTATCAGGAACTCTCGCTTGCCGGCGATCTAACAGTTGAAGAAAATCTTACTCTTGGTATTGAGCCAAATGTTATGGGCATTTTAAAAGTTAAGAAAATCCGTCAAATGGCCTTTGAAGCTCTTAATATTTTTAATCATCCTGAAATCCAGCCGCAGGTAAAAGTAAATAAACTTTCAATAGCCGCCTGCCAGCTCGTTGAAATCGCCCGCGCGCTTGTAATTGGCTGTAAAATTCTTGTTCTCGACGAACCTACAAGCTCATTAACTGCCGGAGATACCGAAAAACTTTTCGAACTCATTGCCAATCTCAAGAAAAAAGGAATTGCAATAATTTATATTTCTCATTTTCTTGAAGAAGTCAGAAAAATAGCCGACGAAGTTACCGTTCTCCGCGATGGCACCATTGCCGTCTCGAATTTACCCGGCAATTCATCGGATGAAGAGCTGATAAAACACATGGTCGGCCGAAAAATCGAACAGCTATATCCGCACTCTCCTCGCCAAAGAGACAAACTTCAGCTAGAAATTGAAAATTTGGCAGGCACAAAAAAACCTCTCAATGCGTCATTAAAATTATATACAGGCCAGGTACTTGGAATCGCAGGCCTTGTTGGCGCAGGAAGAAGTGAATTTCTTCGCTGTATCTTCGGCCTTGAAAAAGTAAAAGCTGGCTCGATAAAAGTCGGCGTTTACACAGGACCGGCTTCGCCTCTAAGAAGATGGAATCAGGGTATCGGCTTTTTAAGCGAGAATCGCAAGCAAGAAGGTCTCGCTTTTTCTATGACAATCGCTGAAAACATAACTATGTCTAAATTGCATTCTTTTGGCCGTTTCGGCACGGTTTGGCCTTCTAACCAAAATAAAAATACAAATCGCTGGATTGGAAAACTTGGAATTAAATGTCGTAGCCCATTGCAAAGAATTGACGAACTTTCAGGCGGCAACCAGCAAAAAGTCGCGCTTGCCCGTCTGCTTGAACATGATGTCGATGTATTGCTTCTTGATGAGCCAACTCGCGGAATTGATGTAGCCGCCAAAGCCGCAATTTATAAAATTATCGATGAGCTTGCCTGCGACAAACAAAATCCAAAAGCAATTCTGGTTGTCAGCAGTTATTTGCCGGAGCTTATGGGTATATGCGATAATGTTGCTGTTATGTGTAAAGGCCGTCTTGGCCTTATCCATAATGTAAGCGAAATTAACGAACATAAATTAATGCAGGAAGCAATTGGTAATGTTTAGCCCAGCCATCACTATGGCTGGGTTTATTTAAGTTTCGAATTAGGATTTTAAATATGATTTCTAAATGGCTTAATCGTTTTGGACTATTAATCGCCCTACTCGCAATCTATTTATTATTTGTTTTTATTGCACCTTCAAGCTTCTCTACTCTTCGCAACCTCGAAACCATCGCCCGTCAAACTGTAATCGTCGGCATCGCCGCAATTGGTATGACATTCGTAATCATCTCCGGCGGCATTGATTTGTCAGTCGGTTCAATTGTCGCTTTCAGTTCCGTGCTTGTCGCATATTTTCTCAATAACAAACAATTCGCTCCATTTCCGTCGGCAGTAAGTGCCGTTGTTATAGGTTCCTCAATTGGGCTTCTCTCTGGTATTTTAATAACACGCCTTAAGGTTGTGCCATTTATTGTAACTCTCGGAATGATGCTTCTTTGCCGCGGCGTTGCCAAAGGTCTCGCAGGCGAACAAAAAATTAATGCACCGTATACCTGGCTCAACGAAATTCTTGCCTCGCTTCCGCCCGAACGAAGTTGGCAAATACTCTCACCAGGCGTATGGATTTTCATTTTGCTTGTTCTTGCTTTCGCGTTTGTCCTCCGCTTTACAGTTTTTGGCCGCGCAACGGTCGCTATTGGCTCAAACGAACAAACCGCACGCCTTTGCGGCATAGCAGTTGAACGGACAAAAGTAACCATTTATGTTTTCAGTGCCCTGTTCGCGTCAATTTCAGGCGTAATGCAATTTTCAAGATTAACTGTAGGCGATCCGACCGTTGCGGTTGGTTTGGAATTGGATGCTATTGCTGCCGTAGTCATCGGCGGAGCAAGCCTTTCGGGCGGTCAGGGTACAATCTTCGGCTCCCTTATTGGCGCATTGATTATGACTATCATTCGAAGCGGCTGTACGCAGATGGGCCTTGAAAATTGGATTCAGGAAATTGTAACTGGCGCGATTATTATCATCGCCGTCGCTTTAGACAGACTTCGCCATAGAAAAATTTAATCCTCTAATTTTAAATTTAAAATATTAAATATAAAATTTAAATTGCTTTTCCGTTTACTTTGTCGCCGATGTATTCCGGCACAATCTCTTTAATATATGAAACGATTTGTTTATGATTCTGTAAATCGGCAATCCCTATTAACTGTTCAATTTTCGTTCGCAATTGTTCTCGCGTCATCGGTTGATTTTTCTGCCAGATACTAATTTTGGGATGCCGCGTTATAACCATATCTTCACCTTGTATGGATAGCTCTTCGAAAAGTTTTTCGCCCGGCCTTGTGCCTGAGAAAACAATTTCAATGTCCTCGCCCGGCCTAAAACCGCTAAGCGTAATAAGTTCTTTGGCAAGATCAACTATCTTCACCGATTCGCCCATATCAAGTACGAAAATTTCTCCGCCATTACCCATCGTCGCCGCCTGCAAAACAAGCTGCGATGCTTCAGGTATAGTCATGAAATATCTTCGCATTTCAGGATGCGTAACCGTAACAGGTCCGCCAGCCGCGATTTGTGCCTTGAAAATCGGAATTACCGAACCATTCGAGCCAAGCACGTTTCCGAATCTAACCGTAACAAATGATGTCTCGCTTGTTCTGTCCAAATCCTGAATATACAATTCTGAAATACGTTTGGAAGAACCCATAATGCTCGTCGGATTAACTGCTTTATCCGTGCTTATCATTACAAAGCTTTCCGCCCCAAACCTGTCTGAAGCGTCCGCCATTGTCCTGGTTCCAATGATATTATTCTTGATGGCCTCGCCGGGATTGAGTTCCATCATAGGCACATGCTTATGCGCAGCGGCATGAATAACAATTTGAGGACTGTATTGCTCGAAAATCTGTTCGACTCTTTTTTTGTCCGTGATGTCACAAATAATTGGCTGCATTGATACGGTAGGAAAATCTTTGCGAAGTTCACGTTCAATAAAGAAAAGTGAATTTTCCGCCTGTTCGACAAGCAAAAGGTGTTGCGGATTAAAATGACAAACCTGCCTGCACATTTCAGAACCAATTGAACCGCCCGCTCCTGTTACAAGAATAACTTTGCCGTCTAGATATTTCCCTATTGTTTCAAGATCGAGCTGAACCGCCTCACGTCCCAGCAAGTCGTTGATTTCAACATCTCTGATTTGCGATACTCTGAACCGTCCGCTGGCTATATCTGCTACTGAAGGCACTGTCCTGAATCGTACCTTTGCGCCTTCGCAAATCTGGACGACTTTTCGCAATTGCTTCGCGCTTGCGCTCGGCATTGCTATTGCTATTTCCTCGATGTTGTGTTCCTTACAAACCCTAAGCAAATCATCGACATTGCCGAGCACTGGAATACCATGAATATTAACACCTCTCTTGGCCGGATCATCATCTATAAAACCTATAATATCATATTGCTCAATCGGCATACGATGCAATTCACGCAGCAGAGATTCGCCCGCGTTCCCCCCCCCGATAATCAAAAATCGTTTCAGCTTACCCGCCTGTTCTGTATGAAATTCCTCATGATAAAGCCGAACCGCCATTCTAATTCCGCCCATCAATACTATCGTTGCGAACATATCAGAAATGAAAATAGCCTGGCTGAATCCGAATAATTCATTAACCAGCTGCCTTACTGGCTCCAACGATGCGATTCCTACCCAAACAATTACTATTACAAGCGTACTAACAAGAGATGCTTTGACTATCGACAGCAGGTCTGAAATCCCAACATATCGCCACCATCCCTGGTACTGCTTGAAAAGCCAAAAGACTGGTATTTTAATTATGATAAACAGCAGCAATGCCTTCGGAAAATATTGCCCGAAGAACCATTCACTGTTGAATTGCATATTATTTCCCAGCAAAAAAGCCATCATCAAGCTGATTGCGAAAACACCTACATGCACAAGCATTATTATTTGTTTACGGAATCGCAGAACTAAACCTCCTTTTTCAGATATGGGTTTTTGTTCTTGAGTTGTTTCCTGTTTTTTTTCTGTCATATAATATTTGAACTTTCGTTAATATTACGCTTCTTGAGGATTTTGTGTTTGAACCGACTCGACATATACATTATCAAGCGGTACTTTATCAACTTTATTACGAAGCAGAGCATATATTATTGTGCTTGCTGAAAAATAAAAACTTATTGCGAATGCCATTACTAATCCTGAAATGACTAAAATTTCAAAATTTACAACGGCTGCTGAAATTGTTTGAGTTACGGGCTTACTGATTTCACCTGCAGCACCTAAAAAATTAAAATATTCAGGCATTGGCCATATAGCGTCAATTTTTTCTATCTGTATGCCTTTTTGACTTTGTGCCCAAACTCCTAAATCCAGAAACCATCTGCTTATCAGCAGCGTTAAAAAACCGAACAACCTCACAAACAAATAGCAAATGCCGCCATATAAAGCCGCTAATAATGTATAAACAACCAATCGCCACGGCCGTGAAAACACGTATGTATACGCTCTGCACATTGAATCGAATGTATCTGTTTTCTCAAATGCTATAGCGCTGTATATCAGGTTAACACTGCCAAATCCCCATATAGCCGCAAATGCCATCAATAAACCGCATATCAGTACAAGCACAAAAAACAATGCCAATAAAATTTCACCTGCATAAGGTATATTCGTTATCAATCCAAGAACCGTAACAATCACAAGCCCGAGCAAACCTGCAAGAGCTATCGGCGAAGTTGGCGCAAAAAAAAGCGGAACACATCTTCTTATCGCGAATTTTATCGTGCTAATCGCGCCCGATCTTTCATCACGTGTAAAATGAAGCGCAGCTCCTCTGCAAATTGCTCCGCCGCCAAGCGATATGGAAATGAATGAAATGAAAAGAAATATGATTCCGTAAATAGTATGATATTTCAAAACCCACACACAAGCCTTAAAACAATTTATCATTGCTTCAAGTGCCTTATCAAATCGCAGTTGAACAAAATAAGCAGTTCCTTCATTAAAGTTAGATACGCAGAAATTTGAAAATACTTTAAACACTCCAAGCCGTTGTTCCTTGGTTCTCTCCTTATAGATGTTATAATAATTATCAATCCGGTCGGGAAATGTTATATAACAATGCAGTTCAGTTGAGTATGTCCGGGAGCCATTTAAAGTTGATACTCTCAAATCCGCATTTGTCAATTTACCTGATACTATAACCGTTTTATGCAAATCCATTATCCAGCCGGCGAGAAAAATTAATGCCAGTACCAAAAAAGCTGTTAAAATTCTTCCCGGCTGAATCGCGATAACAAAAGTTTTAAAAACATTTGGAAAAAGCAGATTTGAAAAGCCTAAATGCTCCCAATCCTTATGTGTTTCTATATTTTGACTATTATTTTCAGAATTTTGTTCAGGCATACAAAACATCCTTATTATATCTTCAAATACTATCCTTGAGAATTTTATATAATACTCGTTTATATAAATCGATTCCAGCTATTTTTCTTGTTCATCATCATCTTCCTCTTTTTCATCTGGAATAGGTGATGAAATAATATAGTTTCCGTCAAACCATGAATTCAAATCTACTAATTTGCATCGTTCCGAACAGAATGGAAAATAGGAACCTTTTTGGTCCTCTCTAATTTTCTTTTTACAAATTGGGCATTTCATATTCGGATAAACATACCAAAAATAATTCGTATAATATGTTAATATAAGTAAACTTTGGTTCAAAGTATTATATTCTATTCATTTTGATTTTTCCAATGCCATTTACCTTGACGAACTCCGGTTTTTTGGCTAGAAACATGTTAAATTTTTAATATAAATTTTAAATTCATTTGATGCTGCACTACACAGACCGAAAAAAACGAATACGCATTATTACACTTGACCCGGTTCTTGCTCTGGATGTCTATAACAGGCTAAACGAATCTTCAGTTGCCCAAAAAGCCGAATTGATAATGCCGCAAAGCTTCACGCCTGAAGGAATTTTAAAATCCGCCCACGATACCGTTGATTCTCAAATTCTGATAATCGATGTCCTCACGCAAACGAAACCAAAACTCCAGCAGGCCCACAGCGACATTGTACGTTTCAATCGGCCGGATCTCAATCGTTATTGCTTTACTGTTCTCATCGGTGACGGCCCCGCTACTTTTTTATTCCAGAGTAAAGGCATCAACGCTTTTCAGAGTTATCTCGCAGATTTAAGATTAGATTACAGCCCTGCTGTTTTCTTTGCCAATCCTTTTATTTATTATAAACACGAAGAATTGCTCGACCTTGCAATGTACCATGACAATGCCCTGCCTGAGAAAATCCCCCAGCGTTTGGAAAAATTTTTCAAACCCGGCATTAACGTAAAGACAATATATGATTTCTTCAGGGCTCCCGGCGAAACACAAGACAAAAAAAATAAACGGCTTCGAAAATTAAAAGACATATACTTGAAAATGGTTTCGCAGGATTTCCCTAACGACATAAAACGTCTTGAAACAGCTCTTACAAAACAAGGTTGTGATTTCCCCGGAGAAACTCTGAAATTAAATACCTATCCTTTTTATTTCGAAGAATGGATTTCTGATTTATTGATTTCAGCCGAGCAAGGTGTCATTCGCGGTTAACACTATCGGTTTGACATACCTCAAAAAATAGTTTTTCCCTCAAATTCTTATTTTTATAAAAAAAATTCGTTCAGTTGTTAATTTCTTGCAGCAATCAATTTTTGGCCCTTTCCTATCTTACAATAAACCTTATTTTCTCATTCCTATTTAATATGAACGATAAAGCCTCATTTTTCGTAATGGCCGTGCCAATGAAACCGATTATGGCTATTCAGAAATTAGCTTATTTGCCCAAATTTCCAAAAAATTGTATTTTTATCATTATTTACCTTTATGCCGTATCTGGTTTTGGCGAAAATATATAAAACACTCTAAATTACCTAAGTTTATTTTGAATTTTATAGTATCGAATATTACAGGGAACTTATTTGCTTGTCCGATGTCAAAATAAGTAGATTATTTTGTCAGCTTTTTTAAAGGTATATATAAGATGGTTAGAGAATTGAAGACACATAAAACCATAATTTTATTTATGGTCGTTATTGCGCTCAATTCCTTATCTTATGCAAACCAACCCACCTTAAAAGACATTTTATCAAAGCCTGGCATTGCCGAAGAATTGCAGGCAAATTATGCTGGAAGAACGACTTATGATGGACAGCAGGACACTCCCTTAGTCGTCCAGGCACGTAAATTCGCTCTAAGAATAAACCCTCCGCCTCCTCCGGAACCAGTCCAACCCAGGCCCGCTGATAATGCACCAATCAGACCGCAAGTCGAGATTAGTGCTAAATTTAAGTTAATTGGCACCAGCTATCATTTTGGCGATCAAGCTCAATCATGGGCTTTAATTGACGAAGTTGGAAAAGGCCTGCACTGGGTCAAACAAGGCGGCAAAGTCGGCTATTTAGATATTGAAAAAGTCGGAGATGGCGGCGTCCTAATTAATGATAATGGAAAGAGATATGAACTTTTAGCCGAACGCCAGAGTAAACCTGATGTTGTAAAATCCTATTCTGGAAAGCTCGAAAAAACTGACCCGATTATACTTCTCGACAAATCACAAACACAGGATCAGCCTCAATCGGCCGAAGCGGTACTGACAGAGCCGGAGGCTGCCCAGCAACCGCAAGAGCCTGTTGTTCCAGAACTTACACCCGAAGAGCAACTCAAACAGACCCAGGCGAACATCGAATGGCTCAAACAAATGCAAAGCGACCCAAATTCAGCAGGCATGTCTGCTATTGAAGCAAATGATATGGCCGCCTATGGAGAGATGTTGAAAGCTCTGGAAGAGGAATCGAAACGATTACTGACTGAAACAGCTTCTGACAAGAACAAACCAGACACTAACAGTCCACAGCCCAATACTAATAATATGAATAATTCGCAGCCAAATCCGGTTTCACCGCCTGCGGTTGTTGAAAATAAAAATCCTGCCGTTGTTCCTGCCCCCAATGAACCATCGGAGCAGACGGCTAGATCAAGAAGAATTAGAAATCGAAGATAAGTTTGTCTCACTGCACAGGAAGCAGGAAAAGAATATTTCTAAAGCATTATTTTTAAACATTTTATGAGCTATTGTCCGATAAAACATTATATAGAACTTCAAAGTTTTGCAAAACCGTTTTCGGAGATTTTAATGCCATTACATCGAAGTAGTAAAAGGCATCGGGCTTTATGTCTGTTATTATCTATCACATTTGTGATAGTTTATTCGTCTTTTGTTTCAGCAGCCGAGACTGGCCAGACAATCCGCGTTCGCATTTTTTCACTTCGTAATATTTCAGCCCAGCAGGGCAAAGACTTTCTCGCCAAAAGCAAAATTTCCGATTCCGCTGTTATTATTCCCGGCACGAACGCATTATCCGTTACCGCATCTCCCGAAGCGCTTGTTCAAGCAAGCAATCTTCTCAAGTTAGTGGACAGCAATGAGCCATATGAAATTAAATTCGTTGATATCGAAGATGATAAAAAAATTCCCGATAGCCTTGCCATTGAGACGAAATTAGGCCCCAACTTTTCAGTCGGCACACTGCTCGAAGGCACAGCAAACGCTAAACCCTTGAAAGTCATTGTTGATAAAGTTGACGATCAAATGTTCATTGCCGCTCCTGGCATTGAAATTGATAGTATTATTAAATCCGTAAATGAAGTGGCACAGCAGCAGCAAGAAAAAGAAAAAGCTGACCGGGCTCTTAATGAACCAAATAAAATCGGCCAGATTACAGCAGCAGAGCCGAACTTCTCTCCTGAACCAAATCAGCCGCAAACCGCAAAGAAAAAAACAGGCGATGAAGATGACATGCTAGGCGAATTCATGGATGAGCTTGCCAAAAGCGCCAAAGCGGACAAAGATGCCAAAAAGAAAAAAATCGTCCAGGCTCCGAAGTCCGCGGACGTCAATTTCATAAAACCAGTTGAACCCGGCACTGAAATCACGCAAAATGAAAGCGAAACCCGGCAGGACATTCAACCAGAAACATCTGAAGATAAACAAATTCCACAGACGGAAGAAATCACGTTAGTGCCTGAAGCAAACGATGCCGAAGAAATAATTAAAGGCATCAAAACTCCTGCAATAAATGAAATCAATATACCCAATCGCGATGAAGTACTTGAATTGAATTTACCTGAACAGCTCGAAATTGTTACTCTCATCGACCTTGTCGGCAGATATTTAAACCTGAATTACCTTTACGATTCCGCAAAAGTTCAGGGCAACGTAAATATCAAAGTCCAGGGCCAAATTCGTGTCGGCGAACTTTATAGCCTGCTCGAATCAGTTTTGAAATTTAAAAATCTCTCGATGAGCAGAAAAGGAAATCTTGTTACAATCGTTCCGCTCACCGAAGCTCTCGATCAGGATCCTGTCCTTATCGATGGCACTGCCAGACCCGGCGATGTCGCGGTAACAAAAGTATTCCATTTGAAATACATCAACACCGCTTCCGCACGTAAGCTGCTCACCGAAATGAAACTCGGCTCCAATATCACCGAAATTCCTGAAATTGGAACGCTCGTGATTACCGAATACGCTTTCAGAATGCAGCGAATTGAAGATTTGCTTAAACTTGTCGATGTCCCCGGCCCGCCAAAGGATTTCAAACTTCGCGTTCTAAAATATACACTAGCCGAAAGTTTAGTGCCTAAAATCAAAGCATTGGCCGAACAACTAGGCACCGTTGAAATCACTATCGGCGCCACATCCGCAGAAACCGCCCCCATGCCCGGCAGAATAACCAGACCTGCGCCAAGACCCGTCACACAGCCGATTCCCGGCCAGTCGACTACTGCGACAGGCGAAACAACTGCAAAAGGCGTATACATCGACTTCGACAAAAGAACAAATCGTGTTCTAATGATTGGCCTCGATTCCGATTTGAAATCAGTTGACAAAATTATCGATTCGCTTGATGTCCCCCAACAGGATTTGCGAACTATCAGGGAATACGAAATTCAGTTCATTGATATAACAAAAATCGTCGAAGCTCTCCAGCAGTTAAACATCATCGAACAGGCGATTTCAACATCAACAACAGGCATGAGCAGAAGACCTACAGTCACACGTCCCGGCGGCCCAGGCGAAACTGTCCCGCAGCCAAACATTAATCAGGCTATGGGAGGCAGTGAAGCTTTAAGTGCTAATCTTCTAGACCAGCCGCAGGTTGTTATGCTCGAATCGACAAATTCTCTGCTCGTAAATGCTACACCAGAGCAGCACATACAGATTACAAAAATTATTTCATATATTGATCGCGAACCAATCGAAGCCGCGATACCATACAGAATATACAGACTGGAAAATCAGGACCCTGAAGAACTTGCCGAAACCCTCAATGGCCTTATCAGCAAAACTACAACAGATGCCCAGGGCAAGATTCAGGAAACCGTAAAATATACAGATGAAAACATCGTTATCGTTCCAGATAAAAATACTTTCTCGCTCGTCGTCTACGCCAGCAAAAAAAATCAGGAATGGATTGGAAACCTCATAAAATCTCTTGATAAGCGCAGACCACAGGTTCTGATTGATGTATCTCTTGTAGAAATAACACAAGACGATGTATTCAATTACGATCTTGATATTGTCGGCAACGCCAAAGGTGCAGCGGTTGATACTCTTGCCGTAACAGGAGGTGCTATCTCTACCGCAGCTACAGGTCGTACGTTCCTGGAAGGCAAAACTGACAGCGGAAATTTCACTGGATTTTATAGTAATGATAGCATTCAGGCATTATTAAAACTAATTGATACGAAAAAATATGGTAGAGTTCTGGCAAGACCAAAAGTTCTTGTTAATGATAATGAGGAAGGAACTATCTCAACCGAGGATACAAGATACGTTGGTCAAACTACAGCAACTACAGTCGCGGGTACCGCTGGTGCCGCTTCGGATTCAGTCGTTCAATCTACAACCTTTACACCCTACACTGCAAAAATTGAATTAAAGATTACGCCGCAAATCAGTGAAGGCAATCTCCTTCGTTTGGAAGTTGAAATGCAAAGAAATGATTTTCAGGAAGGAACCTCTACTAAAGTTAATGATATTGAAAGCCCGTTAAATGAGAAAAAGAGCAGTGTAAATACTATTGTTACTGTGCCTGATGGAAGCACAATTATTTTAGGTGGACTTGTAAAGCTTGGCCAGACAAAAGCAACACAGAAAGCTCCTATTTTGGGAGATATTCCAATTGCTGGTACCTTATTTAGAAATGCGGCTAAAAACGTACACGACAGTAAATTATATATTTTCGTAAAAGCTAATATACTCAGGCCGGAAGACGTATTGGGATTGGATCAATTAAAACAAATTTCTGTGAAAAACAGAACTGAATTTGAAAGAGATGAAGCCAAATTCCAGAAATATGAATTATTCCCTGGCGTAAAAGAAACGCCAATAGACCCGAATAGAGTACTTGAACAATAATATTGTAAATGGGTAAAAGAGTGAATGTGTGAATGAGTTAAGTCTCATTTACTCTTTTACTCATCAACTCATTTACATGATTTTTATGAAATTGAATGAAAGACTTACTGATAAAGACGGCCCAAAGGACTGGGATTGTTGATGCAGATATGCTCGCAAATCTTCTTGAGCAAAACGCTGCCAGTCCGCAAAGGCTGGATGAACTTTTGCTCACCTGTCCGCACTTCACAGAAGATGCGGTTTTGCGGCTGTTTGCTGAAACTTTAAAAATCGATTTTCATACCGAAATTGATTCTGCCAGCGTTCCGAAACAATTTATCGAAAACGTGCCCCCCGCTTATGCGCAGCATCATTATCTAATCGGCCTTAAAAGTCCGGCTGATGACGGCACTATCACAGTCGTCCTTTCCCGGCCTTTCGATACCGAATCCATTGATAATGTTTCCAGGCTCACAAAAAGCGCTGTCAATATCGGCCTTGCGACAAAGACAACAATCACAGCCGCTATCGACACAGCCTACGAGCAGAAAAGTACCGTTATAGATGAAGTAGCCGAAGAGCTTGATTCGCAGAATCTCGATCAGCTCGTTGATGAAGTCGCGACCGCAGATGACCTGCTCGATGTCGTTAATCGTCCGCCTGTTATCAGGCTCGTAAATGATATTCTCTTCCGCGCATTGCAGTTGCGGGCAAGTGATATTCACGTCCATCCGTACGAAGGCAAAATTCAAATCCGCTACAGAATAGACGGTATTTTATATGATACATTAAGTTTGAATCGTAATGTCCTGTCGCTGGTCGTATCACGTATCAAGGTTATGGCCGGCATGGACATCGCAGAGCGAAGAATGCCGCAGGACGGCCGTTGCAGCGTCCGTCTGGGAAATCGCGAAATCGATTTGCGTGTCAGCACCGTCCCGACAAGCTACGGCGAACGTTGCGTACTTCGTATCCTCGATAAAAGTACAGGCCTTTTCAGTCTTGCCGAGCTTGGCATGATGGAAGAAGATTTGAAAGTGTTCGATTCGCTTCTCGATCGTTCTCATGGCGTTATATTCGTAACTGGCCCGACAGGCAGCGGTAAAAGTACAACGCTCTACGCAGCGCTCAATCGAATGAACGCTGTCGAAAAAAATATTATTACAATTGAAGACCCGATTGAATATCAGCTTGGCGGAATCAGTCAGATGCAGGTTGCCACCAGAAAAGGTATGACATTCGTTACCGCTCTGCGTCACGTTTTGCGTCAGGACCCGGACGTCATAATGGTCGGCGAAGTCCGCGACGAAGAAACCGCCAGAATGGCCATTCAATCTTCGTTAACAGGCCACCTTGTTTTCAGCACCCTGCATACAAACGACTCCGCAGGCGCCATAAGCAGGCTTTTAGACCTTGGCGTCGAGCCGTATCTCGTCAGTTCATCGTTGATTGCCGTTCTCGCGCAAAGACTTGTTCGTAGAATTTGCCCTGAATGCAAACAGGAATATCAGCCCACCGAAGGCGAACTTAGAGAACTTGGCATTAGTGCTGACAGTGGAAAATTTTATATCGGTGCAGGTTGCAGCAAATGTTTCAATACTGGCTATAAAGGCCGAACAGGCATTTATGAGCTTATGATGGTTGATGAACAAATTCGCGAAATGGTTAATGTTCGCCAGTCCGCAGGAGTGATAAAGCAGAAAGCCATTGAAAAAGGCCTGCAAACTCTGCGTATGTATGGCGCCAAAAAAGTCCTGGCAGGCGCCACTACTATCGCAGAAGTCTTGAGAGTAACTCAAGCAGACCTGTAAATTTTAAATTATGCCCAGATATTCATACATAGCACTCGCTGACGGCGGTAAAACCATAAAAGGTACCGTTACCGCTGAAACTGCGTATTCAGCTAGAAAGCAGCTCCGTTCACGCGGAATCCACGCGACCGACGTCAATCAGGTCGCCGCTGAAAGTGAAGTTAAAACCGGCTTCATGAGTCTGCTCGTTAGAACTAAAAAATCGCACATCATTGAATTTACAAAGCAGATGGCCATTCTGCTCAATTCCGAGATCAAGCTCACAGAAGCCCTTTCGGTTATGATTGAGCAGACAATTGATGCGCGTTTAAAGAATGTAATCACCGACATTCGTGACAGAGTCGTTACAGGCGAAGCATTCGCCGAAGCCCTCGGCGATTATACAGAATTTTTCGATGTAATTTACATCAGCATGATTCGCGTCGGCGAAGCCACCGGCACCCTCGCCAAAACAATGGATACTATTTCCAGCTTCATGGAAAAACGTAAACGCATCGAGACAAAAGTCATGACCGCGATGATATATCCTTTATGTATCGTTACCATTGGTTTTGGCGCTATTATTTTCCTTACAACCTATGTGCTGCCGAAAATTATCACCCAGCTCCAAAAAGCGAAGATGAAACTTCCTTTGATTACCGAAATTTTCATGGATATTAGTTATTTTTTGATTCATTACTGGTATTTGGTAATTACCGGCGTTGTTTTGATTGTCTGGCTGACAAAAAAATTCCTCAAAACCGAAAAAGGCAGATACCTCAAAGATAAAACATTGCTTTCGCTCCCGATTTTCGGCCCGCTCGTCAAGCAAGGCGTCGTCTCGCGTTTCACTTCAACGCTTTCGACCCTGCTCGGTTCGGGTTTAAGCATGGCCGAATCGCTAAAGGTTGTCGCCGAAGTTACAGGCAATGTCATTATGGTCGATGCCGTGAAAAAAGCGCGTGACCGAATTCTTTCAGGTGCCGATATCGCTACGCCATTGCGTGAAAGCGGTGTTATCTCACCCGCCATCGCACACATGGTTTCAGTCGGCGAAAAAAGCGGCGAGTTGACCAGAATGCTTCAAACCATCAGCGAAAATCTCGAATCAAGTTCGGATATTGTAATAGATAGATTAAGCGCAGCCATTGAACCGTTAATTATCGTTGTAATGGCGTTTTTCGTCGGATTGATTGCTTTGGCCGCTCTGTTGCCGATTTTGCAATTCTCCGCAGGAAATTTCTAGCCACAAAGACACTAAGACACAAAGAAAAATAATATTAAATTTTAAATATTAAATTTCAAATCATAAGAAAGGTTATATATGAAACAATATGAAAAAAGACAACGACGAACAACAGGCTTTACATTGGTCGAAATCATGGCAGTTATCATCATCATTGGTTTGCTCGCCGCTATCGGCGCAATGAACTTCCTCGGCCAGACAGACAAAGCCGCGGTAACAACAACAAAGGCAAATTTAAAAATACTTCACGGTGCTGTCGCCCAATTCAAAATGGATACTGGCAGATACCCGACCGAAGAAGAAGGCCTTACAGTTCTAGTTGAGATGCCCAGCGATGTTAAAGGCTACCAGGACGGCGGCTATCTAAGTTCTACAACCGTTCCGCAGGATGCATGGAAACACGATTTCATTTACGTTGCCTATCCTGATAACGGCAAACCTTACATGATTATGAGTTATGGTGCCGATGGCCAGGAAGGCGGCGAAAGTTACGATGCCGACCTTTATAGTACAGATGCTGAATGATTTTAAAGAATTCATATCGTTCAATAAGACCTCTGCGTAAAGGCGCCGTCTTGGCTGAAATCATCGCCATCGTTTTCATCATCGCGATGTTTACAATGCTGGCGATGATGAATTTGGAGGGCCCGCTTACAAAAAATAGTTTCAAAAGCCGCGCTGACGAACTTGTGAATCTTTTCAAAATGGCCGCTACCAGCGCAGCCGAAACAGGCAAACGTTATGAAATTATCATCGACTTCGTGCAAAACACCTACACATTAAGAGAAATAACCACCGGCCTTGTCGCCGTGGAAGATATCCTGGACGAAGAAATCATCACTACAGGCCAATTCAGCGATAGATTTCAGGTGCAGTATGTTTTGTTCGATGATGGCGACTGGACCAATCAGGCTCCCGCTCTTTTCAGAGTCGGAAAATTCGGCTGGCAATACGGCGGCAAAATCTCGCTCCTCGATGACAGCGGCAATGAATATACAATTGTAATAAACAGATTAAGCAGAATGGTTGATATTTATGAAGGCGATTACGAAATTCTCGCCACGCGAACTCCCGAAGAAATGGGCTTCTAAACAATTTAATATTTAAAATTGAAAATTTTATATTTAAAAAAGCTGATTCCAAAAATATTAAATTTTAAATATACAATATTCAATAAAGAATATGGGAAAAAATAAAAATAAACAACTTGCTTTAATAAGTGGTTTCACTCTCATCGAGATGTCCGTCGCCATTGTCATTCTCGGCATGATCATCGCAACTGTTTTTACAGTCATGAATCATGCGGTCGAAATTATCGGCGATTGGCAGACCAAAATGCAGGCTTTCGAAATCGCACGCGACAATATGGAAAAACTCCTCGCCCAAAAATCCTTAAGCGATAAATTCGAATACGGCACAAGCGAAACTAACCCCGACATAACGTGGGAAACAACCGTCGAATCTTTCTATGAACCGGTTTCAAATAAAATGTGGATGCGTGCCGTTTGCATATCCGAATATAAAGACAGCTCCGGAGAAGATCAGAAAGTCGAACTCACCCACTGGCTCACCAGCTTGAGTAAAAAGCAGATTATGCAGATAATGGAACAGCAGCAAAGAGAACAGGAATATGCCGGATCTCTAAATGAAGATAATCCGCAGGATCAACCGCTGGAAGAAAATCAAAATCCTGATCAACAGGGTAATGAAAATAATAATGAAAACGCAAATCCTTATCAAGGTCTTGGCCCTCCTCCCGCTGGTTACCCTGATTGGCCTTCGGTGCCTCCAGACATATTATTTCGGTTTCTGAAAGATCAAAGTGGCATAAGAGAATGACAAATATAAATAAAAAATTCGCAAAAGGTTTCACACTTGCCGAAGCTTTAGCGGCCTTAGCAATCGGCATAATGATCATGACCGCGACAGTCGCCATCTATACTATAGTTAGAAATTCCCAAGCCTCCGTCGACCGCCGTTTAAAAGAAAGTTTCACCGCAACAGAAATTCTCCAGCGAATCTCCGAAGACATCGACCGCCTCGCCCTGCCTTCATCCGACGTAACCGTCTCAATCAAAAACAGAATCGACATCGAAGGCTTCAGCGTCTCACAGATGATTATCGAAAGCAAATTTTACGACAAAGACAGCAAACCCCAGACTTTTGAAAAAATCGTCTGGCAAAGCCGTGTCGCAACCGATGGCAACGAATTAATCATTTATCGCGCACACAGCGGCTACAGCATGGAAGACAAAATGCTCGAAGAGGTAAAAGAAAATTACGAGCGCGAATTATTCATCCCCATTTGCAGCGGTGCGACCATGTTCGCAATAGAAGTTTCCGATGGAAATACCGTTACCGAAGAATGGAACAACACCGCTTCTTTACCGCAGGCCGTAAAAGTTTCTCTCTCCTTTGAACCGCGGCAGCCCGATGCCCTCGGGAACATGACCGTGACCGAAGAATCCGTAAAAACCAGAACTATCGCTCTCGATCGTTTCCGCCAGATACCATACACTTTCGTCTACAAAGAATTTGGCGATGCAAACGATATAAACGATGTCAATGATATCAACGACATCAATGACGTAAATCTCCCGAATGACCCTAACCGATTGACACCCGACGTGAACAATCAAAATAGAAGGCCGATAAGAGAATAATTTACCGCATGAATAAAAAATTAAAACTTTTTAATATTGCCAATGTCGAAAGCAATGTCATTGCGATTCTAATCCCTTGTATGTTGACAAAAGTCATGGTTAATAATAGTCTCATAGATACTGTAGGTGTTGGTGAGGCGAGCGTAGCGAGCCGAGCAAACACCTACCGACGACGAGAGTTCG
>JBDKUM010000022.1:0-9945 GCA_039679715.1 Phycisphaerales bacterium
GTTGTCGCATAAGTTGAATGAGACCGCTGTAAAAAGGCTAAATGCCTGGCGGAAACTCGGATAGAAGGTTGAACCAATCAGACAAATTTTAAACTTGACAGGTCTGGCTTCATAGAAGCTCACAGAGACTCACAGAGTTCTTATTAGACACGGATTAACACTGTTTGCTTTAAGCGTGTTATAAGCAATGGATTCAGGGAAAAAGGTAAGCAAAGGGGAAGGATGTAATATATTAAAAATGCTACATACAAAATGAAAATGTAGGGGAGCGTGCAGCTATCTATGATGAGTTTTCTTTTTCTTTTATTTTAAGATATAGTTGTGTTATAATGATATCGTAATATCGATTTTCAGAGAAGGCGGAATATGAAGCAACATTATAATGGAGGAAATCCTCTATACTGCACTTTGTTGTTATCGATTTTATACATTTGCAACAATTATGCTTGCGCTGCCTCAAGCGAAAAACAAAATATCTCGAATCTTGTCCAAAATTCAGATGTCATCGTTAGAACAAAAGTACTTTCAACTCAATCGCAATGGAAACAAGATGACCGTGGAAATCACATCTACACAACTGTAAGTGTAAAAATTATAGATAAAATAAAGGGTAAAATCGGAAATGATACATTAACTTTCGAGATTATCGGCGGCAGTGTTGATGGAATCAGAGAAGAAGTCAGTGATATGCCGACATTTGTGCAAGACGAAGATACTGTGATTTTTCTATCAGGTCAGCCTTTAACAATCAAAGGCGGTCTGGGCTCTAAAGTTTCAATTCGTAATGACAGGGCGTATTGGAATAATTCGGGAATTAAGGTCGATAAGTTTTTAGAGAGTCTTAGAATTCTTGAACAGAATCCAGATGCAAAAGTTTCTTTAGATACAGAACAGGAATTTGCTCAAACAGAAGCTGCGGAATGTTTTAAATATGGTAATCGAAAATGGGCTTCACCAGTCGTTGAATTTTTTATAAATGAAAATACTTCCGATTGCACTGGAGAAGGGGCAGCGGTTCGGGCAGCAGCAAATACGTGGAATAATGCCACTTCTAATTTTTCATTTCAATACGCCGGAACACATTCAGGTACTGTCGCCAGTCAGAACGATATTAATGAAATTATGTGGGGGACAATTTCTGATTCTAATGTGATTGCAAGGGCTACAGTATGGATTGATGATGTGGAAATTGTCGAATGTGATATTGTCTTTAATGACGCATATAATTGGAGCACATCGCCTTCTTCATCGCAAATGGATGTTCAGACAGTAGCACTGCATGAACTTGGTCATTGGCTTAGATTGTTAGACCTTTATGATGATGGTGATAGTGCAAATGTCATGTATGGCTATGGCAGCAAGGGTCAAACTAAAAGGGAACTCCAGCCATGTGATATAAGCGGTATATGCTATATTTATGGTGGGTGCGCATCTGTCGTAACGCCGGTTTTTACCCCAGGGGCCGGAAGTTATGCTTCCAAGCAGTATGTTACAGTATCATGCAGTACTCCAGGAGCAGTGATTCATTTTACAACAAATGGCGTTGATCCAACTGAAAGTGATCTTGTTGTTGTTTCAGGCTCAAGCCTGTTTATAAACCATTCCTTAATGTTAAAAGCCAAAGCATGGAAAACCGGATTGCAGCCTAGCTCGGTTAAATCAGCTAATTATGTGATTACGGATAACTGCCCGCAAACAGATTTGAACAACGATTGCTTTATTAATTTTAAAGATTTTTCTAAATTCGCTTATTGGTGGAATTATAATTGCGATTCGGCGAATAACTGGTGCCAATATTCGGATTTCGACCTTTCAGGCAATTCTGATTTGGATGATTTAATTATAGTAGTTGACGAATGGCTTATTGAACCAAACTAATTTTTAGGTCAGTTAGTCAAGTTCAACATGTTCCGGAACAGGCTCACCTTCTTTGATGGTTCCCTTTTCAACCAGTTTAGCATATTCTATGCAATATCTTGCCCAGGGTCTTGCTTCAAGTCTGGCTTTGGAAATGCCTCTGCTGGTTATTTCACATATACCGTAAGTCTCTTCTTCCATACGGACTAGGGCCAATTCGATTTCGTGCAGGATTTTTCTTTCACTGTCGAGCAGGTTTAATGAAAATTCCTGTTCGTAATTATCTGTTCCGATATCGGCCATGTGGATTGGCATACTCGAAAGATCGCCGCTGGATTCAAGACGTGATTTTTTTAAAGCTTCATCCTCGATATGAGTTACATCGCCCAGGATTTCTTTTCTTTTGTCTTGAAGCAATTCACGAAAATGTTCTATTTCCTCATCAGTGAGGTACTCACTGGTTTTTGTGTAAGTTTTAACCGGCTCGTTTTTTTTGTTACTCTTCATTGCGTTCTTATCTATGTAAAGCTTTTTTTTCATTTTATCCTTTTTCTCATTTTAGTTATACGATACATACGCCACATTGAGCCTGAAATTAACGAATTAAAGTCCTAAAAAAAGGCTAAATTCGCTATTATAAAGAGCAATACTATAGTCAGCAGTTGATGTGTTTGCAAGCTATTTTAAATTTAAATGTAAATTATTACTGCTAAGATGTTTACGTTCTTTTGAATTGTTTTTCCAGCTCTGCGAGCGAAAATTTAATAGCTGTCGGTCTTCCGTGTGGGCATCTGCTGGCTCGCTCTATTGCCTCTTTATCGGCTAAAAGCTGGCTCATCTCAACTTGATTTAATTTTTGTCCCGCTTTTACAGCAGCTTTGCAGGCTGCCATGTCTAAAATTTTGTGTAAAAGCCTTTCTGTATCTATTTTCCCATCCGCAGCGTCCAGAATATCCAGCATATCTGTGATAAATTCGACGGGTTTGATTTTGGATAGCAGGGTGGGAAAAGATTGAATAGCCCACAAGCCTGGGCCAAAAGGCTCGATAGTGATGCCTAGTTTTTCTAAAAGGTCAGAAGCATGGTTTAAAGTCTCCTGTTTACTTGCGCTAATTTCAAATGTTTCGGGTATTAATAATTTCTGCGATTGAAGTTTCGCAGCTGTATCGCCTGCCAGACGGCGGCATAAATCTTCGTAAATAATTCGCTCGTGCAGTGCGTGCTGATCAATAATTAAAAAACCTTCTTCAGTGGGGACTATTATATAACTGTCATGAATTTGGAAATATTCCGGTTGCGGTATACTTTGAGTTGGAAAATCGGAATAAAAATTTTCTCTTTGCTGTGCGGCTGAAAAATCACTTTGCCTGGCAAATTCCGAAAAATTAAATTTGGCCTGTGATGGCGAACTTTTGGTATTGTTGAAAAAGCCCGCGATTGCGTTTGTGATTTCAGGAGTTCTGGGATTGGTATCCTTGAACACATCAGGTGCAGAAGGCAAAGAGGCTTTGACATCCAAATCCATCGCAAGCATTTTTTCACGTATAAGGCCGAGAACTTGCGAATAAATCAGATTCGCATTATCAAAACGCACTTCGATTTTTGTCGGGTGAACGTTGACATCGAACTCATCGGACGGCATTGTGAAGAAAATAAAAACTACAGGAAACTTATCAGGCTCAATCAAACCTCTGTATGCGTCGCGAACGGCGGCTGAAAGGAATTTGTCGCGAATGCAGCGGCCATTAAGAAAGAAATACTGGAATTTGGTGTTTGCTCTGCCGTTTTCGGGTTTGCAGACATACGCTGATACTTGCAGCTTTTTTTCAACACTGTCAATGTGCAGCAGGCAATCGGCTAAATCAGCCGAAAACAATTTCGCGATTTTTTCCTTAATGCTCAAATCCGCATTTAATTTATAAAGCTGCTTATCGTTGTGATAAAGGCTGAATGTGATATTTTTATTCGCAAGGGTGATTCTAATGAACTGCTCGACTATGTGCGAGATTTCGGTATTTGCAGTTTTCAGGAATTTTCTCCTTGCGGGCAGCTTGTAAAATAAATTTCGTACTTCCAGAATGGTACCTTTATTTGCACTGCAAGGCTGGAGTTTGCCTTTTACGCCGCAGTCGATCTCGATTTTATTTCCCTCAATCGAATCCGCGGTTTTGCTTGTAACGGTAAGCTGGGCGACGGAGGCGATGCTTGCGAGTGCTTCGCCGCGGAAACCCATCGTAGAAATATTGAGCAAATCAGCGCTGTTTTTTAATTTACTTGTGGCATGGGCTTCAAAAGCAACGGATAAATCCTGAGCATCCATGCCGCAGCCGTTATCAATAACGCGGATAAGAGCTTTTCCGCCATCTTCGACATAGACAGCAATTTCGCAGGCTCCGGCATCAATGCTATTTTCGACAAGCTCTTTGACAACGCTGGCAGGTCTTTCGATAACCTCGCCGGCAGCAATCATATTAATCGTATTCTGGTCAAGTACTTTTATTTGACCCATTATTTCACCATTTCACCGCTGATTATTAGCGTTCAAACAGGCTCTTGCCCGTCATTTCAGCAGGCTGAGGCAATTCCATCATTTCGAGCATTGTCGGCAGAACATCGGCGAGGCTTCCGCCAGTTCGCAATTTCCTGTTTTTATTTAGTTCGTCAAAAACGATAAGCGGGACATCGCCGGTAGTATGGGATGTAAACGGATTGCCATTTTCGTCCTGCATTTTTTCAAAGTTGCCGTGGTCAGCGGTTATAACTGCCGCACCGCCTAGCTGTTTTACTTTATCGAGAATTTTGCCAACGCAGCTATCGACAACTTCGGCGGCCTTTACGGCGGCATCGAGAAAACCTGTATGGCCGACCATATCGGGGTTTGCGAAATTGATTACTATAAAATCATATTGATTCGCTTCGAGCTTCTGCATGACAACATCGCAGACTTCAAAGGCGCTCATTTCGGGTTTTAAATCGTAAGTACGAACCTTTGGAGAGGGGACGATTTGACGGTCTTCGCCGGGGAATGGTTTTTCGGTGTAGTCATTAAAAAAGAAGGTTACATGTGCATATTTTTCAGTTTCGGCGCATCTAAACTGGGTCAGGCCGAGTTTGCTGAAGTATTCGGCGGCGATATTTTTCATCTTCGGCGGTTTGCGGAAAATGACAGGGGCCGGTATAGTCGCATCATATTCTGTCATGCAGAGATAATAAGTTTTTGGTCTTACTGCACGGCTGAAACCTGTGAAAGCATCATCGACGAAGGCACGTGTAATCTCGCGGGGTCTGTCGCCTCTGAAATTGAAGAAGACAACGCCATCGCCATCTTCAATTTTAGCCAGCGGCTGGTCATTGCTATCTACTATGCAGACAGGTTCAATAAACTCATCTGTGATTTTCTTATCGTAGCTTTCCTGCATTGCCTGCTGTGCTGATTTAGCTCTGTCGCCTTTGGATTGTGTGAGGCATTCATAAGCTTTCTGAACGCGATCCCAACGGCTGTCGCGATCCATAGCGTAAAATCTGCCCATGATTGTAGCTATTTTGCCTACGCCTTTTTCCTGCATTTTCTGCTCTATTTGCGCCAAGTATCCTTTGCCGCTATCCGGGGGTGAGTCGCGGCCATCGGTGAATGCGTGGAGGTATACTTTTGTAAGATTGTTATTTTTGGCGAAATCCAAAATGCCGTATAAGTGCTCTAAAATGGAGTGTACGCCTATATCGCTGCAAAGGCCAAAAAGGTGAAGTTTGCCGTTGTGCTGCTTTACAAAATCGGCCATTTTGAGCATTTCTTTGTTCTTGAAGAAACTGCCGTCACGCATAGCCTTTGTAATTCGCACTGTTTCCTGGTCTACGATTCGGCCGGCACCGAGATTTTGATGGCCGACTTCGCTGTTGCCCATTGTGCCGGCGGGAAGGCCGACATCTTCGCCAGAGGTATGAATAAGACAATTCGGATATTGAGTCATCAACATGCTATCAACCGGAGTTTTTGCCTGTTTGATGGCATTGTTTTTGTCATCTGATGAATTGGGATTGTAACCCCAGCCGTCACGGATAATTAATACAAACGGTTTACGCTTCAATGCAAATTTATCTTTAGTCATAGTACCTCTGGAATAGTCGTTAGATATTAGTCATTAGTATAAACGAGATATGTTAAAAAAAGGGGGTGGGAAAGTCAATTAATAAGTGAATAACTAATAGTGAAGAGTGAATAGTTATGCAGGTTTAATATTGCGCGATTTTTCATAATCTTGCGCGAAATTGAAAAAAAATACGCGCAAGTGAGTCAAATTTTACTCTCCAATGCAGCATTTTAGCGAAAAAAAGTGTTCAAAAAGCGAAAAAAAGTGTTCCAAAAGTGTTTATTTTGTTTCAAAAAAGTGCGAATTTAAGAAACGTGCAATTTTTGTCATGCGCGAAGTTGTCTTCCAGCCACGAAGGCACAAAGACACTAAGAAACATTAATATTATTGGTAATAAATGAAGCGGACGTCGGCTTTCCAGTTGTCTTTTTCGCCTTTGATTTTTCCGAGCGTAACATTTGTACATTGGAGATTCGACCATCGCATGTGCATAACAGATACGAACTTTGTAAACTTCTCAATGTTAATCTTATCAATCGACATAGATGCATCCTGACTGGCCTGGCCGCCTTTGACCTTTCGCTGCGGACTTGTACTCAAACGATAGCCTGTTTGCGGAATTCCGCAAAGCTTTGTAACCTGATCGATGGCGGTGATAAAGTCGAAACCTTCGCCAGTCTTTTTCGATTTTGCGTAGTCAAGACGGGCAGGGTCGAGTTCACCAAGAATCTGCTTTATATAGCCCTGGGCTTTGGTGTAGTCTGTGATTTCATTTTCAAGCCCTTTTTTTGTACCCGGAAGGCCGACAGTCAAAAGATAAATCGGCCAAATGGCAATGATTGCCGGTGCGAGGACATAATAAAAAATTATTCTTCTATATATATCTTTCATTGTCTGGTTACCTGCCTTGTTTCAATTCGAGTGTAAGTCTGAAATTATCGCGGCCTTCTTTCGGCTCGAATGTCGATGAACCTCTTGTCAGTTTCGGATGCTTATCGAAAGAACCGAAAAGCTGCAAATGGCCGCCGAGGTTTGTTGAGCCTGTGATGGTCATTGCTTTTGTAGTTACGGCAATTTTATCGACATCAATATCAATATTTTTTGGAACTTCGTTTAATGCTTCGAAAAGATAAGTAAGTTTTGCTTCGATGGAGTCCTCGCCTGAAGCACTAAGGATTCCGCTTTTGACATCTTTCAATTTATTTATTTCTCTGCTTAATCTTTGAGCGGCATCTTTGCTTGTGGTGAATTTTGCGCCGGGCATGGCGATGACATATTCTTTTTTGAAGGCGGCTGAAAGTTTGCTGCGATCTTTATTAAGGCTGAAATAGTGCATTTGAAGTGCAATGCCGATAACGACGAGCATAATAGAAACGCCGATGCTGACGATTTTGACAGTTCTCTCAATCATCGCTCTTTTGCCCTGATAGGGCATGAAGTCTGTGCGGAAATCGACTTTATCGGTTTTTCCAGCAAGTGAGGAGGCGGCTCCTGCGGCTATTAGAAGATCAAGCCGGCTGCCATCGGTTAAATCAGAATCCTGCGGCAGGGAAATTCTGGAGGCGATATCGAGAGGCTCTGCGGATAACGATGTTTGCTCGGCGAGAGCTGTAATATCAAGATTTTTCGTGGTATCGTAAACTTTGACGGAAGAAGCTTTTCCTTCGGCAGATAAAGCGGTCATGGTGAGCATAATCTGGCCTGCGAAAAGAGTGGTTTTGTTCTGCGAGGGCGACGTGAGGAATGAACGAACGGTTTGCTTCGATTCGGCGCCTGCGGGACAGAGCATGAAACATTTTGTATGTGAGACTACGGCAACAACAGAGCTATTAACTGAATTCTCGATAACCCTGCGAAGGCAAATTGAATCTGGTTCGATTGTTACGGGGTCTATTTTATTTGCCTGGAGCGATTTAATTATTTCGGACATCATATCAGCAGACGCGGCAAAGGCGGAGACATCTGAGCCGGAGAGCTGCTTGCCGATAAGTTCGAATGCGATGGCGGTTTGTGCGGCATCGACGGCGAGGGCTTCTTCGGCATCAAATTTTATAGTTTGCGCGATTTGGCGAATATCCTGAAATTCAGAATGAAGTTTCTGCTGCCTGTAGAGCCTGCAATCGATGGCAACGGCGGCGCTAGTGAAAACGAACTGTTTTTGTGCGCATTGCGATGCGATTTTGGCGGCAGTATCTGAAAATGAGAATTTGGTCTGCTGCTGCGGTTCCTGCTTCTGCGGAGAGGGCTGGGCATCAGGCACAACATAGAAATAATCCAATATTTCAATTTTGCCGGCCGATTTGGCAGCCAGAACAGCCGTTGTTTTTTCCGACGCGATATAAATTCCGAGATACCTATTTTGATCCAACGTTTACTCCGAATTATGAACTTGTTTATGAGTAAAAGGGTAAATGAGTAAAAGAGTTAACTGATCTACTCATTTAGCATTCAATCTACTCGATAATTATACCAATTTGTACGATTTTTTGCTTTTCTTTTTTTACGCCGGCGGTAGCACATACTCTTGCGACGCCGCTGGTTGCCTTGACGCGAATCGAATAGCAATCGCTTTGAGTTGTTATATAGGGTTCGCACTTGGTTATCGAGGCATTATAACTTACGAGACGTTTTTTGAAATCTTCAATACTTGAAAAAGGCTGAATTTTTCTTTCGTCAATGATTTTTTGCGCGATGTCGGTGGCGTCACCACCATAGGTGAAAGCGGCTTCGAGGACGTGACGCGGAGCGGTATTGACATTCACACGCTGGGTACCCCAGAGGCTGACGTATTTCAGTGCCGATTCTGTGCGGTTTTCGTCTTCGTTGACGGGTTTGGCAAGCGTTTCAAGGTCTACCATGGGACTGTGCAGAATTTTGGCGAAGTCGAGAGTGTGCGCGGATTCGGGACGGGTCTGCTGTACGATTTTCTCGCGCATACGGCCTCTTTGACGCAGCCTGCTGATTCTTCTGGAAGCTCTGCCAGAAGCGGGAGTTTGAGTATTGGGGTCGACAGCTTGCTTGACTTCGGTCGTAACGGGCTTTAGAGACAAACTAAACGGTTTGACTTCTTTTATTCGCTCGAATTCTTCAAGAATGGGCTGAATGTCATTTTGCTTCATCTGCATCCATTCGCAAAAAGTAACGACAGCGGCTTGTGATTCTTCTTTGGAATTCGGATCGGATGTCATAGCCCAAACGAGGGGGAGTTTGGCGTTTTCATCTATTATCTCGATTGTGAATTTCGCGGTGCCGAATTCAACTTCGATTGGTTTAATAACATACGGCCAGGGCGGACCATAAGGGCCGCGAATATACAATTCATCGGAATTGTTGACGTCGGTCTGGTCAGTCTGGGCATAATTGTAATCATTTACATCGTTAGCATAATCGTAAGATGGCTCATTGTAATCGGTTTCGTTTATGTCATTGGAATCTGTTCTTCGCAGATCGATACGGTCTGAAACGAAATCGTTTTTATTTATATTGTTTGGGTCGAGCTGCAAAGCTAAAGACATTGCCCATTCCATCATAACTTCACGATATTGACGGTCGCTCATTGTGAAGACATCGGAAAAATCGGGTTCGTTCGGTCGCGAGACGCAATTGGCGTCGACTTCTTCCATTGAGGCGAGGGCGTATTTTAATCCTGATTCGCAGGCGTAACGGGCGTTTTGGTAGTCGATCATGTACTGCATTCGATGCTTCCACTGACTGACGGCGGAGCTCAAACGATAAACGAGCGCAGTAAGGAGCACGAGCACAATTACCGTGAAGATAAGTGCGATGCCGGATTTTTGTTTTTTCAACGGCTTCTTTAATGCTAGAAATTGAGATTGCTTCGTCATTTCAATTCGCTTTGGCTCATTGAAATTTCTCCCTAAAGCGGCTGTGTTTAATTTCAAGGATTTTTTTAATTTATTTTTGCTGTCCATACCGTCTGATTCCTTAGCATTGTATTTAATATTATCAATAATTTCCGCATACAGGCGGTTATCACTAC
>JBDKUM010000023.1:0-2907 GCA_039679715.1 Phycisphaerales bacterium
TTAATTTTCAAAGAACCGATTTACAAATAACCAATATTCAATTTCCAATAACCAATGACGATCACTTGTAATTTGTTTCTTGGTTATTCACGTGAAAATGTCATTGCGCGGTCGTCCTTTGGGACGACCGCGGCAATCTCAATCTTCCGAAATTCTTAGAAACCTTCAATTATTTCAACAACCTAATTTATCAAAGAACCATTTTCCAAATAACCATTTATCAATTTCCAAAATCCAATGACAACCATATTGGAATTTGTTTCTTGGCTATTGGTTATTAGATTTATTTTTCAAAATTACAGATATCGTCTTTTGTACCATAAATGCCATCATTGCCCGCTGAAATCAGGATGTAGCTGTTCATGTTGTATGGTTTTGGCTGTGTCATTTTCGGGTTTGTGATTCTATCATAGAATAACCACAAGCCGTTAACAGTTTGAGTTCCGCCGGCAACAGTAACATCTTCTGTGTATTGTTCATCAAAATGATGTCGATTAGCGCTTGTTGGTTTCATCATTTGATATAATTTAATAAGTTCAATATTGTCATTTACATCGTAAATATAATCATCGATAGCATTTTCTGTAATAGCAAAAGCCAGATCATCACCATATGCATCATCATTAGTTAGCTTAGTATCAGCGAATTTCTTCGATGAAACGTCAGCCCTATAATAAAGAATTGGTGTTCCTGCGATTAGTGAAGTGCCGTTTGGTAAAATAACTTTCTTGCTGCGATAAACGTCTGTCATAACAGGTGCGGCCACATAGTCTCCAGTAACCGTACCGCCAGTATTATCCAAATTGCCGGGGTAAGCTTTACCGGTAGAATTGAATAATTGAGCAAGCTGGAAAGTTTCGACTTTATCAGCGGCAAGATATAAATCCTGTCTTCGTTTATTGGAGCCATTTATCTCATCATCATTTGAAACAACTGGGGTTTCTTTATCCGCGTAAATTTCGGGGCTGGTTTCATCTGTTTCTAAATCCCAGCTTGATTTCGGGTCATAGCCCTGCAAATCTCTTCCAACCAAACCTTCACAAAGTTTGTGAGCGCCGACAGTTACTAATGTCGCATTTGAGGGAGACCTCGAAGATTCAGGATATGTGCCGTTCTCATTATTGAATGCTTCCAGAGCAGTTTCAATAGTTTTGAACTGTGCTTTCTGGCTAACGTCTTTTGCCGCTTTTCTCACCGCCTGCATCGCAGGAAGCAGCAATCCCATAAGGATAGCTATAATTGCCATTACCGTCAGTAATTCCACGATTGTGAAACCAAATTTTCTTCTTGTCTTTTTCATTTTAGTTGCCTTTCCTATTAATAATATTATTTCTTTTTATTTCCGCGTGGGCCAAAGCCCACCCAACTTTTCACTATTCACTTTTCATTCTTCACTTTTAACTCTTTTACTCATACACCCATTTACTCGTTGTTTTTTTGAGTAAATTCGTGTTCAAATTCCCGAAAATTGAGCATTTATTCGAATCTTTTGAGCATTTCTTTTGAAAATTGGTTCAAAAAATGGCTCGTTTTTCATTTAGCCCTGTTTTTTCAGGCGTTTTCGACAAAAAATGACATCACTGCGACATTTTGAAGCAGTAATTTGACATTTCCGCGACCGTTTTATGCAATTTTCAAACAACATTTTAAATTTTTTCAAATTCTTCGTGTCTTAGTGCCTTTGTGGCTGCGTATTACATCAGCGATGTAATAATCTTAACCATCGGCAAAAAGATCGAGAGCACGATAGTACCAACGATGCCGCCAAGCACGATAATCATAATCGGTTCGAGCAGACTCATCAAAGAGCCTACGAGCACGTCAACGTCTTCATCGAAGTTATTTGCGATTTTCAGAAGCATTTTATCCATATCGCCCGTCTCTTCGCCGACGTCGATCATATTAACAACAAGACCGTCAACTGTTTTCGACTGACGAAGCGGATTAGCAAACGTATCGCCCTGGCGAATACCGTTGTGAACCTTGTGAAGCATACCCGTATAAACTTCGTTGCCGGAAGTATCGGCTGTAATATTGATCGCTTCGAGAATCGGAACACCGGCGCTGATTAGCGTACCAAGCGTTCTTGTCCACCTTGCGACAGTTGTTTTATATACAATTTTTCCAACAACGGGCATTTTAAGATTAATGCTGTCGAGGATATATCTGCCCGCTCCGAATTTTCGAATGATCCGCAATGAAAAAATAATCGCAAACGGAACTGCGAACATTACCGCCCAGCCGTATTTGAACGCCAGCCAATCGCTGAAGGCAACAAGAGCTCTTGTCAGTCCCGGCAATTCGCCGCCGGTCATATCTTTAAGCACAGTACTGAATTTCGGAATAACGCCGATCATCAAACCCATAACGATAGCGAACGCCGCGGTCAAAACTACTATCGGGTAAACCATCGCGCCTTTTACTTTCGCTTTGAGCTTTTGAGCCTTTTCCATGAAGTCCGCAAGTCTTGCGAGAATAACATCCAACACACCGCCGACTTCGCCGGCAGCCACCATGTTTACAAAAAGTTTGTTGAATGCTTTTGGGAATTTTGCCAATGCTTCGGATAATGTCGAGCCGCTTTCGATATCGTCGGCGACATAACCGATAACGCGTTTAAATGTTCCGCCCTTCTGCTGTTCTTCGAGAATTCTCAACGAACGCAAAATCGGCAAACCGGCATCCTGCAAAGTAGAAAGCTGCCTTGCGAATTGCGTAAGGACTTTGAGTTTTACTTTGCCGCCTGCGCCCCTGCGTGACTTGGGTTTTGCCGCTGCGGCTAATTTTTCCCTCACCCCGCCTTTCACTTTGGGCGGTTTGGTCGGAAAATAGCCCATATTTCGAATTTTGCTCAGAGCTTCATCACCGCTAAGAGCCTCGATTTGGCCTTTTACTTCCCCGCCATTG
>JBDKUM010000024.1:0-9206 GCA_039679715.1 Phycisphaerales bacterium
ATCAATCATCGCCACACGAGATTGAATAACCCTGGATTCGGAATTAAATACAGGGTCAATTTTAAGTTCCGCATAAAAGAATGAACTATCATTTTTGCGAATTTTCAATTGACATTGCCTGCATGCGTTCGCATGAAATACATGATTGTCGTTGTCAAAGAAAACAATTCGATCTTCATTACAAATACAATCAGACAACGGTTTTCCAAGAAGGTCTTCTTTTTTTGCTTCAAGCATAACAATGGCGGTGGAATTAACGTCCACAATAAGGCCTTTTTCATCAAGTACAAAGTATCCAATCGGAGCGAAATCAAATAAATCACTGTAATTTCTTCTGGACTGTTCAAGCTGCTGCTGCGACTGGAGAAGCTTTCTATATTGCATCTGCTGTTCGAGATTAGCCTGATGAAGAGCTTTTTCAATCGCTTTTCTCTCTACTGTGTAATGAATTGAACGGATAATGAGTTGTCCGTCAACCTGACCTTTTATAAGATAATCCCCGGCACCCATTCTAAGAGCCTGAAAGCCGACGGTCTCATCCTCAACACCCGTTAGAACAACAATAGGCAGATGCGGAAACGTTTGTCTTGTTCTTTGGAGAGTATCGAGACCATGACTGTCGGGCAAAGACAAATCGAGGAGAATAGCGTCTATATGATTATATTGAATATAATCAAAAGCTTCCTTGAGGGAGCCTGCGTAATTCAAACAGATATGATTCCCAGATAAAAGAATATGCTCCTTGAGCAAAGCGGCATCCGATTTGCTGTCTTCAACGAGCATAATTTGCAGTTGATTATTTTCTTTCATTAATTACTTCCCGGAAGCGTAAAATAAAAAGTTGAGCCTTTGCCAGGTTCAGATTCGACCCAGATATTACCGCCGCTGCGTTCAACAATTTTTTTGCAGATGCTAAGACCAATTCCATAACCTGGAACAATGTTATCAGAATGCGAGCGTTGAAAAACCATAAAAATTCTATCAAAATCATTTTTATCAATGCCAATTCCGTTATCCTGAACAGAAAATTGCCAGTAAGCACCGGTTTTTTGACAACCGACATGAATTCGGGGATTTTCAGAATTTCTGAATTTAACAGCATTACCGATGAGATTAGAAAATAATTGAACCAGCTGCAAACCGCAAATTCTAACATCTGGCATCTGGTCGTGAGTAATCTCGGTATGAGAATCGACAATTGCTTTATTGAGATTGGCTATAGCTGTTTTCAAGGCGGCTTCTGCGGGAACAGGCAAAGTAGCATTTTGATTGATACGCACTTTGGAATATTGGAACAAACCGGTAAGCAGATCGTTTAATCTTTTCGAGCCTTCAAGGGCCGATTGAATATACTCGAAACCTTTGCCATCAAGCTTGCTGCCGTATCTTTGGCGAAGCAATTCTATGAAACCGGTGATTGCACGAAGCGGTTCTCGAAAATCGTGACTGACGATATAAGCAAATTGTTCAAGGTCTTTATTGGAACGTTCGAGGTCCTGTTTAGTTAATTTTAAATTCTCTTCAATTTCTTTCTGTTTGGAAATATCGATACCAAAAGCCAGGATTTCAGAAAGTTCGCCATCAATATAAATGGGTTTATTAGCCCATGACATCCAAACATAGGAGCCATCTTTTCTGATATTCTGATGAATGTTTGTGATATATTTTTCAGGGTTATCTTTTAAGTCGAAAACCATTGGAGTGATGTCGAGGCCCTGCGAATCTTTTTGGGGAATGATTGTACCAAGGACATTTTTGCCAACAAGTTCTTCTTTTTTGTAGCCGAAGAATTTTAAGCCGTATTCATTAATGAATTTAATATTTAAATCGGAATCTGAAAGTACGATAACGCTGTTTGACCCTTCAACAAGATGCTGATATTTCTGATGGCTTTGGCGAAGAGCTTCCCGCTGTTCATTAATTTGCCTGATAACCTCCTCTGAAGCTTCAATTTCAGTTAAATCGGCGGCAACCATACAGATATTGATTGTACCATCCTGACTGAATATATTTGCAGAGACGCGCGCAGGGACGAGAATGCCATCAGAAGAGGCAAAGACGATTCTTTTTCTCATAGGTTTAACTTGCGCACCGACAATTAAAGCCCAGATATTTTTGCGGCTTTCTTTCTGAACGAAATCGTCGATCGATTTACCGATTATACTTTCCATGGGATAATTGAGCATCTCGTTAAATCGATTGTTGCAGTAGAGAACCTGTCCCTGTGGAGATGTCATGATTCCAGCTTCATACATATGCTCAACAAGAATGCGATAGATTTGTTCCTGCCCGTTTTGAAGCAAGTTTACATAATCATTTTTCATTTCATTTCCGACTTTGGATTACCAGTTATATTCTAGGAGGCAAAGTTACAACGGCAAGCCAAAAATGTTCTATGGCTTTAATCACTTCTATAAAATTTTTGAAATCAACGGGTTTGGTAATATAACAATTTGCCTGCAACTCATAAGCTTTCAAGATATCTTCGTCCGCCTGGGAAGTTGTAAGAACGATAACAGGGATTAATTTAAGATGAGGATCATTTTTTAATTCGGCAAGCACTTCGCGTCCGTCTTTTTTTGGTAAATTCAAATCGAGCATGATTAAATCAGGTACCGGGGCGTTTTTGTAGACACCCTGTTTACGGAGATAAGCCATTGCTTCGACGCCATCATCGACATTAAAAAGTCTATTAGCTATTTTACCAGCTTTCAAGGCTTCGATTGTCAAGGCGGTGTCGCTTGGGCTATCTTCGACGAGCAAAATTTCAATTGGTCTTGTTGCATTAACATTCATGTTAGTTGGCTCCAATCTCGGGAATAGTAAAATAGAAAGTCGAACCTTGTCCCGGTTGGGATTCGACCCAAATCTTTCCTCCATGTCTTTCGACAATTTTCTTGCAAATTGAAAGACCGATGCCTGTGCCAGGATATTTGTCGCGGGTATGCAGCCTTTGGAAAATTAGAAAGATTCTTTCGGCATATTCCTGCTCAAGACCAATGCCGTTATCTTTAACCCAGAATTTCCAGAAGCCGTCGAGTTTTTCGGCATCTATGTGGATTTGAGGTTTTTGAGCTGTTTTAAATTTAATGGCGTTGCCGATAAGATTCTGGAATAATTGTACGAAGAGCAGTTCATCCATACACACGGTGGGCAAATCGCCAATAATTATTTCAGCTCGCGATTCCTGAATAGCTCTTTCGAGGTAAGCCATTGCATGGTTAATGGCTTTTTTAGTATCAACAGGTTGAGACTGGTTAAATCGCGTACCAATTCTAGAATATTCAAGAAGGCCATGTATAAGAGCCTGCATTCTAATAACGCCATCAACGACAAAATTCATGTATTTGAGATTTTTATCAGAGAGCGAACTTCCGAGCTGCATTTTAAGAAGTTCAACAAAGCCTGCAACGGCGCGGAGCGGTTCCTGCAAATCATGGCTGGCGACATAGGCGAATTGTTCGAGGTCCTTGTTTGAGCGAGCCAACTCCTGCGTACGCTGGACTACTTTTTCCTCGAGATTACGGCGGTATTCATCCAACTGGGCTTCTGCATTGAACCGCTGGATAGCTTCGCCAATAAGCGGAGCAATGGTAGATTCGATAAAATCAATTTTCAAAGGCGGAACCATATCTTTTTTGAAATCAGCGATATGAATAGCACCGAGAATCTTGTTTTGGTAATTAACAGGTATTACAGCTATGGACTGGAATCCCCATTTTATGCAGTTTGCGCGATATTGTTTTTTCTCTGAATCGGAAATACTTTTTACAAATTCATGGGAATCATTGCAGAAAAATGAGTTGCCATGCGTCCTGAACATTTTTTCGCACTGCAAAGAATTTTTAAGGATAGTCCTGATACATATACAATCATGATCTTTTACATGCAGAGAATTTTCCAGGTTCAGAAAATCCTGGTCGAATCCGATATAAGATTCATAAGGAATATTTCCAGAGTCATCACCGATTCTTATGCCAACAAATTCACAGCCGCTCCAGCTATGAATTACGCTGACGCATGAGTCGAGATAATCTTTGCGGTTTGTTTTTTTGGCAAAAAGTTCAAGAAGCAGATTGGTAAAATTTTGTTTTTCTTCTGCGGCTTTTCTCTTTGTAATATCTCTTGCGGCGGCGAAAACGCCCTGAACTTCGCCGGCCTGGTTTTTATAAACTGTCGCATTATAGATTACATCGGTAATTCGGCCGGATTTGTGCCGAATGCTCAAAGGATAATCTTTGACCTGATTTTCCGAAAGCACCAGTTCGTAGCCATGTTTTGCTTTTTGAGGTTCTGTAAAATAATTTGAAAAGTCGCTGCCAATAAGTTTTTGTCGAGGTACGCCAGTAACTTCTTCAGTGGCTTTATTAACATCTGTTATTTTACCTTCATGACTTATGGTAACAAGCGGGTCGACGCTGGCTTCAATCAAGCCACGGGCATAAAGCGAACTTTGATTCAGAGATTTCAAAGCATTTTTATGCATTGTAGCGTCAAGGCCAATCTCCATAATCATAGGCGAGCCATCGGTATCGGTGAAAGGATAATCGTATATATCATAATTGCGTTCATCCGGCCCGATCCATTCCCAAAAGTTCGGTTTGCCGGTTTTAAACACATCGAAAGTTTTGCAGTTTTCGCAAGGCTCTGTCCTGTTGAAAAGATATTCGTAACATCTTTTGCCGTTGTCTTTGCCGAAACGCTCTTCAAAGAACTTGTTGGCATAGGCAACATGATAATCCGGAGTGAGCAGAATCGCATATGCAGGCAGCATTTCGAGCACATCCTGAAAACGCTTGCGCTCGGCTGCGGCTTTTTTTTCGGCATCAGTTCTTAATTTTATTTCGTCATGTAATTTGTCGATTGTTTCAGCGAGCTGCTTTGTTCTCTCCTGGACTTTTTGTTCCAACTGCTCATGAGCATTAATCAGCATCTGCCTTGAATTCTGGAGTTCGGTGATATCAATGCCGTAAATGCGTATCAGCCTGGAATTCGGTTCGAAATATATCGATTGAAGGAAACAACTTCCGTTGATGCGCGTTTCGCGAACAAATTTGCCTGCATTTTTATTAAGACTTGAAACAAGGTTATCCCAATCTCGCATCCAGGGATGATTTCTGCCCATTTTCTTTATATCGGGCATAGCTTGCTGGGCTGTAGGATTAATAAAAGATATATTTCCGTCAATATCGGCTTCTACTACGGGCAAGGGATTATAAACGGGAAAAGATGCGAGTCTTGCAAGCTCTTTTTCAGTTTTTTTAATTTCTGTAATGTCCTGTACGGTGCCAAAACCGCCGAGCAGTTCACCAGTTTCGCCAAATTCGAGCTTAGCTTTTTCACGTACCCATTTGATTTGGCCATCAACAATTATCCTGTGCTCGATATCATATTGGCTGCCTGCAAGAGCGGCTTTCCATTGTTTATTAACGAAATCCTTGTCGTCAGGGTGTACAAACGAAACAAAAGATTCGTAAGTCAATGTTTGCGTATCGGCTATGCCAAAAATGCGGTATGTCTCATCAGACCATGTTAAGTCATTGTTTCTAACGTTCAGACGCCAGCTTCCGATATGCGAAACTGACTGTGCTCGATTAAGGTCTCGTTTGCTAAGCTGCAGGGATTCTGTAAGCTGCTCTTTTTCAGATAATGCGGATGCAAGCTGAATATTAGTATAGCTTAGTTTTGATATGTTTTGAGCGAAGGAAAGGAAAAATTGTTCAAGAGCATCTAAATATGCCCTGCTGACGCGAGGAACTGAATCGAGTGAAGTTAAATATTGATTTTCGTCAAAGCCATATTTTTGGGCCTGGCTGCGAAAAAAATCATAATCAATTTTCTCATCATCAAAAAAGAACTGACCAATAAAAATGGACCCCAGATGTTTTTCGCCGACATAAATAGGCGAAGCCATGTCCCACATGTTGTTTTTGCATTTATATAATTTAAATTCGCCTTTTGGAATTCCAGCGGTAAGCTCTGTATCGCTTTCAACGCAAAATCTGCATGTTTGTGGATTTTTGCGGTGAAAACAAGTGCAAATTTTCTGCCAGCCAACACCAACAAGCACCTTGCCGTTAACATCGACTATGGCCATTGGAATATGGTTTAGTTTGTAAAAGCTGTCCATCATTCCCTGAATTTCCGGAACATCGATAATATTTCCGAGTTCCAGAAAGCTTTTTTCGACTTTCTGTTTGGTCATCCGAAACATGCTCCCAAGGCAAACAGACTGAAATTCAGAGATGATTTAAAATAAATGCATTTTATTTTCGAATCCTTCATTGTTTGAACTGCTCTTTAGAAAAGATTATACAGCACCTCTTATATAAAACAATGTCGATAATGTTAAAATGTTAAAATTCTTGAAATCCATGAATTTGCCCTTTTTGCCTAACCTTTTTATTTTCTATTTACAATCCTTTATTTAATAAAAATAAAGTCATTGAAAATAAAATACGTAAATTTACTTATATCAGCAATAGGGGAAACCCTTGATTAACCTTAAGTAATTCCTCAATTTATGTATGATTAAAAAGAATGTATTTCTAGAAACGAGATTATCCCTTATTGCATATAAAAATTATCCAGATAAACTTTCTATGTTTATTGGCGTATAAATTGGCGGACAAGGTGTTTATGGATAAATATGTATGTATTCACGGTCATTTCTATCAGCCGCCAAGGGAAAACCCCTGGCTGGAGGATGTCGAATTGCAGGATTCGGCACTGCCCTATCATGACTGGAATGCCAAAATAACCGAAGAATGCTATCGCCAAAACTCGGCTTCACGCATATTAAGCTCTGAACGTAAAATCATCAACATTGTGAGCAATTATTCAAAAATGAGTTTCGATTTCGGGCCAACACTGATGATATGGCTTGAAAGACATGCCCCTGATGTTTATGACAGCATAATACAGGCGGATAAGGAAAGTCAGAAAAATTTTTCGGGTCATGGAGCCGCAATAGCCCAAGCTTATAATCATATCATCATGCCTCTTGCCAACAAGGAGGATAAAATTACGCAAATAACCTGGGGGCTGGCAGATTTTGAAAAAAGATTCGGCAGGAAATCCGAAGGTATGTGGCTCCCTGAAACGGCGGTTGATCTTGAAACTCTCGATATCATGGCTGAAAACGGAATTAAGTTTACGATTCTGGCGCCTAACCAGGTTAAACATATTCGCAAAATCGGCGACAATAACTGGCAAAATGTAAATCGCGATTCAATCGATACTTCAAGACCATATCTTTGCAGGCTGCCTTCGGGCAGAACAATCGGCCTGTTCTTCTATCATGGAGCAACCGCACAGGATGTCGCATTTGGGAAAATAACGGGCAGCGGAGAAATATTCGCTGCAAGACTTATATGGCTGCTGGAAGAAAATGGTGAAAAAGCGAGACTTGCGCATATTGCAACTGATGGTGAGACATTCGGTCATCATCACAGATATACGGATATGGCACTGGCTTACTGCACACATTATATCGAAACTAATAAACTGGCCAAAATGACAGTTTACGGCGAGTATCTTGAAAAATATCCTCCAACATACGAAGCGGAAATTTTTCAGAACAGTTCATGGAGCTGTATTCATGGTGTGGAACGATGGCGAAGAAACTGCGGTTGCAACCTTGGCAGATACCCTTCAGGCAAACAGCAATGGCGAGAGCCGTTGAGAGACGCAATGAACTGGCTTCGAGACGAGTTGAGGGAAGATTTTGAAAAAGAAATCTCTAAATTTTCAATCAATCCCCGGCAGGCAAGGAATCAATATATCGAAGTAATTAACGACAGGCGAGTGGACAATGTTAATGCGTTTTTAAAAAAAATCGCGGGCAAAGAATTGCTGAACGGTGAAAAAATAAAAGTTTTGAAGCTTCTCGAAATGCAAAGAAACACAATGCTGATGTTTACAAGCTGCGGATGGTTCTTTGACGACATCGCGGGAATTGAAACAGTGCAGATAATGCAGTACGCATCGAGGGCAATTCAGCTTGCCAAGGAAATGTTCGATAAGGATTTCGAGCCTGAATATGAAAATATACTTGAAAAGGCACAAGGCAATTTAAAAGAATTCGACAACGGCAGGAACACTTATGATTCACTTGTGAAAAATACATCTATTGATTTAAACAGGGTTGGGGCGCATCTTGCCGCAAGTTTGTTATTCGAGGAATTTGACGAGAAAAAACAAATTTACTGCTATTCCACGAAGATTGAGACTTATGAGCGCATCGAAGCAGGCATACAAACACTTGCCATAGGTCAGGCGTCAATTCAATCAAACATTGTGCTTGAAAGACATTTGCTGGATTTTGCCGTGCTGCATTTCGGTGATCACAATTTGATTTGCGCGGTAAACGCAAGGTCGCCGCAAATTGAATTTAATAAAATGAAAGAAGATTTAAAAACTGCTTTCGACAGAGGCGATACAACCGAAGTTATGCGAGTAATGAGTATATTCTTCAAGGGCAACAGCTATTCATTGTGGCATTTGTTCAAAGACCAGCAGCGAAAAGTTTTAAATCTGCTCCTTGGTTCGACGTGGGACGAAATCGAAGCCACTTTCAGGCATATATACGAGCATAATTACACGCTTATGCAGATTATGCGAGGAATACACATGCCGCTGCCGGCTGCGCTTTGCGCACCTGCTGAATTTATAATTAATAAAGATTTGTGCAACGAAATTCGCTACGAAGAAATCGACATCGAACATTTAAGAAAATTGACACAGCAAGTAGTTCAGCTTTCGCTGCGGATTGATACATCGACATTGAGGTATGAGACAAGCCATAAAATCAATTACCTCATGGGTAAGCTGGCCAATTCTCCTGACGAAATCAAGCTTATCGAAAAAATCAATATGACATTGAGTATTCTGCTCGATATTGTGCCTGAACTGGATTTGCAGACTGCACAAAATTTGCTTTTTATTTTGACAAAGAAAAAATATCCAGAGATGAAGCAAAAAGCACAGACAGGCGATGAAACCGCAGCAAACTGGTGCAAAGAATTTAACAATCTCGCCAATTTCCTCGGTATTAAAGCCGATTAAAAACAGTCAAATCCCTTATACCCGATTTTAATCTTTCAGCGACAATACCATCATGACAGTAAATATCGGAATAGTCGGTTTTGGAGGATTTGGTCGATTTCTTTATGACAGCTTTAAACCATTAAAGCAGGCTAAAGTTA
>JBDKUM010000025.1:0-1523 GCA_039679715.1 Phycisphaerales bacterium
CTTTAGCATTGATCGGTTTATGTCTCAGGGCCGTGCTGTGACTAACCTTATTGGGAACGGCGTAGCTACTATTGTAGTTTCGAAATGGGAACAAGAATTAGATGTAAAAAAAGTTGAAGAGATATTAAATTAGAAGGTAATAAAATGGACCAAGGAACATTCAGAGTAAAATCTGGATTGGCCGAAATGCTTAAAGGTGGCGTTATTATGGATGTCACCACGCCAGAACAAGCCAAAATTGCCGAACAGGCCGGTGCCTGTGCTGTAATGGCTCTCGAGCGTGTTCCATCTGACATTCGTGCCGCCGGCGGTGTGGCGCGTATGGCTGATCCGGCTATTATACAAAGAATTATGGATTCCGTTACGATTCCCGTTATGGCCAAGGCGCGAATTGGTCATTTTGTCGAGGCACAGATTCTAGAGTCGCTCGGCGCGGACTATATAGATGAAAGTGAAGTCTTAACACCTGCTGATGATAAGTTTCATATTAATAAGCATAAATTTAAAATACCTTTTGTCTGTGGTGCAAAAAATCGAAGGTGAAGCTTTGCGTCGTATTGCCGAGGGTGCAGCAATGATTCGCACAAAAGGAGAACCTGGAACCGGCAATGTAATTGAAGCGGTACGCCATATCCGTATGGTCATGAGTCAAATTCGAGAATTACAGAATCTGCCGGATGAAGAAGTTTCAGCCTTTGCAAAAAAGATTGCCGCACCGCTCGAACTTGTTGTAGAGACAAAAAAATTAGGAAAGTTACCTGTCGTAAATTTTGCAGCAGGTGGTATTGCTACTCCAGCCGATGCTGCACTTATGATGCAGCTAGGTTGCGATGGTATTTTTGTCGGGTCCGGTATCTTCAAATCCGGCGATCCGGCTAAACGAGCCAAAGCGATTGTTGCTGCTACAACATATTATAATGATCCAAATGTACTCGCCGAAGTGTCAAAAGATCTGGGAGATGCAATGGTTGGAATTGATATATCTACTATCCCGGGAAATGAGTGTATGCAGGAACGCGGTTGGTAGTATTGTTTACAAAATAAATAGAAAAAGTTGAGAATTATATTTTTGACTGTGTTGGAGAATTTCCCAAACATAACAACTTCTAACCATTGAACATAATCCCTATACTTTTTGCATGATTTCTTTTTACTGCCTCGCACTGGCAGTATTTTTTTATACATAAGAATCTGAATAGCTTATATGCTAGAAGAATTTGCGCATGTTTGATTTTATAGCCTTGGGTTTTTCCTTCTTTAATGATTTTTTTCAATTCTTTGCGTTCATCTTCAGACAATGTAACATAATATTTTTGACTCATTCTTTTGCACCTGCGGTTTTTACTTTATTATACTCTTATCAGATGCATATTCGTATCTTTTTGCTAAATGGGTGATGTACTAGCAGGCAGGTGTAATCTGCAGTGACGTTTGAAGAGTCAAGACATACCCGGCGTAAAGATTTCTTTTTTGTGATTTCAATGTTTGTTTTTACGCGGATTACAAACGGTTGCCAATCTTTA
>JBDKUM010000026.1:0-30887 GCA_039679715.1 Phycisphaerales bacterium
TCCGCCGTCATCGTTATCGAGCCAAAATCGTCCTCAAAGTAGGGTTGCAGCTACATTTGCGGCGATTTTGACTCTGCTGCCTCGCCGGCGAAAATTTCGCTCGGTCTCGCTTCAAAAGCAATTTTTATTAGAGGCAGCCTTAATTTTAGCAACAAAAGCAACTTTTATATTATCGTACTGTTTTGTCGGTATTACAAAAGTTGCTAAGCTAATTATAATAAAATATAGTCCGAATCAGTAAAATAGTGGATGTATGAAATCTATTTTGATATGCTTTTTTTTTGTGTTAAAACCGTTTAACTGTTAAAAACCTCAAAGAAGGCCAATTTTTTCTGAGAATTTGTGTTTATAATTTTTTTTGCATAAAAATAAAAGAGAACGCAATTTTTTGCTTGACGTATTAAGTGTATATATGTTATTTTAGATTACCCACACGTACCTCCTCCTCTTTAGGAGGCGCACACGGCATGGCGGTTTCTCTCCTCGGCCGCCTGCCATTTTTTTTTGCGCTTTCGAAGATTTTTTAATAATAAATGAACAAATTTCCTCCGATGTAACGTACAAAACATCGGGGGAAAAACAATTTTGTTTTTCTCATTAAGGCAGATCCACACTCCTCCTAGTGGTCTGCCTTTTTTTATTATAACATTTTTATAAAAAGAATTTCTTTTTGTAACAATTCTTATAAGATAAAATAGCAGTAAATTAATTAATCAAATTTTAATACTACTATTATATATACTATGTCTGAAAAAGGATTTTCCCCGCACTTTTGCTGAAGTGCCGGTGATTTTTATAAGGAAATTACAGTCAATATGTCAAAAGAAGAAGTAACAGAAATTACAACAGCGGCAAATGTGCGGGGCTTCGCACACTTGCATTTGCATACGCAATATTCGCTTCTGGATGGAGCGATAACGCCGGGAAAACTATTTGCAAAGTGTCATGCCGATGGTCAAACTGCGGCAGCGATTACTGATCATGGAAATATGTTCGGGGTTGTGGATTTTTACATGGCCGCAAAGGCATCGCAAATCAAACCCATTATCGGTATTGAGGCGTATATCGCGCCGGACAGCAGGCACAATAAGAATAAATCATCAATATCCGACGCGGCATATCATATTGTTTTGCTTGCGGAAAATAATACGGGGTATAAAAATCTGATTAAGCTGGCGAGTATCGGCTACACAGAGGGTTTTTATTACAGGCCGCGAATCGATAAAGAAGTCCTGGCACAATACAACGAAGGCTTAATTTGCGCGACAGCTTGTCTTAAAGGCGAAGTAAATGTAATGCTCGCAAGGCATGACATTGAAGCGGCTAAAAAATCTGTTGAAGATTATTTAAAAATTTTCGGTGATAAAAGATTCTTCATGGAAATTCAGGAGCATGAGCCTACAGATGTTCCGCATGTCCGCGGTGCGATAATCGATCTGGCGAAAAAGATGGGGCTGCCGCTGCTTGCAACAAATGATTGCCATTTTCTCAATGCAGACGATTACGAAGCGCATGATGCTCTGACCTGCATAAGTACAGGCAAGAAAGTCGGCGAAGAAGACAGGCTGCACTATCCGAAAGATGTTTATGTCAAGACGAACAAGGAAATGCGCGAACTTTTCGCCGATGTTCCTGAAGCGTGCGATAACACGGTTATAGTCGCTGAAAGATGCAATGTCGAAATCGATACCAAGACAAGGCACGCTCCGAGTTTTTCTCCGTCAGATGGGAGCAAGCCCGAAAAATATCTGACAAAATTATGCTATGCAGGCGCGGAAAAACTTTATGGCAAGGTTACGCCTGAAATCAAACAGCGGCTTGATCACGAATTGAAAGTTATCGAGAGCAAAGGTTTTTCAAGTTACTTTTTGATTGTTTGGGATTTTTGCAGATACGCGGCTGAAAATCATATTCCAACGGGGGCAAGAGGCAGCGGCGTCGGCACAGTAGTCGGCTATTGCCTGGGATTATGCAACGTCGATCCGATTCGCTACGACCTGCTGTTTGAGCGGTTCATGGACCCGGAACGAAACGAAATGCCCGATATAGATATTGATATTTGCCAGGACGGACGAGCCAAGGTACTCGAATATGTCCGTAGCAAGTATGGTCATATCGCGCAGATCATAACCTTCGGAACGATGAAGGCACGCGGCGTAATACGCGATGTCGGCAGAGTTCTGGATTTGCCGCTGGCTGAAGCCGATAAACTGGCAAAGCTCGTGCCCGCGACTTTGAATATAACACTTGAAGAGGCAATTTCGCAGGAACCGGATTTAAAAGCAGCTTACGAAAATAATCCTGCCGCTCGAAATGTAATTGAAATTGGCAAAAGGCTTGAGGGACTTGCAAGGCACGCATCTGTGCACGCATGCGGCGTTGTTATCGCTGATGAGCCTTTGACGGATTTTGTGCCGCTGTATCGCGACCCGAAATCGAGCGATATTGTAACTCAATATGAAGGTCCGCTGGTTGACAAAATCGGTTTGCTAAAAATGGACTTTCTGGGTTTACGCACGTTGAGCGTAATTCAGCATACGATCGATTTAATCAAAGAAATGCACGGCAAAGAAATCGATATTGAAAAAATAAATCTCGAAGACCCGAAGGTATTTGAGATTTTTTCGAGCGGTAAAACTAAAGGCATATTCCAATTCGAATCCGGCGGCATGCAGGATTTGCTTATGCGGTTAAAGCCCGACAGAGTCGAAGACCTTATCGCGGCAAACGCATTGTATCGGCCGGGGCCAATGGCGCTTATTGGCGATTTCATCGACCGCAAACATGGCACAAAATGGGAAGTACCGCATCAGATTATGCGGGAAGTTCTGGCAGAGACTTTTGGCATCATGGTCTACCAGGAACAGGTTATGCGAATCTGCAATCGCCTGGGCGATATACCGCTGCGGCAGGCCTATACGCTCATCAAGGCGATCAGCAAAAAGAAAATCGATGTAATTTCCAAGCAGAAAGAACAATTTCTCAAAGGCTGTGGCGAAAAAGGATTGAGCCAGAAGGAAGCTGATGAGATTTTCGAACTTATCGAAAGATTCGCAGGTTACGGTTTCAATAAAAGTCACGCGACCCGATATTCAATGATTGCTTTTCAAACGGCGTATTTGAAAGCTTATTGGCCGATTGAATTTATGGCTTCGCTTTTGACGTATGAACGAGGTGATTCGGAAAAAGTCGCGGAATATATAGGCGAGTGCAGGAGAATGGGAATTGAAGTTGCGCCGCCTGATATAAATGAAAGCTTTATTAACTTTACCGTTATTTATCAGCAGCAGCACGAATCATCGCACAATTGCGGTATGATCAGGTTCGGTCTTGCGGCCGTTAAAGGCGTTGGCGATAAAGCAGTTGAGCAGATTATCGCTGCTCGCGAAAAAATCGGGCAGTTTCATAGCTTATTCCATTTCTGCGAGAACGTCGATTTACGGCTTGTGAATAAACAGGTTATCGAATCATTGATTAAGGCAGGAGCTTTCGATGATTTGGGCGGAAGCAGAGCACAGATGATGGCGGGGCTTGAAATAGCAATGAAAGCCGGCTCGAATATTCAGAACGATAAGGCCAATGGTCAAATGGGATTGTTCGAGTCTCCTGAGATGAAAAAAGAATATGCCAAAGACCATTTGAAATTGCCTGATGTGCCCGCTTGGCCGGAAACACAGATGCTGACTTATGAAAAAGAAGTGCTTGGGCTTTATGTTACGAAAAATCCGCTAAGCGAACATGCGGATACGATTAGTGTTTACAGCACAATCAACACTTCGCAGATGAAAGAAGAAACTAACGGCAAAATCATTGTCATGGGCGGAATGGTTCAGAAAATTCGCAGTATCATCACACGCAACGGCAGAAACGCCGGCGCGAAAATGGCGGTATTTACGCTTGTCGATTTGCAGGGAAGCTGCGAAGTAGTGATGTGGTCTGATTGTTTTGCGGTGTTCGGGCAGATGCTGACAGTCGATAAAATTTTATTCGTGCGAGGCAAAGTCGATTTGACCAGAGAAACGCCGCAGATTATTTGCGATGAATTAATCGACCTCGAACATGCGCCCGCAAAAATCACCGCAAACAGAACCATTAACATTTTGATCGATGAAGCTGCCATGACGAAGGAAAAAATTGCCGCTTTAAAAGGACTATGCGCAGCTCATCGCGGCAAAAGCCAGGTTTACGTTACGATAAAAACAATGACCGGCGTCAAAGTAAAAACGATGGTTGGCAAAAGCTTTGCGGTTAATCCGACAACTGAATTTTGCAGACAAATGGAAAACCTTGTAGGAAGCAAGAATTTTCAGTTGCGATAAACGAAGGCCACAAAGACACCAAGGCACAAAGAATTTTATACATGTGGATTCCCCCACAGGGGTTTGCGCGAATGCTCCAACCGCTTTGGCGGGAATGACAATGATACGCTTATTTCTGTGGAGAGAGGCCGTCTTTGAGGAGTTTGTATTCCACGCTGTCGACCAGAGCCTGCCAGCTTGCATCTATAATATTTTCAGAAACGCCGACTGTTCCCCAAACGCTGTCTTTGTCGCGGGTCTCGATAATTACACGCGTTATCGCGGCTGTAGCGGCCTGGGGATTAACGATTCGCACTTTATAATCAATCAGATGCATTTCACGTACTGAAGGATAAAATCTTTCCAGCGCTTTGCAAAGAGAACCATATAGAGCATCAACGGGGCCGCCGCCTTCACTTACAACATGTTCGGTTGAACCGTCAACGCTAAGTTTGACGATTGCCTGGCTGACCATTTTGCCGCTGGTGTCTTTTTCGATTGTAACGTGGAATTTTTCGAGATTGAAAAATGGCTTGTGCATGCCCATCAACTTTTTCACAAGCAGATCGAAACTTGCTTCGGCCGCCTCGAATTGATAGCCCTTATTTTCCAGATTCTGAACTTCAATCAGAATTTTGCGTGCAAGGTGCGGATCCTGCGTGATTTTCGCTTTTTCAAGTTTCGCAAGTATGTTGGCTTTGCCTGAAAGTTCGGAAATCAGGAACCTGCGTTCATTGCCGACAAGAGCCGGGTCAATGTGCTCGTAAGTTTTTTTATTTTTTCGCAGGGCATCAACATGCAGACCGGCTTTGTGCGCAAAAGCGCTTTCGCCGACATACGGCATATTGGAGGCGGGCGGAAGATTTGCGATTTCAGAAACAAAACGTGAAATTTCCGTAAGCTTTTGAATTTTATCAGTGCTCAGAACCTCAAAGCCCATCTTCAACACTAAATTCGGAATAATCGTACACAAGTTCGCATTGCCGGTACGTTCGCCAAGGCCGTTGATCGTTCCCTGAACATGGCGGGCACCTGCCTGAACAGCGGCAAGTGAGTTTGCGACCGCGCAATCTGTGTCGTTATGGCAGTGAATGCCTAAAGCTGCCTTTGCAAATTTTTGCCTTACTGTTTTTGTAATATCATAAACTTCATGCGGCAAAGCGCCGCCATTGGTTTCACAAAGACAAACTACATCTGCCCCTGCATCGATTACAGCGGCAAGAACCTTGAGCGAATATTCAGGGCTTCGCTTGAAGCCATCGAAAAAATGCTCCGCATCAAAAATAACCTCAAGGCCTTTTGATTTCATGTACTGCACCGACTCGGCGCAAAGCTTTATATTATCTTCAAGACTACATCGCAGCACTTCGGTAACGTGCATATCCCATGTTTTGCCGACAAGTGTGGCAACTGGGGTTTTGCAGGCAAGCATCGCATTGAGGGAAATATCGTTTTCTACAGTCGCATCTGCCCTGCGGGTATTGCCGAAAGCGGCGATTTTGGAGTGAGTCAAACTAAGCTGACCAATTCCCTGGAAAAATTGCATTTCCTTATCATTGCTGGAAGCATAACCGCCTTCAATGTAATCGAAATCCAGAGAATCCAGACGCTTAGCGATTGCAAGTTTGTCATCTAATGAGAAACTGACGCCTTCAGCCTGCATTCCATCGCGAAGAGTTGTATCGTAAATTCTTATTCTTTCCATACTTACCTGTTAGTACCAAAAGAGGTATTGTATTAAAAAACAAGAAAAAGTAAAGTGGAAAAAACAATCCTCTATTAATCCGTTTTTTCAGCCTCTACAAGTTCTTTCTCGTCCTCAAGCTCTGCAACGGCAAATTTGGGTTCCGGAACAAAGGCAGGTGAAGCAGTTACAATTTCATCAGAAGCGTTGATATTGCCCGACCATAAGTATTTTTTCGTTTCGGCAACGATTACACCTGACAGGCAAAGAATCGAAATCAAATTCGGTATCGCCATCAAAGCATTCAAAGCGTCCGCGAAATTCCAGACCAAAGGCATTGCCGCAACTGAACCTAAAAAGACAGCCACAACCCAGCCAAGCCGATAAAGCATAATCTGCTTTTTGCCAAAGAGATATTCAAATGCCCTTTCGCCATAATAACACCAGCCAAGAATTGTAGAGAAAGTGAAAGTAAACAAGCCGACTATAAGAACTATCGGGCCTGCGACAGGAATGGCACCGAAAACTGATTTTGTCAATATCGCCCCATTCATACCTTCGAATGCTGCTGGATTTTTAATCATGCTTGAGACAAGAACAAGGCCTGTCATTGCACAAACAACAACTGTATCCCAAAAAGTACCTGTAGCGGAAACCAGTGCCTGGCGAACAGGATTTTTAGTTTTAGCAGCGGCTGCAACAATCGGAGCCGAACCCAAACCTGATTCATTCGAGAAAAGACCGCGAGCGATACCAAATCTTGCTGCTGCCATAATTGTTGCGGCAACAAAACCGCCGCCGGCAGCGCGAGGCGTAAACGCGGATTTGCAAATCAACGCGATTGCGGGAAATATATACGAAGCATTAATTAAAAGAATAACAACGCAGCCTATTACATAAAAGGCGGCCATAAAAGGAACAAGACGTTCACAAGTTTTCGCGATTGATTTTATTCCGCCAAGAATTACAAGAGCCGTCGCGACTGAAAGGAGAGCACCGGTTACATAAACATTAATATGAAATTGATCTTTGATAAGGCCTGAAATCGCATTTGCCTGAACTGTATTGCCGATACCGAAAGCAGCCAGCGTCGTGAATACGCAGAAAAGTACGCCAAGCCATTTCAATTTCAACCCGCGTTCGAGAGCATACATCGGGCCGCCGAGCATTGTGCCGTCCGAAGTAACAACCCTGTATTTAACAGCCAGCAAAGCTTCAGAGTATTTTGTCGCTATGCCGAAAACACCTGTCAGCCACATCCACAAAACCGCGCCAGGCCCTCCCATTGCAACCGCAATCGCAACGCCGACAATGTTTCCGGTACCTATCGTCGCGGCAAGAGCGGTAGTCAATGCGCCAAAAGGACTTACATCGCCTTTCGTATCATCTTCACGGGTAACCGATAATTTAATTGCCAGCCCGATATGCTTTTGAATGAAGCAAAGGCGGAAAGTTAAATAGAGATGGGTTCCGATTAAAAGAATAAGCATCGGAGGACCCCAGAGATATGAATTCAACCAGGTAAAAAATCCGTTTAAAGCGTCCATTGAGCCTCCTTGCAGGGTAAAATCCGAATTTCGAAAAACGAAATCCGAAACAAATACAAATTAATAATTACTAAATGTTCAAAACAATATACCTACTTTTTTTATCTTACCCAGATTAAACAAGGTTTGCAAATATATTATTCAAGGTGGATAACGCCTCTTTTCTTATCTGAATCAAGACTTAATTTTTTAATTATATCATAGACATATTTTGAGCCCCGAACTTTTGCAAATTGAAAATTCGGGTCGGTCTTGTCGCTGGTAACAAGAGTAATCGAACCGATGCCGACAAGAATATCAAGCAGGCTGCGATGGAGTTTCATATCAATAATGCGGAACATATCGATGTTATCAACACGCCTGCTCAAAATGCCGCGTGTATATTCGATGCGGTCTGGTGAAATTTTATACTCAATGCTCTTTAACTTCAAAATCTTAAACAAAAATATAATGACCGCCGCTGATGCCAGCGAAATTCCAACTATCATCGTGTATTTATCGGGAACAGTTAATTTCACTTTGACCAGTAGTTTATTAAGATAGCCAAATGAAATAGCAAAAGAAACCGCCAGCACTATCGTTAATTTTATGAATGACGAAATTAAAATCCAAAGTGAGGGTGAAACAACAATTGGAAATTCGATTTTATTCTCTTCTTCTTTTTTTTCGCCCTGCTGCTGCCCGTTTTTTACAGGTTTGTTGAGAAATTCACCGCAGTATCGGCACTTGATAGCCGCCGCCTGGATAGTCTCTGCGCAATAAGGACATTGCTTTGTGCCGTTAGACGGTTCTGCATTTTGTTTTTCATCTTCCATTAAAAAACTTAAACTAAACACTCAAAACTAAAAACTTCTTAATCGATAGCAGCGATTAAGAATTCAAAACGTCTTCATGCTGATGACGGTGATTATAATCATAGTCAGCATCTTTTATATCATGCGAAGATTCAGATTTATCATCAGGGGTTTCCTCTTCATCACCATCATCTTCCCCTTCGGTTTCATCTTCCTGAACTTCTTCAATTACCTCAACAGGTTCCTGCATATCACTGAATCCTGCCTGTTTGTCGATTGCCATCTGCTTCCTGGCGTTTTCATAATCTTCAAGCGTCATCATACATTCGCGAGCCTGGCTGCCTTTATACGAACCAAGAATTCCACTTGACGCCATCGCTTCGATAATCCTGCTTGCACGGGCATAGCCAATACTCAATTTTCTTTGCAGCAGAGAAACACTTCCTCGCTGCGATTCGAGTACGATACGAACAGCATCATCAAACATTTCATCGTCGCACGCACCTGCGGCATCGACACGATTAAGCTGAACAAGTTCTGGATGGAACTGCGGCTCGGCCTGCTCTGCAAGATGCTGAACAACTTTTTTGACTTCGCCGTCATCAACATACGCGCCCTGTGCTCGGACTAAATCGCTTGAACCCGGTTTGAGGAAGAGCATATCGCCCTGACCGAGTAAAGTTTCAGCGCCGTTCTGGTCAAGCACGATTCGGCTGTCGAGTCTGCCTGAAACGCGGAAGCTGATTCTGCTCGGCAGATTCGCCTTGATAAGACCAGTAACAACTGTCGCCTGCGGACGCTGAGTCGCAAGTACGATATGAATACCAACCGCCCTGCTCTTTTGAGCGATTCGCACAATATAACTTTCAATTTCTTTCGATGATGTCATCATCAAATCAGCAAGCTCATCAACGATAATAACAAAATACGGAACTTTCTTCGGAATTTTCGCTTCTTCATCAGGCGTTTGCGGATTGAATCGTTTGATAAGCTCTTCTGTACCAAGCGAATTATAGCCCGCGATATTTTTCACACCCGCTTCGGCAAACAAAGCATAGCGTTCATCCATCTTTATCGTTGCCCATTCGAAAATCTGCTCGGCTTTGTTAATTTCCGTAACAATCGGAGCCATCAGATGCGGAACTTTGGACAACGCCGTCATTTCAACCATCTGCGGGTCAACCAGAACAAGCTTCACTTCATCAGGCCGTTTGGTGAGCATAAGACTCATAATGATACTGTTGATGCAAACACTTTTACCAGAGCCTGTCGTACCTGCGATAAGCAAATGAGGCATCGCCGCCAAATCGCTGACGATAGCTCGACCGGAAGAATCTTTGCCCAGGAAAAGCGGAAGATTCATTTTCTTATAATTTTCATCCGCGCGAACAATCAAATCTTTCAGCCGGACGGTTTCTTTCTGACTGTTCGGAACTTCGATACCTATTGTATGCCTGCCCGGCAGAGGCGCCACAACTCGAACCGCTGGTGCGCCAAGCGCTCGCGCGACGTCATTTGAAAGATTAGTTATCTGGCTGACCTTAATGCCCGGAGCCAGTGAAAGCTCGAACATTGTAATTGTCGGCCCGGGGTCTGCGCCCACAACATGAGCTTCAATATTGAATTCATTAAGTACCTGCTCAAGAGCAGATGATTTTGCCTTGATAATTTTTTCCTGAACCTCGCCAAAATTATATTCCGGCTCAATAAGCAAATCCAAAGGCGGAAGAATATAGCCGTCATAACTTGAAGCTTCGTAAGCTTCTTTTTCTTCGGTAGTATCATGCACTGGTGCTTTTGCTTTAACAGGTTGACGAATAGCCAGCGCTGCCGGTGCCGGTTCATTTTGGAGATGATGTTCAATCTCACGGTCAGCCTGAACAGTTTGCTGCGGAGATTGCTGCTGCATTTCATGAACCTGCTGCGCTTCTTCAGCTATAAGTTCTTCAATTGTAGCCTGAGGCTCGGGTTTCTTTTCGCTAAGTCTTTTCCATATCTCAGAAACTTTCTGCGAATGAACTCTCGCAGTTGCCCATGCAGGTACGCATGCACTGATAAATTTCATACAAACAGCGCCGATTACATGCAATAATCCCATCACCAGCGAGTCGGCAAATAATATGGCGCCAACTATGAAACCGCTAAGCACGATGATTACAGTACCAAGCAGTGAAAAATTTTTCTTGAGGAATATTACCGTCGCAGCGCCTAAAATCCCCCCGCTGCCCGTCGGCAAAGATGAAACGCTCTCCCTGCGAAGCATATATATGATAGCTGAAATCGATGCGGTTACCAGAACCAGACCGATTGTACGTAAAAAAGGCTGTGTAACTTGTTTGTCCGCGAGCTTTACAATTATTGCTGATGCGATCGCCACAAGAGCAATGAATATCCCCGGCCCTGCATAATACATAAGATAGTATGCCAAAAACGCGCCGCAAGCCCCGCACCAGTTCGCCGCCGGATGATTGTTGGGCCAAACGAATTTGCTCGGAAAATCCCCAACATCAAAACTGATGCAACTAAATAAAAGCATTGATATAAAAGCAAGCCCAAGTACCAGCAAGGCTTTGGAACTAAAATTCGCAGGTTTTTTCAACTTAACACCTCAAAAAAATACTACCGTAACCGGCAGCAGTAATATTAAAAATTAAAGTCCTATAATAAAGGCTAAATCAGCATTATGCGCGCAAACATACCGCAACGCCATATCAAAATCTATCGGCAAATGAGTTAATTTTTCTCCAGCTTATCAGTGCTTTTTCAGCGTTTTTTAGCGAAAATAATTAGACTGACAATACTGATAATTAGGGTTGAGGGTTCAGGAATGTTTAGAACTGCCTGCTGCATCTGGGGTTCGATACCTAAATCAAAACGAATTCCGTCCCAGATGCCGGTATCACTATATATATGATCGCAGATCCGAATTTTCCAGAGGCCGTAGCTTTGGGTACTGTAGAATGTACTTAAAGGCTTTGAGCCGGAGGGTTTAAATGAACCGATGCAGATATTCGGCGCCTGATCGATTGTAACTGTGCTTTCATTATCTAAGGTAAGCCAGCCTAGCGCCTGCTTATTCAAAATAAAATTATAATGATCATATTGACTGACAGTTATAGTTTTGCCTGACGGGCTTTGTATAACTATGGAAAGGTCGCAAAAGCTTGTGTGTTTGATATCGAGAGAAAGGTCAAAATCTTTGATTGTTCCTTTTAGAGGAACAAAGAGCTGCGTTTCAACTACAACGTCGATTTGTTCGCCGCTGCCTAAAGGTTTTCCAACTGTGCTGCCAAATGAACAATAGATTACACCGAAGGCAAAACTTTGAAGGGTTAATATTGCCAGAGCCAATCCGGCAATGATAGACTTTGGCACTCCTTTGCTGTGTTTTCCGTCCATAAAGCAGGATATTATAGGACAATTCTGACTACGTCAATCTTATTCTTTTTAAGAATTTTGTTGAAAATATTATGAACATACTCTATCATATTAATTCGCATTCAAATCTTACTCGAATTGGAGAAGAAATATGAAAGCAGAAATTTGTGCAGTCTGTATCATATTGTTCGTTTCAATCAGTGTTTCCGCAGATTCAATTCCAAATGAACCGCTCTGGCTGCAAGGCGAAGGTCTTCCCGGAATCAATAATTACATATATTGCTTAATGCCTTATGACTTAGACGGAGACGGCCCTAACCCTGAAATGCTTTTCGCTGGTGGAAATTTCACAGTTGCTGAAAATGTTTATGTCAATCATGCCGCCGCTTGGGACGGCACAAATTGGCAGCCGTTCGGAAGTGGAATCGCTCGCAGGGTTTACACAACTACCATTTATAATGGGCAACTAATCGCAGGATGTTCTTCCAGCAGCAGCGGCGGAGATACTGACAACCCCGTCTTGCGCTGGGATGGCACAAATTGGCAGCCGCTCGGAAGCGGAATGAACAGCAGTGTTTATGCTGTAACTGTTTATAATGGACAATTGTTCGCCGCCGGAAATTTCATGAAAATAGGAGACACCGCGATGTACGCCATAGCGCGTTGGGACGGCACAAATTGGCAGCCGCTCGGAAGCGGTATAAAAAGAGGCTCATATTACTATCCGCCTGTGTATGCTTTGACAGTCTATAACGGAGAACTTATCGCAGGAGGTCTATTTACTTCAGCAGGTGGTACACCAGTAAATAATATCGCAAGATGGAATGGTACAACATGGCAGCCGCTTGGAAATGGCCTCGACAGTGCTGTAACACAATTAGTTGTTTATAACAACCAATTGATCGCGGCTACTGGAAGCATGACTGCAGCCTGGAATGGTGCAAATTGGCAGTCTTTAGGTGAAAGCTTCAATGACAGTATCAAGGCTATGACTGTTTATAATGACCATTTGATTATTGGAGGTTATTTTACAAAGGTCGGAACTAATGATGTAAATCATGTCGCTTTATGGGATGGCACTAACTGGCAGCAGTTAGGAAGCGGTATAAGCGGTAGAGTTTTTTGCATGGCAGTCTCGGAAGACCGGTTAATTGTTGGCGGAATTTTCACCAGTGCAGGAAACGTTGAAGTGAGAAATATCGCTGGATGGAATGGAACCAATTGGCAGAGGTTCAATACTGAAACTATCAGTGGTATGAATAGTAGCGTTAATGCAATTACAGTTTTTAACGATGAACTGATTGCAGGTGGATATTTTACCACTGTGAAAGACATAGAAGCAAATAGGATAGCACGCTGGGATGGAACTAATTGGCACACATTGGGCAACGGGATGAACGGAAGCGTTCATGCTCTTACAATATTTAATAATGAACTGGTCGCAGGCGGCAACTTCACAACAGCCGGAGGCGATACAGCAAATTATATTGCTCGATGGGATGGAACAAACTGGCAGCCATTAGGCAGTGGGATAGACGGCAGTGTTTACGGGCTTACAGTTTATAATGATCAATTGATCGCAGGCGGCAACTTCACAACAGCCGGAGGCAATACAGCAAATTATATTGCTCGATGGGATGGAACAAGCTGGCAGTCAATAGGAAACGGTATGGACAGATCCGTCTGGGCTCTTACGGTTTATAATGGCCAATTGATTGCAGGTGGTTCGTTTCAAACCGCTGACGGTGTTGATGTTAATGGCATTGCGCGCTGGAACGGTACAAATTGGCACCCTCTTGGCAGCGGCATCGGTGGTTATCGAGAAACAGTTAATGCTCTTGCGGTATATGGAAATCAGTTAATAGCTGCCGGTATGTTCTCTACAGCAGGCGGCATTACTGCCAATTGTGTTGCCGCGTGGGATGGTACAAACTGGCATTCACTGGGTACTGGAATGGGCGCAGGCTCAAGCGGATATACTTATGCTTTAACAGTATATAATGGCCTATTAATTGCCGGCGGCAGCTGTACAACAGCAGGAGAAATGGCAGCAAATAAAATTGCATGCTGGGACGGAACAAATTGGTACCCACTGGCTAACGGCCTTGATAATACCGTCAATGTTCTAAATACTTTCAACGGCAGATTGATTGCCGGCGGAAATTTTACTGCTTCTGGCAATACTATTTCAGCACATATAGCACAATGGGGCTGGCAAGAACACATCACAGGCGATTTAAATCATTCAGGCAGCATTGGATTAGGCGATATTAGCCGATTAACAGAGCAGTGGCTTGCAGCAAATTGCGAATCGTCAGGATTTTGTAATGAGACAGATTTGAACTATGACAGAAAAGTTGATTTTATGGACTTTTCTTTAATTGCTCAACATTGGTTTGAAACTCTGATCCCATAGAATAAAATTTCGCGCAAGTATCTAAAAAAATATTTACAAAATCTAATTGCTCCCATCTGATTCTACTAGATTCCCGACTAAAATTATGGTATAATATTCGTATTATAGACAACTTTGCTCTTTAACATTTTTACTCATTCACTCATCCACTCTTTTACCCATTTACCCATTTACCCATTTACCACCTGTTTTTTTCGTGTAAATTTCAAATCTTTCGAGTAAATAAATCAATCTTTTGAGCTAAAATCGGTTTTTTTGAAGCAAAAATGAGGTTTTTTGAGTAACTTTTTTCATTTCGCCCTGTTTTTCAAAGCCTTTTTGACAAAAAGTAACATCAAAATGACACCTGCGCGACCTAAAGTGACATAAACGCGACCATTTTGAGCATAGTTTTGACATAGAAAAATGGGAAATCCTCACTGAAAAATTATTTTAACCAATCGGTAATGTTCTTGGCGAGGATTGCCGGGTCTTTTCGTTTGAGAATATTTGCCGCGACACCAACCGGTATTTTTAACTGTGCCATCGCAGCCGCAACCCTGTCCCAAAGCTTTTTCTTTTTCTCTTCGCTTTCAGCAAGATAGATTTCCGTTACTAAATCCTGCAATTTGGACAATGCTATCTTATCCAAATTATCATAATAGTTTTTTATAACCTTTTTTTGATATCCACTAAAATTATTCGTCATTTATTATTCCTATAATATAGTTTTGTTCGATAATAGCTTATGGAACCGTGTTATCAATACTAATATCACGGTTTCTGCGGATTTATAACTGGATTTATAATTTTTGAAGAATATAATCAGGCCAATATAATCGGCTTTACAGGAAGTATAATGCATAAACGGATTATTCGCGTCTTACTAATATTATTAATAGCAGCCGAGGGGTATTGCCAAATTACCTCCTCGCAGGCACAATATTTCGGAGCCGAAGACCTTAATATAAGCGGCAAATCAGTTACCAGCTTTCAGGCAAACGAGAACGAACAAATCCTTGTATTCGACAAAGGCTTTGATCTAACTTTAGGCGATAACAAGCTTAAAAGCCAAAATGCTGTCATTTGGCTAAATACAATTACCAATACCACTGAAGATATCGGTGTCTCGCAAACTGAATACAAATTAACAGTTTATCTTCAGGATAAAGTCAGCGTCGATCAGGGGAAGAGTTCTAAAATGTCCGGCGTTGAGACCCAAAGCAAGGTTGTCGAAGGCGCCGAGTCGCTTGTCGCAAAGTTCACAGTAAATGGCGAAATTTTCATTACCGCTGATTCCCGCTTGACAGACGACCCGCGAACAAGCGTTCTCTACCGCAATGCTCTAATAGCAATCGGCCAAATGCAAATTGAGCGCAAGCCGCAAATGGCACAATCAAATCAAGGACAGCCTGCAGCAGATGTTAATGATGCTCCCAAGCTTAATGTAATTGATAAGGTTTTCGGCGGCGGAAAAGCAAAAACATCTGCTGAAACGAAAGCAGCAAAAAAAGAAAGAAAAGCAATTCAGCGGACAGGAAAACGTTCCTGGTTTGCACCAAAACCGCCCGTTGCAGAGCCGAATGTAATTCCGCAAAAGCCGCCGGTGAAAATAAATTATCCCGTCAATATTACACAGGCAACAGAAACACCCCTTGTATATACAAACGAAAATCTTCCGGATGGAACGGGTATAGCAACAATTAATAACAGGTTTTATCTTTGGCAAAAACAGGACGAAACCGGCCGAACACTGGAATTGATGGGCGATAACGCTGTCGTCTTTTACGCAAGCAAAACCAGTGAAGTAAATGAACCGAATGAACCAAACTCTACAAAATCATTAATACCAAGCAATAACATCAAAGCTATTTATATGCAGGGCGATATAGTTATGACTGAAGGCAGCAGGACTATCCGCGCTGTCGAAGTATATTATGATTTTATTAAAAAACAGGCACTGCTTATAAAACCGGTTATTATTACTTATGATCCTGAAAGAGGAATTCCGATTTACGCAAGGGCGGATAAAATCAGGCAGGTTGCTGAAAATAAATTCGCAGGCGAAAATCTGACGCTGACAAATAGCGAATTTTACGTACCGCAGGTTTCGGCTACAGCTTCAAAAGTTTTTATTACAGATACCACCGCCATTGACCGGGCCGCTGGAAAATCAACTGAAAAGAGTTTTGACGCGGTAATGGAAAATGTAAAGATGAAAGTCGACGACAAGACCGTATTCTGGTGGCCAAGGATGCGGAGCAATCTTGATAGTTCCGATATGCCGCTTAGGAGAGTACAGTTCAGCAATGATAATTCTTTCGGTACGGGCATAGAAACTGAATGGTACCTGGCAAGACTGCTGGGACTTAAAGAATCAGAGGGAGTCGATTCGAGTTTATACCTGGACAGTTATTCAAAACGCGGAATCGGCGCAGGCGGAGATATAAATTACGAAAAAGAAAAATATTACGGCGACATAAACGGTTATATCATTAACGATAGAGGCGAAGATGACCTGGGCAGACATAGAAAAAATATTGAACCGCCCGATAAAATGCGAGGCATGTTCAATTTCTGGCACAGGCATTTCCTGCCCGAACACTGGCAGCTGACATTGGAAACAAGTTACCTGTCTGATGAAAATTTCCTTGAGGCGTTTCGCCGTGATGAATATTTTGAAGACAGACTGCGTGAAACCAGCGTTCATCTGAAATGGATTAAAGATAACCAGGCTTTTGCCCTTTTAGGAAGATGGCGTATTAATAAATGGGCAGACCAGCTTGAAGATTTGCCCTCTGCACAATATCACTTAAAAGGACAGTCACTGTGGGACGACAAACTCACGTTGTATAGCGACAGCAGTTTGGGAAGATTCAGGCAATTAACCGGCCAAGATCATGATTTCAAAATTAACGACGAATATTTCACTTTTGGCCAACACCGCACGGAAATCGACTTTCCGCTTCAATATAAAAAAGGCAATATAGTTCCATTCGCAGCGGGTACTTTCGGCTATGATGACAGAAGCGGATTCTCGCGAGGTGTCGCTACTGGCGGAACAGGGCCAAACGGCGATCCGCAAACCTTTATTGGCGAAGCAGGCGTAAGAGCTTCCACACAATTTTGGAAACAATATAAATATGATTCCAAGTTCTGGGATGTCCACGGCCTTCGGCACATAGTAAAGCCATATACTAATATATCTGTCTTTGCTGAAAATTCAGATTTAGTTGAGCAGAGAGATTCCTATACTCTGGGTGTTTTGCAAAGATGGCAGACAAAACGCGGACAAGGCGACAAACAAAGGATTCTCGATTGGATGCGATTGAATCTTGAATATACAAAAGTCAGCGATCCATCAGAGCAAAGAAGACCAGACAGGCAGGTCTGGAATAATCCGTTTGTGCCGCTTTCTACACTCGTCGCTCCGGGAATTTACAACAGCGACCTTGGCGCAAATTACAGAACATTTGAAATTTTCGGACCGCAGCGAGACTCTGTGAATGGCGATTACATCTGGAGAGTCAGCGATACGACAGCAATCTTAAGCGATTTCAACTGGGATGTTGAGGATGCGGACATTGAACAGTTCAATGTCGGAGTTTCAAGAACAGTCTGGCCGAATTTGAGCGTTTATATCGGCCATAGATATCTAAGAAGCGTTGTAATCGATGACGAGAAAGGTTCAAGCGCTTTTACTTTCGCCGCGACATACAAACTTAACCCCCGCTACTCATTATCTTTCTCTCATCAATACGATTACAAACGCAATGGCCTGATCGCAACAGAGGTTTCGCTCATCAGGAGATATAACAGACTTTATTACGCACTTTCGTACGGAGTAGACGAATCACTTGACAGACGGACGATAAGCCTTACTATATGGCCGGAAGGTGTCGGCGAACTGGCTACGGGCAACAGAAACCTGCTCGGCCTGGAAAGCCCCGCCGAAAGAAATTATTAACCCTAAGGGTTAGGCCCTGATTATCGTTTGTCAGATATAACCTTTTTCTTTTATTTAACTTAAGGAATATAAAAAATGGCTTTAGTTACCACAGAAAAAATGTTCAAAATGGCCTACAAAAACGGCTATGCAATCGGTGCATTTAATGTCAACAATATGGAGATTACACAGGGTATCGTAGCTGCTTGTGCAGAGAAGAAAGCTCCTTTAATTCTCCAGATATCAAGAGGTGCACGGAAATACGCTTCGATGAGCTATTTGAAGGCAATAATCGATGTAGCAGTTGCAGAAAATCCAACTTTGCCGATTTGTATGCACTTGGATCATGGCGATACTTTCGAAAGCTGCAAACAGTGCGTTGATGACGGTTTCACATCGGTTATGATTGACGCTTCACATCATTCTTTCGAAGACAACATCAAAATTACTAAACAGGTTGTCGAATACGCACACGCTCACGGCGTTGTTGTTGAAGCTGAATTGGGACAACTGGGCGGTATCGAAGAAGACGTCGTCGGTTTATCGCACGATGATGTCGCTTCCCATTTGACAGACCCCAACCAGGCTATCGAATTCGTGAAAAAAAGCGGTTGCGATTCATTGGCGGTAGCTTGCGGAACAAGTCATGGCGCTTATAAATTCAAGAGCGAACCGAAATTAGCATTCGATGTTATACAGAAAGTCGCTGATAAACTGCCGGGTTATCCATTGGTAATGCACGGATCGAGCAGCGTTTTGCCGGAATTCAAGGATTTGATTAATAAGTACGGCGGTAAAATGCCTGATGCTATGGGTGTACCGGAATCTGCTATAACTAAGGCTGGTAAAATGGCGGTTTGCAAAATTAATATCGATACCGATTTAAGAATGGCAATGACAGCAAAGATTCGCCAGGTATTCGCTGAAAAACCTGCTGAATTTGACCCAAGAAATTATCTCGGGCCGGCAAGAGAAGCTATCAAGGCTATGGTTATGCATAAACTTGATGTTCTCGGATGCAGCGGCAAAGCGGCTGAATGTCTGTAACCAATTTAATAGTAAATATTTAAAATTTGAAATATAGGGTACAGGAAGTACAAAACTTGCCTGTACCCTATGGGTTTTATCTATGAAAAAAATTATAGCTCTCATTTTCGTTCTCCAGCTTGCAATCATTCCTGCCTTTTCAATGTCTTATTCAGCGCAAAAGGCTAAATCTGGAAATAGTGAATCGGCTATTGAAACTGCTGTTGCGCAAATCTGCGACGGTAATTTTACGCAGGCGGCAGAGATAGCTAAAAAAGCCCAAGGGAGCGAAGCGGCTTCTGAAATTCTTACGATAGTCGCAGATTACGAAAAACTGCAAAAGAATATTCAGCAGAAAAGAGAAAAATCCTATCAGGAGCAGCTTGAGCAGCTTAATAAGTTTAAATCCGCTCCTGAAACGAATGAACCCAATTTACTGGATGTATTTCCCGTCATCGTCAAAGCACATGATTTTGCAACCAAAAGTCAGAAAGAATCAGTATTAAATCTCCCTTACGTAAAAGATACTTTTGAAAAAGCTAAAAAGAAAGCCGCTGAATTCGAAAAGAAGGGAGATTATCTCGACGCGCTTCTTTATTGTTACAGCTGGCTGGCTGTGATTTATGAAGAAGAAAAAACGTATAATGATAAAAAAGACGCACTTGAAGAAAAAGCAATTATAAAAGGTTCATTACAGGACAGTCCCTGCGAATCTACATTAGACAGGTACGAAAAAATAACCCCCGATATTTTCATCCGCAGTCTGGATATGTTGGAGTACGGATATGTTGAGCCTTTCAGATATAGAGATATGGCTGAAAAGGCATTCAGGAGATTAAACTATTTGGCTGAAGTTTTAAGCACAAGCGAGTATGTCCCGCCGGGGCCTAACTCGGTCAAACCTGACGCGAATTCCGGCGCAATTACTTTCAAATTTGAAAAAGACGGCATACCCAAATTCGTCAGCGGTATAAATGAAATGTCGAAAGAATATAATTCCGATAATAATGCCTCATTAAGCAAAGATCAGTATGTAAAATTATTCAAAAATGTTCTTTCACTAAATCTATCAACGATAAAACTTCCGCAGCAGATTCTCATCTGGAATTTCGGTGATTCTTCTTTGAACGCGCTCGATCCGCACACTACAATTATCTGGCCAAAGCAGGTTGAAGATTTTGAAAAGAATATGACAAATGAATTTACCGGCATTGGCGTTGAAATTTCCAAGGAAGACGGACAGCTAAAGGCCGTTAGCCTTGTTCCGGGCGCTCCGGCTTATTATTCAGGTATCGATGCAGGAGATATAATTGAAGAAGTAAATGGTGAAAGCACCAAAGAGATGACTATTACATGCGCTGTAAGCAAGATTACCGGCCCGGCTGGAACAAAAGTAAAACTTACAGTTCGCAGACCTGATTCAGACCAGTCAAGACAGATAGAAATAACAAGAGCTAAAATAGTTGTACCGACAACCAGAGGCTGGTCAAGAGATAACAGCGGCAACTGGTTATATTTTATCGATGAGAAAAATAAAATCGGTTACGTCAGAATCACTCAATTCTCCGCTTCGACCGCGGCCGATGTAGATAAAGCTTTGACCAAGCTGGAAGGTGAAGGTCTCAAAGCATTGATTCTCGATTTGAGATTTAATACAGGCGGTTATCTGCAAAGCGCAGCGGACATCACAGACCTGTTCGTTGAAAAAGGCGTAATGGTCAGCACACAGCCTCGTGTAGGTTTGCCGACATGGGAAACTGCGGAAAGAAAAGGTACTCATCCGAATTATCCGCTGGTGATATTGATTAATTCAAGTTCGGCAAGTGCATCAGAAATCGTTTCCGGCGCACTTTCAGACAGAGCATTTAACAGAGCAACCCTGGTTGGTGAGCAGAGCTATGGCAAAGGCAGCGTTCAGACCATCTCCGATTATCCCGGCAACGGAGCACAGTTAAAATATACTATGGCATATTACCATCTTCCTTCCGGCCAGAGAGTAAATGACCGCTGGGCGAAACAAAAAGAAAATAAAAAAGATTGGGGAGTAATGCCGAATGTTAAAAGCGATATGACCACAGATGAGATGAAAAAAATGCTGGAAATAGAACGCGATAATGACGTTCTTGCAGCAGCGGATCATCAGGAAAACGGCACTAAATTAAAAAGACATAACTTACAGGAAACGCTCTCAAGCGATTATCAGCTTGATACCGCGATTCTTGTCGCAAGAGCAAAACTTTTATTGAATCAGGATTAAAATAATGACAGAGCATCAGGATGCAGGCTCGCAGCAAAATGAAGCGGGCAAATTTGAACAGCAAAGAACTGAAAAAGTTTCTAAAATCAAACAGCTTGGAATTGATCCGTATGGCGGCAGGTTCGATAATGTAGAATCAACCGAGTCGGTTCGTAAGAAGTTCCATGAGCAGAATCCTTCCGCAGCGGCAGGCGAGATTTCACACGAAGGCGGACCTGTAATACGTGCCGCATGCGCTGGCAGAATCGTTCTTCTTCGCGATATTGGCAAATTGATTTTTATTACTCTTCGCGACAGAACAGGAACAATTCAAATTGGTTTGAGCAAAAAACTGCTCGAAAGCCAATGGAATATTATAAAAATGGTTGAGCTTGGCGACATCGTCGGCGTTAAAGGACAGCTTGGACTTACCAAGACAGGCGAATTGACGATTTGGGTTGAAGATTTCACTCTTCTGACTAAATCGGTATTGCAGCCGCCGGAAAAATTTCACGGCCTTAGCGATACCGAGTTAAGATACCGCCAAAGATACGTTGACCTTTGGGCTAATCCTGAAGTAATGCAGAAATTTAGAAAACGCATTGATATGATTTCAACTATCAGGAGTTTCCTCTGCGAAAGAGGTTTTTTCGAGGTCGAAACACCGATGATGCAGACAATCGCAGGCGGTGCGGCTGCCAAACCTTTCATTACACATCATAACGCGCTTGATATCGATTTATATTTGCGTATCGCGCCGGAACTTTTCCTTAAAAGACTGCTTGTCGGCGGTATGGAAAAAGTTTTCGAGATTAACAGGAATTTCAGAAATGAAGGATTAAGCCCGCGTCATAATCCCGAATTTACAATGATGGAAATTTACCAGGCGTATGCCGATTATAATATAATGATGGAACTTACAGAATCGTTGATTTCCACTTTGATTGAGAAACATTGTGAAGGTACGAAATTAAAATTCGGCGAGCATGAAGTAGATTTTTCAAAGCCCTGGAGACGTGCTCCATATTCTGATTTATTCAAACAATATTGCGGATGCGACATTCATGATATAGCCGCTGTACGCAAACAGGCTAAAGCAGCGGGTATGGATGAATTGCAAATGGATGATGATGTGGTTGTTAATAAACTTTTCGAAGAAAAAGTTGAAGGCAATCTTGTAAACCCGACTTTTGTCATTGATTACCCGGGCAAATTGTGCCCATTAACTAAACGCAGCAAGACAAATCCTGAACTTGCGGAGAGATTCGAACTTTATATCGGCTGTATAGAAATCGCTAATGCGTATACGGAATTGAACGATCCGGCCGTACAGTTGGAGAATTTCTCCCAGCAGGTTAAAGGCGCAGGCGAAGATGAAGAAACGTTCAGAAGCCTGGATGAGGATTTCATCACCGCATTGAAATACGGTATGCCCCCTGCCGGCGGACTTGGTATTGGAATCGACAGGCTTGTCATGCTGCTTACCGGCACCACGAATATCAGGGATGTAATTTTATTTCCGCTATTAAAGCCGGAGAAAATATAAATAAATTTTTAATTTTGAATTTTTAATGTTTAATATCCATCGCTCCAGAGCGATTCCGCAATTCAAAATTAAGAATTAAAAATTAAACATTTGGATGATTGATGTTAAAATTTTTCCTCGCATTACGATATTTAAAAAAGAGGAAGATAGTGTTTCTAAGCATCGCGGCGGTAATGCTCTCGACTTCCCTGCTTATTACCGTGGCAAGTCTTTTCACAGCTTTCATCAGGGCTATTGAACTGAACGCATCTGAATACCTTGGCGATATCGTACTGGAGCCAACGATTCAGTTCACACATTATGACCTGCTCATAAACAGATTAAACGCAAATGATAAAATCGAAGCAGCCACGCCTGTCCTTTCAGCAAGCGGGCTTATATATCTGGATGCGGGCAATGTTCGCGCTGTTAATTTCTGGGGTATCGACCTTGCAAGCAGATGCAGGGTTACTAATTTTCAGGATAACCTTCTCGAACAGAAAAAAATCGAAACTCCCGCTCAATTCAAATCTTCTGACGAGAAAAATATACCTGTTTTTACGGGCATCGCCCTGCTTTTAGAGCCTGACCCGAAAACAGACAAGTATGATATCGCTAAAGCAGAATCATATATTGGCAAAAAAGCTGTAATTACAACCGGCACAACCGCAAATAGCTCTGCCAACAGCACTGCGATTACAACAAGCCGTTCATCGGCAGTTACCATATCGGATATTGTTTTCACTTCGGTTTACGATATCGATAAAAGATTCGTATTCATCCCCATTGATGATTTGAGTGTGCTTTTATTCGGAGGCGAAGAAAACCGCAAAGCAGCTGATGTAATTCATATTAAATGCAAAGGCGGAATCAATCCTGAAGATGCGATTGAATCTGTCCGAAAAGTATGGATTGAATTCGTGACACAAGATTTAGGTTGGCCCGCTTCTTTCGCCGCAGATGCGCAAATAATGACATCAATGCAGAAACAGGCTGAATATACGGATGAACTTCGCAAGCAAATGGCTGTGCTGCTGGTTGTTTTCGGAATTATCAGTGCGGGCATTGTTGTACTGATATTCTGCATCTTCTATATGATTGTAAAAACCAAAATTAAAGATTTGGCGATTGTAAAGTCTATTGGCGCTTCCTCTATGGATGTAATTTCAATCTTTTTACTCTTTGGTTTATTCATCGGCATCATCGGCGCAACAGGCGGAGTCATCTTCGGTTACCTGATTACTCATTATATAAACGCAATAGAGCAATTTATAAGTTCGCTGTTCGGATTGAAACTTTGGAGCAGCAGTGTTTATATGTTTACGAAAATACCAAGTCATTTTGACTGGTTCTGGGCAATTTTATTTTTCGCGGCCGCAATCGCGGCTTCCGTTCTCGGCGCGTTTATTCCATCGTTAATTGCCGCAAAAACTTCACCTGTTAAGATTTTGAGGTACGAATAATGTACCATGTAATACTGCCATTTAAATTATTCAAGAGCAATAAGCTGACAATCGTAGCGGTACTTGCTGTCGCAGTCAGCGTTTTTACCGTCATTGTTGTTATGACAGTAATGAACGGACTTACAGTCGATTTTATTGATAAGAATCATGGTTTTTATTCCGATTGCATTGTTTCTACCAACTCGCTTGTTGGTTTTGCCGATTACAATGATTTCCTGATAATGCTGCGAAGCCAGGATTATGTCCAAAGCGCAACACCTGTGATTAACGCATATGGTCTTGTGCAATCATCGAATTCTGGCAAAAGCCAGGCTCTGAACTTGATGGGAATAGACCCTGCCAATCATTTTAAAACAACCAACCTTGCGGAAAGTCTTTATTATCGCAAAGACAATCCTCAACTTGCGCTGGTGCCTTCATATAATTCCGAACTGCCCGGCTGCGTTATAGGTATTGATTTAATTGAATACCGAGATGAATGGGGCAACTATAAACAATGGGCATTTTTACCCAGGCGCTCTTACGAAATCACCTGTTTTCCGCTTTCGCCCAGAGGAACCATCGTAAAGACGGGAACATCGATTGCCGCAAATACCAAAACTTATTATCAGAGCGACAACTCAAACACCGGCCTTGCAAAAGTTGACGGCACTACCGTGTACCTGGCTTTCGATGAAATTCAAACATTAAGCGGCATGAATATCGAGCCAAAAAGAACATCAGCGATTTTTGTAAAATTCAAAAAAGGTATAGGCTTTGACAGAGGCGTTGAAAGAACAACTGCGCTTTGGAACTTTTTTGTCAAAAACAAAGGTGATTCAGCATCTTTAAATCTTTTCAAAAACGTCAACGTCCAGGATTTCAAAAGCTATAAACGCGAAACGATCGCACCTATGGAAAAGGAACGCGCGATGATGCTTTTATTGTTTTTGATGGTCGGCGTAATTACAATCTTTATTATTTTCGTAATTTTCTATATGATTATAGGCAGAAAGAATAAGGATATTGGAATTTTGAAAAGCATCGGCGCTTCAGGATTAGGCATAATGCTTGTGTTTTTGCGATATGCCGTTTTGATTGGAATTGTCGGAGCGATAATCGGAACAGCGGCCGCCCTTATTTTCCTTGATAATATGAACGACCTCGAAGGCTGGCTGTATGCGAAATTCGGTTTCCAAATGTGGAACAGGGAAATCTATGCCATAGGCGAGATACCGAATAAGCCGGGTGTAGCATTACCGGTTGAAGTTGCAGTGTCGGCAATTATCGCGTGCCTGCTCGGCGCAGCAATACCGACAATTCGGGCAGCAAGACAAAATTGCGTAGATATTTTACGGGTTAACCAAATATGACAGAAAACAATTATATATTAAACTGCACGAATATTTGTAAATCATACAAAATGGGCGCAACTCGGCTTGAAGTCTTGAAAGGCGTTGACTTGAACGTTGCCAAAGGTGAATTCATCGCCGTCAAAGGCGCATCAGGCAGCGGGAAAAGCACCCTGCTCCATATACTCGGCACACTCGATACACCCGATAAAGGCAATGTCTTTTATTATGGAAAAGATCTCAATTCTTTTAACGGTTCTAAAATTAACGAATTCAGGAATAAAAAAATTGGGTTTGTATTTCAGTTTTACCACCTTCTTGACGAATTAACGGTTTTGCAAAATGTGCTGCTTTCCCCGATGGTCAAATCAGGTACTTTGGGGTGGCTAATGAAATCAAATCAGGCTAAAAAGGCTGCTGTAAAGCTTTTGGACGACCTTGGAATGTCCGCCAGAATCGAACACAGGCCATTCCAGCTTTCGGGCGGAGAACGGCAAAGAGTCGCAATTGCTCGTGCTTTAATTAACGAACCAGATATAATTTTAGCAGATGAGCCAACAGGAAACCTTGACTCTGAGACAGGAAATGATATTTTAAAGGTCTTTGAAAAATTAAACGCTGCCGGCCAAACCATAATAATGGTTACGCATGACGATAGAATAGCTCAAAGAGCTTCGAAAATAATAAAGCTCGTGGACGGCAGAATTAATTAATATTGAAGATTTTCTAACTTTCGCCAAGAGAGGTGAAAATTTTCAATTTTAAATCTTCAATCTTAAATTTTTAATTGGAGTTTTTATGGCTTTGAAAATTTGGTTAAACGACAAATTAGTTGATGAACAAGATGCCAAAATCGGCGTTTTCGACCACGGTTTACTTTACGGCGATGGCGTGTTCGAGGGTATTCGTGTTTATGGTTCGAAAATTTTTGAATTCGATGCACATCTCAAAAGATTATACGAATCTGCAAAAGTCATAAGACTCGATATTGGCATGTCGATGCAAGACCTTGCAAAAGCTACCGAGGAAACCGTAAAGGCGAATAATATTAGCGATGGTTATATTCGCCTGGTTGTTACAAGAGGTATCGGCAATCTCGGCATTAATCCGCTTACATGCAAAAAGGCACAGATAATTATAATCGCCGACAAGATTCAGCTTTACCCGCAGGAGCTCTACCAAACAGGATTGAAAGTCATTAGCGCAGCTACGCTTCGCAATCATCCTCTTTCTATTCCGCCGCAGGTTAAAAGTCTTAATTACCTGAACAATATTCTTGCCAAGATCGAATCTATCGATGCAGGCATGGATGAAGCGATTTTATTCAATCACGAAGGATTCGTAGCCGAGGCCGCGGGCGATAATGTCTTTACCGTTAAAAACAGCATCCTGTGTACGCCCCCGATTCAGGCCGGAGCGCTTGAAGGTGTTACAAGAGGCGTTGTTATGAGCCTGGCTGAAATGGAAAAGATTGAAGTCGTACAAAAAAATCTTACCCGTTTCGATCTTTATGTCGCTGACGAATTATTCCTGACAGGAACAGGAGCTGAAGTTATCAGCGTTGTTGAAATAGATGGCAGAAAAATATCGGATGGCAAACCCGGACCGGTTACGCAATTGCTCCGTAAAAAATTCTTCGATTATGCTCACGGCCGTTTGAGATAAAAAATGACTATGCAAAACTCATCATCCGCATACACTGCGCTCATATCAGATGATTTGGCACGCACCAGAGATTTTATATCAGAGCAGATGCAAAGCACTGATGAGAGATTAGCTCAATTCTTCGATTATATTAAAAATCGTCATGGTAAAATGCTCCGGGCTTCGGTTTTATTGCTTTGCGGGAGAATGACAGGCGAAATTAATAAGCTGCATATAGGCGTCGCGGGCGTTATTGAGATGATTCATGCCGCCACGCTTCTTCACGATGATATTATTGATAACAGCACTACTCGCAGATTCCTGCCGACCGCAAATAGTTTGTGGGGCAGCAATCAGGCGGTGCTTTTAGGCGATTTTCTTTTGAGCAAAGCTTTTTTGGCTTTATCTGATTTCGGAAGAAATGATATTAATTCGATTATCGCAAATACCGCTGCCATGATTTGCCAGGGTGAAATGCTGCAAAACACCTGTAAAGGCAATTTCAAAATCAATGTCGACGAATATCTCGATATAATCTCAAAGAAAACAGCAGTCTTTTTCGCGGCATCGGCACAGATTGGCGGAATAATTTCAAATGCTGATTCACAAACATGCAAAAACCTGTACGATTTCGGCCATAATCTCGGCCTGGCTTTTCAGATTACAGATGATTTGATGGATGTTACAGGTGCCGAGCATGATACAGGCAAAACAGCGGGCAGAGATTTCGAGAATAAAATCCCTACCATGCCGATTCTAAAAAGCATAGATTTTACCAAATCACAAATCATGCAATTCAGGCAAAAAGCTTTGGATATCATAGGAAAGTTCAGTGACACTCCTGCCGCACTTGCCTTAAAAGAACTCACAATTTGCGCAACCCAAACATCGATTTAAGACTTTAAAACCTCCAGATTTTTCTTTACGTTTTCAATTGAATGTGTCAGAATATGCAGCATTGATTTTTTATGGAGAAACAATATGAAAAAATCATTCGCACTTTCAGCAATCCTCATTATTTCCACTTATCTTTACGCCGCCGAAGAAGGCAATTCTGTAGCAGTTACTGTCTACAATGACAATTTTGGCGTTATTAAAGAACAACGTCAAATGACCTTTGAGAAAGGTCTCAATACTTTAAAGTTTACTGATGTCGCGGCATCTATTGACCCCACTAGCGTAAGTTTTGAATGCATGTCTAATCCGGGCAAAATTTCCATTCTCGAACAAAACTACGAATACGATCTTGTCGGCACTATGAGCCTGCTCGAAAAATATATCGACCAGCAGGTTACAATCGTAATCAAAGGTACGGGCGCAGGTTTGGCAAAAAAAATATCGGGAGCATTAATTGCTGCCAGAGATAACAACATGATAATAAAAGATGATGAAGGCATAGTACAAATCATTGCGCAGGATAGTATCGAAAATATTACTCTAATGCGTTTGCCCGAAGGTCTTGTTACAAAACCAACATTAGTATGGATGACCGATTCTCAAATTGAGGGTAGCGAACAATGCCAGGTAACATATACAACCGAAAACATAAGCTGGAAAGCGGATTATTCTGCGATTCTAAATGCAGATGAAAATTCATTGAACTTCAGCGGCTGGGTAACTATCGATAACAAAAGCGGCGCGACGTACAATGACGCGAAAATCAAACTTATCGCAGGCGATGTAAGAAGGATTGTCCCGCAGCCTCCTCAGCCAATGATGGAGAGGATGTACATGGCAAAAACGGCTGATGCGGCAACAGGCTTTGAAGAAAAGCCTTTTATGGAATATCACCTTTATACGCTCGGCAGGCCAAGTACGATAAATAACAATCAAACAAAGCAGATTGAATTTATCGCGCCTGTACAAAACATACCGGCAAAGAAAATTTATCTCTATGAGCCGCAGAAAAACCAGAAAAAAGTGCAGATAAAATTTGAATTCGAAAATAAAAAAGAATTTGGTTTGGGCATTGCCCTGCCGAAAGGGAAAGTACGCGTATTTAAAAAAGATACTGACCAGTCACTAGAATTTGTAGGCGAAGATGAAATCGACCATACACCAAATAAAGAAAAGTTATCGCTCTATATCGGCGATGCTTTCGATATAACCGCGGAATATAAAATTGCGGACAGTAAAATTTCAACCAGTATAACCGACCGCAGAAGCAGATGGGAAAAACGTACGATTGAACTTCGCAATCGCAAAAACTCGGGCGTTACTGTTTTTGTTGATGAAAAGTTTTCTCCGTGGGTAAACTGGAAAATCGAAGATTCAACTCATCCAAACGTAAAGAAAGACGCAACTACCGCACGCTTTACAGTTGAGATACCGGCTGATACAACAGCCATAGTGGAATATTCAGTAATGCAAAAATGGTAAAAATTTTGTTGAAAGGATTCTAACATGTGTATGATTCAATTAATTTATCTGCTTGTCATAGCTTTAATAATTGTTTCGCTATGGAAAGTTTTTGAAAAAGCGGGTCAGCCGGGCTGGGCGGCTATTATCCCATTTTACAATCTCTATATTATGTTAAAAATCGCCTTGAAACCGGGCTGGTGGCTTATTCTTTTCTTTATTCCTGTTGTAAATCTTATTGTAAATTTCATTTTATGCATGGCAATAGCTGAAAAATTCGGTAAAGGAGTAGGTTTTGCTGTCGGGCTGTTTTTCCTGCCATTTATCTTTATACCTATTCTTGCATTCAGCGATGCTAAGTATTCAATCGCAACAGTTTAAGAATTTAGATTTTAAGACCCTGGTTTTTGCCGGGGTCTTTTTTTTTCAGGGTTCAGAGCGGGAAGAAAAAAATGATTGAAAACACAACAGCGAAATTTTAGAAACAATAGCCGAGGTTGACCGAGAACGCCGCACCGGCTATAGCTGGTACATGTACAAACCGCAACAAGTTTTAAATAAATATACAAGATGGAAAAGAGGAATATAGAAACATCAAAATTAAAGTTGCGCATTAATTTAATTGCGCAAAAATTATTTTTTAGCCATCCCCTCTGAATTTTATTCGAGAAATAAAATTCCTAAAATATTCGGGGACATACGCTTAGCTTCAGCAGAGAGCACAGAGGTCATATAAATTTTATAAATTTATTGTAAAATTGCGCAAGTCGGGCCTATATAGGGGGACAAATATTGATTTTAGGTTTAAAGAAGCGCAAGAAAATTTGCGCAAGGGAAAATACCCTTGTAACATTTTTTAAATGCTACATACGTTTTCAAAATGCTACCAATAAATTCAATTTGCTATGCAAATTTCGCGTATAGCGGTTAGCGGATAGCATATACTTGCGCGAATTTGACACAAGGTGGAAAAAAGTATCAATTTGGTTATGGTTTTTCATGAAAAAGTATACAAAAAGTAAGATATGAAGCAAAATCGTAACCATTCCAGAAAGCGATCTTGCGCAGATTTGAATTATCAGACATTAAAACATCCACTCAAATTTCATGCTAAATTATACCTATATTTTCTCCAAATTCAAAGAAAATCTGCGCATAAAAAAAGCCCGCTCTTTCGAACGGGCTTTAATATCGATAACAGTCATACCATTGCAGCGAAAAGTGTCTGACCTGTCCTGAGCGAAGTCGAAGGGCTTTAAGGT
>JBDKUM010000027.1:0-9297 GCA_039679715.1 Phycisphaerales bacterium
GTGCCCTGTGTCAAAAAGTGAACACTAAACATTGAACATCTAACACTAAAGCTCCCAGCCTCTAGCAATAACAAGCTGGAAGCTGGCAGCTTATTTATTTCTCAATTCCAGCAGGCAGCGCCTTATCTCTCTTTTGTCAATTTCTGATTATTTGCCCTGATTCTCGGCAATAATTATAAAATTGGCTGTAATAGGAGGTTTCTTCCGCAGGATGTACCTCTACGGTCACGAGTTTTTCCGCCTGCCCCGCAGCCGTAAACCGGAAGGTATGCAGCCCAAGCTGATTATGCCATGGCGTCCACGTGACCGATTGCGTTGCCGCATTAAAGTTTGCACCTGCGGGCATGGCCGCCGCCTGATAGACGATGGGGATCCCCTGGGCATTGACCGCGTTGACCGTAAATTGCAGCTCTTTGCCCTGCCGGACATCGTGGGTATAGAATAGGGCATCGATTTCCTCCGCCGCCAGCGCACGGTTATAGGTGCGGATGTCGTCAATATTGCCCGCAAAGCCCAGTGAGCGGAAAACTGGATCGCCGTAGTTGCCGATATCGATGAAGGTGTTCAATGCTGTTAGCCCGCCGAAGGTCCCGGCAGCTTTTTGCACCCCGTTGACATAGACCGCGTAGGCCGTCCCATTCCAGCTCAGCGCCAGGTGCACTGGCTGATTTAAAGACAGGTTTGCGATATTGGTCTTCAGTGTTGCGTTGGCCCCCAGCCCGACGGCCAGGCTGCCCGCCACAGTGTATAAGCTCAACCGGTTGGCATTATTGAGTACATGTCCGAAGATAAATTTCATCCCGCTGAAGTCTTTGGGTTCCACCCACACTGCGATCGTCCCCGTCTGAGGCGACATACCCATCGTGGGGATAGTAATCGCCTGGGTCGATTGATTAAATCCAAGCCAGTCTTCATCACGCCATTCCACCCCCCATAGTGGCCCGCCGATCAGATTACCAGTCTGGATGTTATTGGCATCTGTAACAGTTGTACCGGAACCGTCATCCAACGGAGCATGGAAAACCTGCCCCTCTGTTGGATTGGGTATGCAAATAGCGCTGACTGTGTTATTGCTGTCCATAGTGATAGTGATGGAAGCATCTGTCCCGCTTGCATCTCCTGACCATGTAGAAAAATGATATCCTGTTAATGGCTTTACGGTCAATATCACTTCTTCACCGCTTTCATAACTGGTTTTATCAGGCGTTTTAGTAACGGAACAGTTACGTGTTTGGACATTGAGAGTGTACTCTGTGGATGTTTTAGTGCTTATTCCTGTGTATTCGTATGCACCCATTGATGGGGTCGATTTCCATGGATTTCCAGCTTTATCTTTAGTAAAATCAAATCCAGGGAACCAGGAATTGTTATCATTTTTAGGATCGATAACTCCCGTTGCAATTAATATTGGCATAATATTTTTACCGGTGCAAATTGCAGGACTATTTGCAGTGAGTGTATAGTCTCCGCCGTTGACTTGACCGGGATTTGTGAAAATCTGGTTTAATTTAAGATTTCGACCGTCAATTTCGCCTGCCCCTAATACCCAATTGTATTTAATACTTTGTCGCCATCCATATCCCGTATAAAAGTTGTAACTCATATCAAGAACTTGGTTTTCATCCCACGAATTACAACCGTCGATAATATTATTAATTACATAATTTTGCGGGAAAGGGGAGGATATTTGACCTTTTAAACCTAAAGAATTGTTATTCTGACTTCCTAAAATGGTGTTATGCAGATACATTTGATATTCTTGAGTACGACCGGAACTATCGCTCCATGTAGCCACAATTGATGAGTACATTTCCTCATAATCAAATACATTAGCATAAATAATCACGTTCTTTATATCCTGTAAAGCGAGATTAGCAGATGGATAATAATTAGATGCAATAAGTATCTTATCACAATTTATATAACAAGCTGAGCCGTTTCCATGAGCACCGACACAACCTCGGAATGTATTTCCTATGAGTTGGCTGTATGTCATTGTGTAGAAGGATGCGTTTGAGCTGCCAGTGTCGTTTATATCGCAATATTGAATCTTACAATTGGTTCCGTCATTCATAAGAACCCCTCTACTGCCAACTCGACTGATAGAACAATATTCAATTGTCGAATTATCTGCACCAGAAAAACGGATTCCACATCCTCCACAATCTTCTATTGTACAGTTGCGAACAACCAGTCCTTGAGCACCATAAGGAGCATTTTTAGTGAAGTTTACACCATCTAATGTATATCCTAAAAATTTAAAGCCGTCTATGGTAATATAGTTTGCATTATACTTGTCAAACCCATACGTTTTCAATGGAGTCGTAATATTAGCAGTCAAATTATCTGTCTCGATAGGCCATAGGTAAAACGTATAATATCCTTCGGCATTAACTGTCATAGTATGCGCAAATTCCCCAACTGAATCTAATGTATGAGGATGATTAACAATACAATAAGAATCTGGTGTAGTGCCGTATGAAATAGCAGAAGTCAAAGGCGTATCAAAAGTTATTGTATGAGCAGATTGACTATTGCTTGCAATAGTCCGACGAATGATCCATGCATTAGCTGCATGTGATAAGATGTCTATCCAAGCGCCTACCCAGTAATTGTCAGCTTGTGTTAATCTTGTAGAATCTAAGAGGTAATTCTTCTGTCCATATGCTTCAGGTGCCACCGAATTAAACAACGTCATGTCGATGCCATAGCCAACAGTTTGATTGGGCCATCTGGCAATACGCGAATGAATGCCATTTTCAAACAGCATGAATTTATTAATGTCTTTTGGCAGTTTAGAAGAGTGAATCTTGACTTTATAGATATTTGCATAGTTTGGATTTATAACACCTTGCACCGTTAAAAACGTTTCATTGGCTGTGCATTGTTCCCAACCTGTAACAGATTCCGTTCCATCCAAGATAGGGATTTCGTTGGGATAAGCTTTTATAGTAATTGGATTCCCTACGGCACCATTCTTAGTTAATGTTACAGATTCACAGTACCGTCCACCCCGGACAAGCAAGATGTCACCCGGAGCGAGCATAGACTGGCCTTTATTGATCGTTTGCCATGGAGTGTCAATGGAACCATTACCGGTCGTATCATTTCCAGTTGTTGAAACATAATAGGTGGCAGCATCAAGGGGGTTCCCTGTAAATAGGAATAAGACAAACATAGAGGATATAATGACCAATTTGTTGAATAACATAACTATTTCTTCCATTCTTTTTAATTATAAACCTTCACAATCTCTTAATATAGTCTAATATAAAATTCAACGAGATGTTTCTGAATTAGAATTTCAAATGAATACCTGATTCTATTAATACAATATCTAATAAAATAATTAGGTTATTGTACCTAAATAAAGCACAAGATGAAAGCACTGTAGTCCGATAAAAACAAATTCCTTTAAGATTAAGCCATTTGATATGTATAAAAATAACAAGTAAATATCTTATAATTAACTCTGAGTGCTATTTATCTCTGTAGCGAATAAGCCAACGGGAAATCGACAATGGAAAACAGAAAAATATTCTTACGTCCCTGTACACCCGTATCCCTGTATACCTGTATACCTATATTCAGGTATCTCTGTGTTTGGGTGTTTTCTCTGTGGCGAAACCAAAATTCCATCAAACTGTTATCTCCTTTTGCCGATATACTTATTAAGTTTCGATGTTGTTAAGCTAAAAATTAACTGCTAAAATCTTATAAATTAGCTATTTAGCCTTACTTACCGCTGGAAGCTGGCCGCTATTAGTTGCTGGCCGCTGGAAGCTGGCAGCTCTAATGTTTCTTGTGTTCTTAACTTAAGATCTAAACACTTAACATTAAGCACTAAACATTTTTCAAGAGCTTGAAGCCGGTGGCTGAAAGCTTGATTTTCCAACAACTAACGACTAAAAGCGAATAACTAAAATATTCCTGTATACTTGTATACTTTTAATAATGTGTGTCTGTATTTTTATGTTCTTGTATACGTGTATCCTTATATACCTGTATACTTAAACTATTAACATTAAGCATTAAACATTATTTTTAGGACATTGCTCGGAGCTGATACCCCCCGACAGGGACGGAGTATAGATTCTTGAATCATCGTATATGTTAAAAACTCTATTAAACAAAATTTCGAATCCCAATAGTCTCATGGCCCGTTCGGTCAAAGGCAGTTTTTATCTGGCATGTGGTACTGTTGTGGATCGAGGGCTTGCTTTCATACGAAATATGATCCTGACCCGTCTTTTACTACCTGAAGAGATGGGCATTATGGTAATTCTTTTAAGTATTATAGGTTTATTTGAAGTCCTTACTGATGTAGGTATCAAGATATCGGTAATCCAGAATCCGAGGGGTGCAGAACCAACATTCCTTAATATGACTTGGTGGTTTCAGGTGATTCGCGGAGTGGGGCTTTATATTGTTGGTTTTCTGCTGACTCCAATAATGTTCTGGTTTTTCTTTTCTGAAAAAACTGATGTTTTGTCTGCACATTCTGAACAAGAGATCAATTTCATGATTCGAGTTTTGTTCTTGTCGGTTTTATTGAATAGTTTTGTTAGTCCCGCATCGTATGTTCTGGAAAAAGAGTTGAAGTTTGCCAAAGTGATTCTTTTAAATCAATGCACAGCGGTTATAGGAACCCTGCTGACCATTGGATTGTGTTTGTACTATAAAAGCGTCTGGGCAATGATTTGGGGTAATGTCCTTGCAGCAGGATTGCGGAGTCTGTTTTCGTATATAATATGTCCATTTATGCCAAGGCTTTCTGTGCATTGGGGCTGTCTGAAAGAACAGATTAATTTTGCCAGACGGATCTTTGGATTGTCTTTTTTGACCTACATGGCATATAGTCTGGATGTCCTTGTTCTGGGACGGCTGGTCTCTGCCAAAGAAGTCGGTTTGTATGGCATGGCGGCGATGCTGGCGGCTGTACCGAGAGATCTTTTTGGTAAAATAGTGAATCCGGTTCTGCTTCCAGCTTTTTCTCAAAAACAGGATGAAGATGCTGTTTTATCTGCTAAAATATTGCAAATAACGCATTATATTTCGATCACAGGTTTTTGTTTTCTTCCATTGTTTCTTTTTTTTAAGAAAGACTTGATTTCGATAATATATGGTTCTGCATATAAAGATGCTGGTGTGGCATTTGTGATAATGTGTGTTACGGTTTTTATTTCACTGCATTCAATTATACAGGCAAATATATTATTAGCCAAAGATAAACCGGAGAAACACAGGTTGTTTACTTTTACACGAGTATTACTTATAGCGATTTCAATTTATCCCATGGTGAAATATTGGGGACTTGTCGGGGCCTCGCTTTCAATTTTAGGATCGAATATAATCGCCTTCTTATTGCAAATTAAAGTAATCAAAAAGCTGATTATGCTACCTGAGAAAAAATACTGGCAGCAATGGATTTCTGGATTAACTGGATTTTGTATATCAATGGGATTGCTATTGTTGGTTAGATTGATGTTGCCTGCCAATAACAATCTATGTGTGGCCTTCTCAGGATTAGTATGTGGATTAGTTTTTCTTTGTTATGCTATTCGAGAACTTCGATATAGAAGTGCTTTACGATGAGGAAGGTTAAAACAGTCTGTCTTCTGGGGGCATCTTTTGATACGGGTAACTTGGGTGTCAGTGCCTTAGCATGGTCGAGTATTAGATTGATCATGAGCCGATGGCCTCAAGCAGAAGTTGTTTTGTTGGGAGTTGGCAAAAAGGTTGGTCTATCTAAACTGCAAATCGAAGACAAAAAAATTACAGTAAAAACTGTGCCTATACGTTATTGTACAAATATTACAGCGACAAATCACATTTTCGAGCTTTTGTTGTTTGTTTTACTGGCTCGTATTGGTGTTGCTCGTTCTAATCAAGGCAGGTCAAAAACGAGGGATTATATTTTGTCGGCAGACCTGTTTCTGGATATTACGGGTGGGGATAGTTTCAGCGATATCTATGGAATGAAACGCTTTATAATGGATTGGCTTTCCAAGAAACTCTGCCAGATGACAGGCAAGCCTTTTATCATGCCGCCTCAGACGTATGGCCCATTCAAAAAGAGAATAACCAAATGGTTGGCATCGAATATCCTCAAAAATTCCATAAAATTATTCTCACGCGATCAGCAAAGTGTCGAGGAAATAAAAAAACTAATTGGAGACAAAAAACAGATTGAAGTTGTTCCCGATGTAGCCTTTGTCATGGATCCAGTTCGCCCGGAATCGGAGCAGACCAGACAACTTGAACATTTGAAAGCTGATGGCTTTAAGCTGATTGGCTTAAATATCAGCGGTCTTTTATATAATGGTGGCTATACAGGCAGGAATGAATTTGGCCTGAAATGTGATTATAAACAATTGCTGAATCAGATCATATCATATTTTATTCAGCAGGAAAACACTTATGTGGTATTAGTCCCGCATGTAATCCCCTCTAACTTTGAAGTTGAAAATGATTTACTGGCCAGCAAAAAGCTATGGCAGACATTGACATTGGAGCAGCAAAAGAGGGTAATTGTTCTTGATGGCAATTACAATCAAAATCAGGTCAAGTATTTAATCGGTCTCTGCGATTTCTTTATGGGTGCTCGTATGCATTCCACTATTGCGGCTTTGTCGCAATCCAATCCCGCTGTAGGGATGGCCTACAGCAAGAAGTTTGCTGGAGTATTTGACACGGTTGGAGTAGCTGATTGTGTGGTAGATATGCGACAGATGCAAGAAGATGGAGTCATCGCCAGGATAAAAACGTTATTTGCAGAAAAAGAGCAATTCAGACGGCGATTAAGCAGCATAATACCTGATGTTAAAAAAAGGATTTTACAGTTATTGAATGAGATATAATATCCTTTGTTATGAAACAAACCGTATTAAACATATTGTATAAATTATATTGTATTCGTAGAAAATTGATTCGCGAGTATATCTTGCGAATCGTAGAAAAAATTGAAGGTGGGCAGATGCTGTCTGTAACAGTGCGCCGGATATTTAAGGATTATCATAAGATTGATATTGGACTTTATTCTTATGGTGGATGTTTTGTTCCGGAAAAGATTGCTTCTGGTACGCGAATTGGCCGCTATTGTTCTTTTGCAGGAAATATATATATATTCAATGGTAATCATCCGCTATCCTTTAAGTCATTGCATCCTTATTTTTATAATATTGCTTTTGGCTATGTATCGTCTGAACTTATTGGCCGTAATGCACTTGAAATTGGAAACGATGTCTGGGTGGGTCAAAATGTGATAATTACTCCTTCTGTAAAAAGAGTGGGAAACGGAGCGGTGATTGGTGCGGGTTCGGTAGTAACCAAAGATGTCCCTGACTATGCGGTTGTTGCAGGTAATCCTGCTAAGATTATAAAATATCGCTTTACTCAGGAAAAGATTGATGAACTGTTAGCTTTAAAATGGTGGGAGAAAGATATGAAAGATATTCTCCCGGAATTAGATTCTTTCACAAAACCGATTTTGTGATTTATGTTTAATAGTAGAAAAATAAAAAACGTTGCCGATGTCGCTGCTTGGCAGCTCTGTTGTGGCTGCGGAGCATGCGGGTATATTAATCCGGAAGCAATTGAGATGATTGACACTCTGGACTATGGCCGCAGGCCTCGCTTTTGTGATGGTGCTGATATATCCAGTGCTAAAGAATCAATGGCAGTGTGCCCAGGTATAGAGTTGAATCGTCCGCCGATGCCCAAAGAGATGACTGGCCAGGAAGACATATATAGAGTTTGGGGGCCGGTACTGGGCGTCTGGGAAGGGCATGCGGTTGATCCACAGGTCCGATTTGAAGGTTCCAGTGGGGGTGTAGCAACAGCCTTAGCCTTATACGCAATTGAAAAGCAGAATATGGCAGGAGCCCTTCATGTCAGATCTCGGCAGGACATACCCTACTTGAATCAAACTATATTTAGCCAAAATCGCCGGCAGCTTCTAGCAGGAGCAGGTTCTCGCTATGCTCCGGCAAGTCCGTGCGATGGATTGCAGCAGATTGAAGATGCCCCAGCACCCTGTGTTTTCATCGGCAAGCCCTGTGATGTGGCAGCGATACAAAAGGCGATGGTGCTGAGGCCTAAGTTGGCAGAGAAAATCGGTTTGACGATTGCTTTTTTTTGTGCGGGTACACCAACAACAGAGGGAACGTTGAAAATGCTTCAAAATATGGGAGTGGAGGATTTAGAATCAATTATGTCGCTGCGATACCGAGGAAAAGGCTGGCCGGGGTTGGCGACGGCAGAATTTCGGGACAAGGATGGCACTATCCAACAGCGTCAGCTTACTTATGAACAATCCTGGGGTGATATCTTGCAGAAATACCGTCAATGGCGTTGTTATATCTGTCCGGATCACATTGGAGAATTTGCCGATATTGCCGTGGCAGATGCATGGCATCGAAAGGCAACAGAGCATCAGCCAGGCCGGTCTGTGATAATCGCTCGAACAAAACGAGGTAAAGAGATGATTGAAAACGCGATTGAGAGTGGTTATCTTGAGGCTGGAGTGGTCACTTCGGGAATATTACCACAATGTCGTCCCGGACAGGCAGAGTATCAAGGTAAATTATGGGCAAGGTTAAAAACACTTAAAATGATGGGTGTAGCAATACCCAGTTATCGAGGTTTCAACTTCTATCGACTATGGCGGTCAGAACTATTGATGAAAGAAAAAATCCATTCCGTGTTTAGCACTGTCAAGCGGGTGTTTGTCAAAAAACTGCTCAAACCAAAAAGGATAAAACCTTTGTTCGGCATTCACGAAACAAATACAAGAGTTAGAGAGCGTTAGAATAAAATGTCTTCAGATATTCGAACAATGCCCGAAGGTTTTGGCGGGGTGGCGTACAAAGATATAACCAATATTCATCCTCTTGCGGCCGGAGCTGTCGTTATTCTTGGGATCGCAATGTTGAGCGTTCCGAGACGGTTATCTATTGTCCCGATGATGATTATTGTGTGCCTTATCCCCGCTGTTCAGAAGATTTCTATCTTAGGAATGGATTTTAATCTTTTGCGAATTATGGTTCTATTTGGTGTTACTCGGTTATTGCTTCGTAGTGAATATGCAGAATTTACGTGGAAGCCGATTGATACAGCATTAGTAATCTGGGCAATCAGTTCTATGGTTGTCTTTAGTATGCAGCAGGGATCTTCTTCCGCAATGATTAACCGCTTAGGTTTTGGATTTGATGCGTTTGGAATGTATTTTGTGTTTCGTTCTTTGATACGAGATTGGGATGATATCGAATATCTGGTGTTAGGGCTTATTATAATTAG
>JBDKUM010000028.1:0-26892 GCA_039679715.1 Phycisphaerales bacterium
GTTTAGCAGCTTGTTCCGCATTCATATTTCCCCATTTGCCGTTTATGCAGAACAAGCCTACTTCCGCCTTCGGCGCTGATTCCAAGAGCAGGGGAGATAAATCTGTATCGGAACTGTGGTATAAGCTGCGGCCGTTCGGGAATTTTATGAGATAACCGGCAGTGTCGATGACTTTCGTCTCGTTGGGGATCGTATATACGCCTTCGATGCAGATTTGGCCGACATTTTCAGTTTCGCCCACGTCTATGGTAATTACGTTTTCTTTTTTTATTCCCAATTCAATTAATTTTCTGGAAGCTAAACGCGGAGCAACAAATTTCGTTGAATCTTTATAGCGGTACTGCTCTATTACTTCCGGGTCAAGATGGTCACGGTGGTCGTGAGTAACAATGAAAATATCGACTTTTAAATCAGATGGATTTATCGGGGCGGGGAATGTCCTTTTCAGTGCCGGTGATTTTTTCTCGACAGAATCGGTTAAATAAGGATCGATAGCGATAATCGCATCGCAGGATTTACATATATATCCTGCCTGGCCGAGAAAAAATAAGGCTGCCTCTGAAGGTTTCAATTTTAAATTTATTATCGTTTTCATATTCGTTAAGGAAGAAGAACAGCTTTAAAGACGTTCATTTTATTTTTTTGAAGTTCGTTAATTGCTTTGTTAACGTCAGCTAAAGGAACCTGGATGTCGGCAAGAGAAGCGATATTCAATTTTTTTTCGCTCATCATTGCCAGACATTTGTCGAAGCAATTTAATGATCTGCATGAACCCAGTACATTTAATTCTTTCATATTCAATAAAGGCAAATCCAATATTTCAGGTTTCCAGATATAACTGAAAAGCACGAGAGTGCCTCTTGGTCTTAACGCGTTTAAAGCAATGTTTGGAGCGGGGCCGGCACTTGTACATTCGATCGCAAGGTGAACACCTGTTTTGCCGGTATGTTTTTCGAGGAGCTCGGTTAAATTCTGATTATGAGTATTGCAAGTAATTGCGCCGGTTTGTTTGGCAATTCTGTTCAAGCGAGAATCGTAATGGCCGGAGACTATTATTTTCCGGGCGCCGAAAATTTTTGCGAACATGGCGTGAATAAAACCGAAAACGCCATCGCCAAGAATCAGCACATCCCAGCCGGTCTGAAATTTTGCACGTTCAAAGCTTTCCATGCATACTGCCGCAGGTTCGGTTAACGCGGCTTCAATCATTGAAACATTTTTCGGGACAAGATGGCAATTTGCCGCATCGATAGCAACATATTCAGCCCATGCGCCGGGATTTTGACTATTTCCCAAGTGGCGAGTATTAGGGCATAGATGGCCTATTCCAGACTTGCAGATTTCGCAGGTGCCGCAACGCTGAACAGGGTCGATTGTTACCTTTGTGCCAATAGCTAATGTTTTGACATTTTTTCCTGTTTCGACGATTGTGCCTGCCGCTTCATGGCCGGGGATGATCGGCGGTCTGCAATCCCAGTCGGCATAATGGAAATCGCTGGTACAAATTGAAGCAGTTTCTACTTTGATAAGCACCTGATTTTCACCGATGTGTGGTTTTGGTGCCTGGCCAAGTTCAAACTTTTTTTCGCCCTGCCAAAATACGGCTTTCATAAGATTTCCTTACTGATTCAAAAAGCTGTAAACTGTGTGCATCGCAACTTCACAGCATTTTTTTATGTGAGATATTTCAACAAATTCATAATCGCAATGACCGGTATCTGTTCCAAAGCCGCAGAGAACTGCCGGGATTTTTCCCTGGCGAACTATCCGGCTTACATCGGTAACGCTGCTATGGCCCCTGATTGGGCAATCTTTGTTTCGCACCGCTTTGTGCGCATTTACAAGGCATTGCACGATTTTTTCATCGCCATCGATTTGATATGAATGGCCGACGAAAATCCAATTCTGTTCGATTGAAACTTTATCGGATTTTTGAACTTTCTGTAAAAGAGAATTGAAATCTTCCTGGATTTGCTCGAAAGTTTTATCGGGGTGCCAGCGGCGAGTGCCCTGCATATAGGCGAAATTCGGAACGCGGTTATAAAAATCGCCATAATGCACCTGGCCGATGAAAAGTGATTCGCGGGCCAATAACGGGAAAGGATTTTTTCCCGCTTTCAAGGTTTGATCTTTATTTTTTAGCTCATTTACCACATCGAAAGCTATTTTCAATATGTCCGGCCTGTCTGGTTCGACTGAAAATTCGTGGCAGGCAGGTTCTTTGATGCTTATTTTAAGATTCCAGATTGCCATTCCATTTGCGGCGATAGCGGCGGCGTTGTCCGGGCCTTCAAAGACTATCGCTGCGTTACCTTTGATTCCTTTTGCGATTAAATTGCTCAAGCCTGCGCCGGTTCCGGTTGGTGCTTCATGAAGGCCGTAAACAGTAACCAGAATTTCGCCCGGAAAATCGCAGCCTGTTTCATTTAAGACTTTTACAATTTCGAGGATTCCAGTCAGTCCGTTTTTCATATCAGCAGAGCCTCTGCCGCTGATAATATTTCCCTCTCTTTTCGGCTGCGGATGAGGAACATCAACGTGATCGATATGACCTGATAACTGTAAGACAGGGCCTTTTCGATTTCCCTTCAATCTTCCGATAACGCTGGGACTTTTCGGCAATGTATTATCAATTTCAACTTTTGCGCCGGCTTTTTTTAACATCTGGGCAAAATAAAGAGCGGCATTGCTTTCATCGCATGTCGGGCTTGGGATATTTACAAGCTGCCAAAGATTTTCAGCCATCGAATCGGCGCTGATTTTCGAAATTAATTCTTCGAGCTTCATTTATTAATACAATTCCTTTACTCTTTGCGAAATATATTTATTCAATTCATTTTCAACTGCCTTATCTAAAGCAGGCGGTTGAATATCACTGAAAATATTTTCTGCCTTTTGGGCGGCGATAGATATTATATCAGAATTTTTGCTTTGGAACCATTGATCATAATTTTCAGGTTTTGCCAGTTGCGGGAAATACAATTCATTACGCATAAACTTAACTGTATGGTCATTTTCTAGCAAACCGGTTTTGTTGGTTTCTATTACTTTTTGCGCCAGTGTCTCTTCATTGATATCTATCGGACGCGCGAGTTTTTCGATGTACGACCAGATTTCCATATCAATCATGAACTGCTCATAACTCATTGCGTTGATGCAATCGAGAATGCCGGCGGCCTGAAGGCAAAAATGCGCACCAGTATTAAATGCAGTCAATGCGGTCATCATTCTTTCATAACCGCTGCGACAGTCCGGCAGTCTTGAACCTGTAACTGCGGCTGAGCAACGGAAAGGTATTTTCAAAGTGCGTGCGATTTGGGCGCCAAGTTGTGTACCGATTGCGTTTTCAGGTCTGCCGAAGCCGGGGCCGCCTGTTTGTAAATCGCTGCCAAATCCGCCAATGCCGATGATTACCGGATTAGTTGGATTTAAAATTTGTATTATAGTTACAGATGCGAGAATCTCTGCAAAGGCCTGTGCTAATGCACCAGCAACTGTTACCGGTGCGCTGATTCCCATCATTATGCCGGGGGTTAAAAGTATCGGCTGATTATGCCTGACATATTCAAGCATCGCATCGGCCATTCGTGAGCTAAGATGCAGCGGACTATTGATATTAATCAAAGACAAAACACAAGGTTTTTTCAAATCGCCGAATATTATTTTCGCGATTTCCAAAGTTTCTTTTGCGCCGGTTTTGCCGTCAACAGAACCCATGAAAGGTTTATCGGAATATTTTACAAGTGCTGAAGTTATTTGCAGAGGTCTTAATTGAGCGGGTACATCATTTGGCTCAACCAGTATTCCGCCATTGACATCAATCATATTGCTGACTTGAGCAAGGTAAGCGAATTTTTGAAAATCGTTAAGAGTCGCCTCTCGCCTTTTGCCTGTGCGGTCAGCTATGAATGCGCTGCCGTAGCCAGGCGCTATCATCATTGTTTTTCCGCCTATATGAATGCTATGCTGTTCATTGCGGGCATGTAATGTAAATTCCGGGGGTACAAGTTTTAGATTTTCATCAATGATATGTTTTGAGAACTTGACCCTGCCAATTGAAGTATCAAAATTAATTCCGGCCTTTTTTAATTCATTGACAATCTCGTCAGATTGAACTTCAATGCCGGTATTGGCCAGGATATTGTAAGAGACAGATAAAATCTGTTGAATCTGGTCGTCAGATAAATTTTGTGTATAAGCAAGAGGATGATTAATCATTATTTATGTCCTGTCTGCAAATATGTCTCTAATTGTATCAAAGACAAATCAGACAATCCAAGATTTTCCAGATTTCTTCCTTCCTTATAATAATTAGTTTCATTGACGGTGGAAGCCAGGTGAATCATGCAGTCGTAAGTCGGGGTACTGATGCCCGCTTTTCTGGCAATTGATACGGTCAGAGTCGCACCCATGGGTATATCTTCGGTAACGTAGCGATCTTGCATGCTGAAAGGTCCTTTGCTGGAAGTTCTGGCAAAATCGGCAACCGACATATTAAAACTATCCGCAAAAACTTCGTCATAGGTATAAGGTTTGTAACCTAAAGCGCGAAAAAGATTTGAACGCTCTTTGTCCATCTCGTATACAACTTTTTTAACAGAAGGAGTAATACCTTCCTTGTACATGTAGAATTCGCCTTTTGAAAATTCGATTCTGCCCATGTTCAAAAGAGCGCCAACCGGGTGCACGATAATATTGACGTTGTAGAAAGCCGGTTCAAGAATACTGCGAGCAGGTTTTACTACATTGGCATAAGTGCCGTCGATTGCTTCTATAGCAGCGGAAGTATCAGAAGCTGGCAAAGCGGCAAAAAGCATATTCGGGCCGTCAACACGATGAATATTGACAGTACCCGGACCGTTTAAGGCTCTGCAGCAATATGGGAAAGTAACAGCCTCGGCGAGAATAACTTTTTTATTCATCCCCAACTCATCCCAGATTTTTCTCATTACCAAAGTTCCGCCGCTGCCCGGCCAAAGTATAACAGCCTGACCATCTGCGAGAAGAGGAGCCAATTCTCTTGCGACTCTTTCGTGCGTGAGCGCCTGTGTGGCGACCATTATTACATCAGTTCCTTTGACCGCCTGTGCAAGATTCATGGTAGCCAATTCAAGTTTTGCAAAACCTGTTCTTGCGATACCTGTTGTATGAATGCCTCCCTGCTTGCAAATTTCAGATATGTTTGAAGAGTATTCAGGAAATTCGAATAATCTGCAATTGTGACCAGCCAAAGCCATATCAGCCGCGATTGCTTTTCCGCCATTACCGGCGCCGATAATGCACAAATTCTTTTTCTTCACTTTAAAAACCTCTTTTCTTCAATTATTCAGGTTTAACTTTGATGTAATCTATTCCAACCATATATCTTTTAAACGCATCGGGATTGCTGCCGACGATTTCAAGCGATAGCTCATTCATGCCTGCGGCAAGATGATATTGTCCCAGATTAATTTCATCTGTCGCTGTAACACCATCTTTATTATAGGTGTCAATAGGTTCATAAATTTTCTCTCCATTAAGATGCCATTGCACGATCGCGTAATCAGGTGCTTTTGTATGACGTGTGAGAATTTTATATGTGCCTTCATTTTCCGCGTTAATACCTATCCGTATCTTAAAGCCCGGCTCGCCAATCCACCAAAGCTGCTGGTCGTTTGTCCATTTTCCATTGAAGCTGCCCATGTGCTGTGCTTCAACAACTCCCTGTGGTTTTTCAAGAACAAGCATTCCATCTACATCAAGCGGATATTTCAATTGAGCGTACCAATTTAAACGGTCATTAAGAGAAACTGATTTGTATGGGTCATTGCCGTTTTCAGACAAATACCAATATGCAACGCAACTGTATTGAGTGGGTCTGTCATTTGAGAAGTATTTTTCAATGTAACCATCGAACGATTTTTGGAATGGAATATTATCAGCAATATGCCACCTGTTATTGGAAGCGTGTCCTTTGTGCTCTTCAGAGATTGGCTGATTATGAAATGGATTATGGAATATCGCTGCATCGCACCATGCATAACCGAAATAATCTTCAGAGCCTGTTCCGAAAGTTGAGGGGAATTTTTCGCCATCAACAAAAAATTTCTCATCGCCTTCGCCCCACCATCCGCCGCGAGGATTCCAGACCTCGAGAGCAACGCCGATGAATCTTCCGCTGCCTTGCGTTTTTAAAATTGTCCAATCGATTTGCCTTTCAGGTTCGGCAGGCAGAAATAAATCCCTGTGCCATTTGGCATGAAATCTGCCGTAATTTTGCATTGAATCAATCGGCCTGTGTTTTATTTCGATTGGTAATGTAATTTCTGTTTTGCCATCGTTAATAATTTCTATTTTAGCCGATTTTTCAAAAGGCATAAACCAGTTGGAATATAGGCAATCATCGGTTATTCCATTGCCGATTGATTGATGTTTGTTTAGGCCGGGTGCGGTTCCGAAGAAATCGCCTAGAGGTGACCATACAGAAGGTTCGTTATTATTATCCCATGTTATTTGAATCGCAAGTTCACGGACAATTTGCCTTTGCTGCTGGGTATCTTTAGGAAAAATATTTTTAATTATGAATGAAGTGATTGCACGGCTGCCGGATATTTCAAAGGCGATTTTTTTCTCACTTGCCGGGATTCTTAAATCAGTTTTTTCTGTTTCTTCTATTGATGTAGAAGGAATGAAATATGGGCCTGCATTTGCAAGGTGTTGATTTACTTTATCCAGAGCGGCAGATTCTTCCGCTGTTAATTGAAGTTTGAAAGTTTGGACTTTTGTATCTTTCGGGAATAAAGAATATGTAAATTGATAATATTGGCCATAATCCTCATCAGCTACTATTTTGCATGATTTTTGAAAAGAAATCGGAGTGTAATTATTATTGCCTCTTCCAACTATATGCACAAGCTGAGGCCTTGTGAAAGGCTGCTGTGTGCAATTAAAAAAATCTTCGCAGGGCAAATCAACAGCAGGTTCATTTTGATCATCCAGATAAATAGATATTTTGCCTTTGAAAGCTGTTGCCGTCCAGAATCGCCAGATACAACCCGGTCCCTGCATTTCAGCCATCACTAATCTGTCATTTTCTTTGCGAATCCAGTTTATTTTGCCGTAACCATCGCCGTTAGCTTCCCAATTTATATACTTGCCTGTCTTTTCATCATATTTACTTTCTCTGTCGTAGCTCGACCACTGCTGCGTCAGTTCACCATTTTCAGGTAATTGAGCCAGTCTCTCGAGGTCTGTTACCATATTTATAATATCAACATACGAATACTCTTTTGCAGCGAAAACGTTGGTGCTTATCATAAAAATAATATAAAGAATCAGGGTTACGGTTTTTTTCATTTCAATACTCCTTTTGTCTGAACTTTTTTACGAATATTCCATTTTATAACTTCAGGCTGCACTTCTTTACGATTTTCTTTTTGAAACTGTCGCGGACTTTTGCCGGTGTGTTTTTTGAAAGCTGCTGAAAAACTGAAAGCATCGCCATAACCTACAAGCCCGGCAATGACTTTTACTTTATAATTGGTATTAATTAAAAGTTCCTGCGCATTTCTCATTCTTAATAGAGTTACCATTTCCATTGGTTTATGGCCGCAAAGATGCATACTGACTCTATAAAGATGCTGCGGTGAAATGCCTACCTCTTCAGCAAGAGCAGCGACGGTCCATTCTCTGCCAAGATTTGCGCCGACAATATCCCATAATTTATATAGCTGTTGACGCATTTCGCGATTGCCGGAACTTTCTTCCATATCAAGCTCACGTTCGAGGTTTAAAACGATGAGTTCGGCATAATGTCTGGCTGCTAATCTTGCCCTGGTTTCATTTCTAAGAGATTCCGCCCAAAATCCTTCCATAGCATTGACAAGCTCATTGAGAGTTATCGATTGTCTTATATGAGGTTTGCTGTCTCGAACCTGATGCCAGGTATCTGTATCTGCAAGATAGAACCAGATTGCTTTCCATTGCGGGCCGTCCATAATATAGTAATGCGCATAATGGGCCGGCAATATAACTACCTGACCTGCTTCGATGGATGTCCCTTTACGATGGTGATCTTCTGTAAATAAACGTGCTTTTCCTGCTAAAGAAAAAATAAGAATATGCACAGTTGGGTTTTGCCTGTCTGCTTCGAAACGTTTTGTGATGTCGCACGTTGAAGCGAGAATGATATCGCATTGTCTAAGAGGAGTTGCTTCAGGCTGACTAAGATTTAATAATTTGCGGTCACTTTCGGGCGCAATAACCAGATTGTCCGCGAGGTATTTTAAGCTTTGTTCTGTTTCTTCATATTTGAGACTTTTTCCCATTATTATTTTTTTCCTTCTTGGAAAACCCGAATATTCATAATGCCAAAAAAATGGTTCAAAATCAAGCGAAAAAGTCTTAGGCGCACTTATAAGCAGTTTTAGGATTTCTCAGAAAATAGAGAGCTTTGCGTATTTTTTTGCAAAAAATAGGGGTAAATGAGAGTTTTAAACATGTTTTTGAGAGTTTTAGCTATTCCAAAAAATTTTTAATAAATTACAATACCGGTATGATAAGAATAAAAAATTCTACATCCAAAAATCGTGTAGTCTTAAAGAATGCTGCCGCATCATCCTATAATTATCTAATCCAATTTAAAAATTTATCTTTTGCTGTTCCTTTTTTTCTATTTTGAGAGTTTTAGCCATTCTATTCAATATAAGTTATTGAATATATTATGAATATGGAAATTATTGCTGGATAAAAATTATTTAAAATGGAGGTAAAAGCAATGAGAAGAAAGTCGAACATAAAAGCGGGCACTTTATTGGTGCTCTTAATTGCGGCAGTTTCAATTATATTAATTGCGGCTCCCGCCAAGGCAAACCTTGTAGCATTATGGAAATTTGAAGAAAAAGCCCCGGTTGATACAAATCTTGTTCTTGATTCATCTTCTGCAGGATTTCATATTGATGGACGATTAGTGAAGGGGCCTAACGATGTTAACTCGCCTTTAATCAGCACAAAACCAAAACGAATCACAAACGTTCATGGTTTAATGTTTGGACAGGCGCTTGAATTTGGTGTTCCTGTTACAGGTACTCCAACGGCGGGAACATTGAACCGCAATTGGAACTATGTTGCCATAGACGCCAATGAAAAACTTAAAGACCTTGGTACTAAATGGACAATCGCATTTTGGTACAAGCAATATACAAACGATCCTCTTGTTCATTATGCTCCGGGCGGCGGAAGCGGTTATCAGCGCATGCTCTCATGTCCTGAATATGAAGTTGAAGCAGGCGTTCCCACGGATTTACAGGATTATTTCTGGCCTTACGAAACGGCTGTATGGGAAATAGCTATAGGATCTTCTGCTTCTCTGAACAACTGGCATCATTTCGCATTAACGTACGATGGAACAACTTTGACCAGGTATACCGACGGCACCGCAACTTTTTCTACAACCAGTATCGTTGACCAGCAGTTGCCGAAGAATATGTGGGGTGCGGAAGCACTAACAATTGGAGCTCAGACCTATCCTTTAAAAGATTTCTTTATTGGTGCTATTGATGATATAGGTATTTTTAATGAATGTCTGGATTCAACTCAAGTTAATGCTATTAAAGGTAATAATTGGTCAGGCCCATGGATTGTTTATACTTATGAAACTACAACGCCGGGCAGCTTCGTATGGGATTATTCTTTCATAGGGCAGAAAGATACCATACAGCTTGCTCTTGGTCAAAAACGCAATGGTGAGCTTCCCGGTGTTCCTTCATGGAACTGGTGGGCTGAAGGCGATATAAGCAATTTGTCATATTTCGGACTTGTAAACGCCGGTGCTATTGATGGTGATAGTTCAAATTATGAATACGCTGCTTATACTACTGTTGGAACTCAAGTTGTATATCCTGATCCTGATAATTATAAAGAACGATCACGCATACATAAGAATACAAAATATGATTTCAAACTAAGGTTTGCAGGCGAAAACGCGATAGGCAATGTAGTTGGCGTCAGGTTTTATGCCGCGGATGTTAATAATCCTGCCAACAAGACATTGATAACAGATTTACATCAAACTATTACTGCAAATGCAACCTGGATTCCAATGACATATTCATTTACGGCTGACGCTGTTAATTTCCCGGATAATACAAAAACATTCAAAGTTGAATGTTATGTAGAGCAGGGCAGCGGCAATCCGAGAGGAACAGCTTTTGGATGGTTCGATTATGTCAGAATCGATGTAAATGATTATCTTGACTGCGAAGCATATTATTATGGTCATAATAATTCAGACCCATGCCTGCCGTATGATATTTCAAAAGACTGCAAGATGAATATGAAAGATTTTGGGCTGATTGCAGATGTTTGGACTACTACCAATGATCCCGAACCTTCGACAACAGATACAGAATTATTAAAAAATAATGATTTTTACGCAGATATTGCTTTAGTTCCAAATGCCGGCGATAACGATGAAATAACTCCAACCGGCTGGACATTTATACCATCCACCTTCGATGCAAATGAAGCGGGATTATGGAATGTTTCTGCAATGGGCACCGTCGGAGCTCCGGTTGTATTACAGCCTGCGGGCGGTTCGGTTGCTGCCTATATTGACCCGAATGTTGATTTGCAGCAAGTCGTAACATCGCCGACGATTGTAAGCGGCCAGACATATTATTTATCCGCAATGTTGAGCGGCGTTGCATATTCATATCAGCATAATCTGAAAGTAGTTTATGAATATATTGATAATCCTGTAAGTCCTGCATCGGTAGTTCAGATAGCCATTCAGGATTATAATACATTACCGGATAACACAGCATGGAGAAGGTTCTGCAACGTATGGACAGCTCCCCCGGCAGCGGCTGGCAAGTATTTCAGAGTAAGAGCCGAATACGGCAGTCCTTCAATTCCGGGCTTTACTCCTGCCAATATGGGTTGGGGTCTTATCGGAGATATTTCTATAGATACTGTAAAGCCTGAATACTGGCAGAGGTCAAATCTTTTGACTAACGGTGATTTCGAAGATTACAGCAACTTGCCAATGGGCGATTTAAGCTCTACTTACGGTTGGCTTAGGCTTGTAGGCACATATAACGGCTGGAACTGGGATTTCCATATTAATCCTCCTCCTGGCTGGCACTTCTATGAAGATGATCTCAATTGGACAGAAGGCGGATTGCAGTGCATGTTGTGGGCGCCTGCTCCTCAACCAGCTCATGGCCGCAGTATAAGCGCAGTTCTCGGACATCCATATGAAATAGATACTGAAATCGTTGAGATAGAACAAAAGGTAACGTCTGAAACTATCCAGGCAGGTCAGACCTATTATTTGGACTTCATAGGCTGCGTTTCAGCTCAAAACTACAATACCGGTGCCTGGCCATGGCCGGAACCTGACCCGAATATTATTGTTGACCTTTATTGGCTTGCAGCCGGACAAAATGATCTTACAGGTACACAAGATATTGATTATGGCCTGATTACTTCATTGAAGAAACCTGCTGATAATGGCATGGGGGCCAACGGCGGACATTGGCAGGTGGCAAGCACAAGCTTTACTGCAGATGCACATGCAGGCAAGACTTTCTATGTCAAAGCTTATGGTGAAGCAGTTTATACAACTTTTGACGAGATTTATCTAAGCAAAGAACCGCTGCAAATTCTGCCAAATTATACATGCGGCGATTTAATTGCCAATGGCGGCAGAATGGCTGCTGATTTCAATAACGATTGCTACATAACGTTCGAGGACCTGGATCTGTTAGTTTCTGACTGGCTGCAATGCAATGATCCGGCCGGATGTAATTAAAATAGAAACGTATGTTCCGGCCGATTAAACAGGGCTTTCGGCCGGAGCTTTCAATTTGCCCTTGATAATAAATGTAGCGTATAAAAAAGATAATTTTTTTTGGAGGAAGAAACATGAAAAAAGTACTGTTGAGTTTGTTGGTTTTAGTTTTGGCAGTAACTATGGCGAAAGCAGATTTGAGAGCATGGTACGCATTTGACGAATCAAGCGGTGATTATGCTTTTGATTCATCGAGCTATGGCAATACCGGTCTGTTGGTTGCTGAAACAGAAGCAGGTGATCCGCCTGTAGCATTTGGCTTCACTTCAACCCAGCCGCAGCGTATAGCAGGCGTTAATGGCAACGCATTGCTTTTCAATTCACCGGCATTGAATAATTACAACACAGTTCGAGTAACTAAAAGCGATTCAATCAGGTATATGGGCGACGGATTTACATTCGCATTCTGGCTCAGACAAGACAGCAGAGCTGTAACAGCAGGCAACGGCGGCGGTTATCCTCGCGTTATTTCATGCCCAAATTATGAAGTTGAATTAGGCGTTCCTGGCTGGGAATATGATTATATTTGGCCATACGATAATGGCGGCTTTCAAGTCGATGTTGGACCAACATATCTTAGTTTAGGCGGCTCTTTGGGAGATTGGTATCACATGGCAATCACTTTCGACGGCCAGTATCTGAAGAAATATCTTAACGGCCAGCTAGCTTTCTCCGCTGATTTTACAGGTCAGAATCTGATTGATATTTGGCAGTATGGCTGGGACCAAGCTCCATTGACAATCGGCGGACAAGTATGGCCGAACAAAGACTTCTTCATTGGAGCAATGGATGATGTTGCGATTTGGGGAAATGCTTATCTTGACGCAGATGCAGTAGCTGGTTTGTTCGCACAAACTCTTACACCGGCAACGGCTCCATTTACTGAAATTCCAGAACCAACAACAATGTTACTGATTAGTCTTGGCGGTCTTTTACTTCGTAAGAGAAAATAATTAATGCGTTGTAGGGGCAGACCCGTGTGTCTGCCCCCAGGGCGAACACATGGGTTCGCCCCTACAAACCCGCCATACGCAGAAATATGATAATTTTCTGTGAACGGTTAAAAAATAATTAATTTTAAAAATTTTAAGACTTTCTTAGGGTGCTTTCACAATCGAGAGCACCCTTTGAAGAGTAAAGCATAAAAGGATTTAGCGAGAAAGGGGCAAAAGTTATGAAAAAGAAAAATGGTTTTACATTGGTCGAGTTATTGGTAGTTATATCAATAATTGCCCTTTTGTTAGCGGTTCTAATGCCGGCCTTATCAAAGGCTCGTGATCAGGGAAGAAGAATTGTTTGCTTAAATCTATGCAAAACTTTTGGCACCGCAAGCTCCTTGTATTTGAATGTTTATAATAATATCTATGTTCCTTTTTCACAGGAAGCTCTAAATAAACAGGCTAATGAGGGCGATTACGGATATTGGGATGAACGATGGCCTCAAAACAGATATTTCAGAAAATGCATCGCGGCTAATAGCAAAGTTGATGAAAAAAAGCTTGAAGAATTAGGTGAAGGTTGGGAAAAACCTTATATTTTCCCGGCAGAACTTAGATGTCCTGCTCAACTTGTCCGCAGCCCTGAAGAATATTGTAAACCTTTTTATGATAAAAACGGCTGGCGGGTCGTCATGAGCTTTGCGATGAATACTGAACGCTGGACAAGCCAAAGATATGATGATGCTGTAGGCTGGATGCCAAGCGATAAAAAAATGCGTGCGTATACCGCAGGTAAAGTAAAAAAGCCCGGTGCAGTAGCATTTTTTATTGAAAGCAATTATTATCAGACAAGATACTATAAAGCAAATTATGAAACATTTTGGGAAAAATTTGGGGATAAATATTTAACGCCTGATAACTGGGCACAGGTATGTTACCGTCATTCAGAAAAAGCAGATGTATTGTTTTTTGATGGTCACGCGAAAAGCTTATTAAAGACGGAAATCTTTAATAAATCTAATAGAATAAGAGGTTTTTCGGCTGATGGAAATTATAGAAAACCTGAACAGCTTTGGGATGCCGAATATCCGCTTGTCGGCGCAGTTGGTAATGGAATATAAAAGACATTTGCATATAAATATTTGAATTTGCATTTTTCTGGACAAATCAAAAATATTGCGTAATCTTTATTTACTAATTTAAGGACAAATTATGAAATCCACCTTAAAATTATACAGTATCATTGCTTTTTCATTTCTTTTTTCTAACGTTTCATTAGCTGCCAATTCGCTCGAAAGTTATTATGCGCATAAAGCCGTAGTTGATGAGCAGGGCGTAATAGCTCCCTGGAATGATGGTCAAAACGGCCCGTTGGATATGCGTTTGAGAATTGCTGTCGAAGTTATGAAAAGATATCCCTGGGTCGATACGAATAAAGCTGTAATGGCTGCACCCGATTTCGTTTATAATTCGCATTGTAAAATTCTGGACGATGGAACAATTCTTATCCCGCCCACACACGACTGGATGTGCGGCGACCTATCGCAAAGAGCATGGAGCATTATCAGAGGTTTGACTGCTTATTATATGTACAGCTCTGATCCAATCGCATTTATATATATTCCACTTACAGCCGATTATATTCTTGATTACGGCCAAACAGACGCAAATGATGCATGGCCGAATTTTCCGATTGCCACACCCACTCTCGGCAAAGCCTACGGCAAATGCGATCCAAGAGGACGCAACCAACTCGATTTGTGCGCGGTTGTTGGTTCTGAGATGATCAGGGCTTATAAAATTACCGGCAATCAAAGATACCTTAAGGCAGCAAAGCACTGGGGTGATGTATTCGCTGAAAAATGCAATCTTGACCCGACAATGCCGCCGTGGAATCGTTATTCTGATCCATCTGTTGTCGGCTGGTCGGACGAATTAACCGGCAGCGTAACGCAAATTTTGTTTTTCCTCGATGATTTGATTCAGGTCGGCTACACCGGCAAAAATAACGCTATAGTAAACGCAAGGCAGGCGGGCGTACGTTATTTGAATAATGTAATCTGGCCTGAATGGCTCGAAAACGATCATTGGGGCAGAAGCTATTGGGACTGGGACAATCCGATTATATGCGGCACAATTTCAATGATTGGCGATTACATCATGAAAAATCCAAAAGATTTTCCGAATTGGAAAACCGATTTGCGAAACGTCTTGAGTTTGATTTGGAATCGCAATGGTGCAGACCCCGGCTCACATGGTGATATGTACAATGGCGCATGGGCATTCCCGGAATCCGCAACCTGCTGCGGAACATCGCTTTCGTACAATCAATATACTGCAGCTCCGACCCTCATTCGATTTGGTGTACTTGCCGAAGACGACAGGATGTTCGAGATTGGCAGAAGAATGATGATAATGGCGACCTACGACAGTGATGTTAACGGAGTTGTTAAAGATGGTTTGTTCGGGCAGGCTGTTGCTACCGGCGAATGGTCGAATCTCGCGCATCCCTGGCCATTATGTCAGGTGATGGAAGCGCTCGCGTGGGCACCGGATACTTTAGCCCCAAAACGTGAAAACCACATTATGCGAAGTACATCAGTCGTTAATTCAGTTGTATATGAAAAAAATAAAATCACATATTCAACATTCGATGCACCGGCAAATACTATCGATGTTTTAAGGCTTGCATTTGAACCAGAAACGATAACAGCCGATGGCGGCAAACTCGCGAAACTTTCAGTTCTTAGAAAGAATGGATTCGCAATCAGGCCTTTACCCGATGGCGATTTTCTCGTGAACATTCGTCATGACGGCAAAAAGAACATTGAAGTGCAAGGCGAAAATGATACGCAGACCGAAGTTGCCGCTAATGATTCTATGACATTCAAATTTAACGGCAATCAGGCAAGACTCGTTGGCTCTGTTGCTCCTGATGGCGGTCTTGCGGAAGTATGGCTTGATGGTAAAAAACAATTAACCATGATTGACTGCTGGAACCCTGCCAAAAGAGAAAAACAACTGCTCTACTATATAAATGGTTTGCCAAATGGCGATCATGAAATAAAAGTTGTTCCGCAAAATAAAGGTAATTTGATTTCTAAAGGCAATAAAATCTATATCACTTCGATTCAATCGAATGATGCGCAGGCCGATAGGGATTTTGGACAGGGCAGCGGCCCGACAACAACCCAAAGAATGATTTTCGGTTATCCTTTACGAAACGATTACATCGATTCTAAAGGCAACGCATGGCGGCCGGCGACCGAATGGATTATTCGCAGCGGTTACGGCAAAGATACTGTCGTCGAATCGTGGTGGACAAAACGAAGAAGCATGTACATCGGCAATACCGAAGATCAGGAGCTTTATCGCTATGGCGCACACGGCAAAGAATTTTGGGCAAACCTGACCGTAGGCGATGGATTATATTATGTTAAATTGAAATTCGCTGATACTCCGCTGCATCCTTTCCTCGAACGCGCGGGTGATTGGAAAAAAATATCCCATACCTTGTCTGTAAAGATTAACGGCAAAGAAGTGATTTCAAAAATGAACATTACTAAAGAGGCAGGCGGAGATTTCCTTGCGATAGACAAGCTTATTAAAGATATCAAGCCGCAAAAGGGCGGAATCGAAGTGCGGTTTATCGGCGAAGATGAATTCGGTGCATCTGTTGCAGCGATGGAAGTTGGATTGATGAGCGAACTTTAATGAATCAGCTCGAAAGATTTAAAGCCGTTTGCAAAGGGCAGGCAGTTGATTATGTGCCGATAATTGGTTTTCCCGGTGCTTCAGGTCTCGCTTTTGGCGGAGCATGGGGCGAAATTTATCAGCGGTTAATTGATACAGGAATGCCCAAAACTGTAAAAGGCTGGGAGGCTCAAACCGCATGGGCGCCGCAAGCTGCCAAGAGCTGGTCGGAATTTTGGGGAACCGTAACACCTTTGACTTTGGATTTTTTCCCGGCCGAGCCAGCAAAAGGCGCACGATTTGAGAGAAAAGTTGACGGTCAATTTGAAATCATTACCTATGAAACCGGCGCGATAACAAGACAACTAATCGGCAATGATGATATTTATTCAATGCCTGAATTTATTAAATATCATGTTCGCGATTGGGATAGTTGGAAATTATATAAAAAATTACATACTCCCGGCAATTTATGGCCGCGGGAAAAAATCCAGGAACATTGTAAAAAATATGAAAATCGTACATACCCATTGTTCGTTTCTCTTGAGTCGACATGGGGTGCGGTGCGAAATTTAGCAGGAACTGAACTTGCCGGCATGATGCTCTACGATGATCCTGACCTCGTGCAGGATATCATTGATTGGCAAAGTTATATAAGAAGAACATATCTGTATCCAATCGTCAAAATGCTCAAGCCTGAAATCCTGCAATTATCAGAAGACTGCTGTTATAAGCAGGGCTTGTTAATCAGCCCGAAACATTTTAAATTTTTCTGCTGGCCGGTTTACAAAGAAGTTCGTGAGTTGGCCGATTCGATTGGCGCAGATTTGGTTCTTGTTGATACCGATGGAAATATTAATGAATTAGTTCCGCTGCTTGCTGATTGCGGAGTTAACGGTACTTATCCTGTTGAAGTGAAAGCAGGAAATAATTTGTTGGAACTGCGACAAAAATATAAAAACTTTATCTTCGGCGGCTGGCTCGAAAAAGAAGTTATCAACGAAGGAAATGAAAATCTAATAGAAAAAGAGATAATGACCAAAGTGCCTGCGATGATAAAATCCGGCAGATATTTTCCTAATATCGATCATTCTTTGCAGCCGATGTGCACTTTCAAAAATTTGTGTAAATTTATGAAAATATTACATAACGTACTTAATAATCCCGAAGGGCAGTTTTATGAATATCTATAGAAAATCCGAAACATTAAACACTAAATCCGAAACAAATTCAAAATCAGAATTTTCAAATTTTAAAAACTCTAAATTCATACGTTTGGATCATTTGATTTTTGGTAATTCGGATTTGTTTAGGATTTCGATATTAGGATTTCGGATTTTATTTGTATTGCTATTTATAAATCTATGTTTTGCAAAAGATAATCTGGCTGTTCCTGTTATTGCCGGCCCCTGGATCCAAATTGCGGGCAATCCTGATTTAGGCAAATATACAGGCCAAAAGCAGGAGCCGGTCGATTTCGCTATTTGGCAGGCTGCCGACGGCACCTGGCAGTTATGGTCATGCATCAGAGGAACAAATACTCCCGGCCACAACAGATTATTTTATCGCTGGGAAGGTAAAAAAATTACTGATTCAAATTGGACACCGATGGGAATCGCTATGATGTCAGATGCGAAATACGGTGAGCCTGAAAATGGATTGCAGGCGCCGTATGTTGTCAAATTCAAAAATAAATATTGGATGCTCTATGGAGACTGGAACAATATTTGTCTGGCTGTGAGTACGGATGGAAAAAAATTCGAGAGAGTATTAAACAAAAATAATACCGCTGCCGTCTTTAGCGAAGGCGGCCCTGAAGTAAACACCCGTGATCCCATGCTTGCATGGATAAATGGTAAATGGTATTGCTATTATACAGCTTGTCCTTCGAAAAATGGTTATGTGTTTTGCCGCACAAGCGAAGATTTAAAAACCTGGTCAAATTCGGTTGTCGTCGCTTATGGCGGCAGCGCAGGTAATGGCTGGGCTTCTGCTGAATGTCCGCAAGTTATAGAACTAAAAAAAGGCGAGTACTATCTTTTCAGAAATCAATATTATGGCCCGGGCGCAAAATTTAGCGTTTATTTTTCAAAGAATCCTTTTAACTTTGGCATCGATGATGATTCATATTTGCTTTGCGAGTTTAATTTGTCTGCGCCGGAAATTATTAAAGATGGCGATAAGTACTATATCGCAGCATTGAATCCCAATCTTGACGGGATCCGAATCGCAGAGCTTAAATGGGAATAGTGAAAAATATTAACCACGAATTAACACGAATAACATAAAAAATTGACAATCTGAATATTAATAATTTTCGTGTACATTCGCGTTCATTCGCGGTTCAAATATAAACGATTATTTTGCATCAACAACGCACCTGAAACCAACTGTGTTGCACCGATCGATTCCCGGCCAGATTTGAACAAACTTCGTATGATGATTTACAGGTTGCGGCCCGCCGTTCACGTACCAGATACTTCCTTGAGCGTTGAAGTAGCTTCCGCCTCGAATCATGGTAAAGCGTGTATGCCCGTCATCTCGGCAGCTTTCAGTCCATTCCCAAACATTGCCCGACATGTTATAACAACCATAAACGCTTCTGCCGTTTGGATATGATTTTGCGGGCATTAATTGTCCTGAGGTATTGCACTTAGTCGAATCGAAATCATTGCCCCATGGCCATTTTCTGCCGTCAAGTCCCTGCGCTGCAAGTTGCCATTCTTCTTCCGTTGGCAGTCTTTTGCCTGCCCAGTTTGCGTACGCTCTTGCATCATCAATATTAATATTTACAACCGGAAAATCAGCAATTTCTTCCGGCATTTTACCATTAGGCCAATGCAGCAGAAAATTTTCCGTATATTTTGGTTTGTAACAAGTGCTGTCGAGAAATTTTTTATATTGTGCGTTAGTTATTTCCGTTTCATCGATGAAAAATGGTTTTATTTTTACAGGGCCGATTCTGTGCTGAATTTTTTTATGAATTATATCATCATAAACCGCACCGAAAGGCAGGCCGTAATTAAAACCTTCAAATTTTTTATCATTATCAGGATAACAGCCGCATTCGCCTCGGACATGCTCAATCTGCATAGCTGAAAATTCGCCGCCCTCGACAAAAACCATTCCTTCAGGCCGTTTGCTTTTGTTTACTATTTTTGTCCCTTTGACTTTATCAGCGTAAGCGGTAGGTTTGCAGAAATTCCGTGATTCTACTTTCGTATTGGAGAATTTCATTTTATCAAGGAGTGTATATAGTTCATCATCAAGCCCGATTTTGTGAATAATCGCGATACATCCGATTGTATCTATAGGGCCTGAAATTTGTACCGTATCCGCATCGTTTTCCGGCTTGAATTCCTTGCCGTTCCAAACATCAAAATATAATAACTCCGGCTTTCGTTCGATATCGAATAAATGCGCGTTCTTTAAAGCTTTTCCTTTATTAATGAGAATAAAAATATCTCTGCCGTTGCTCGACCAGTGAGTAATATACAGATCTTTTTGTGCTGAAGGATAATAAGGTTCGAAATCCTGCATGAATTCGTAATTAAAATAATGCAGAATCAAATTCGCTCGTTTCCAATTTTGTCTGTCGGTGATGTTCCAGGGATTATATGTCGCAAAAACATTTTCCCAAATCAGCATTCCGCTAGCGTTGAAGAAAGCGGTTTCAATTTCACTGCTCCTGTCTATATCCCATCGCCTGATTTGATATTGCATGTGCGTTGGCTGAACCCATTTGAGTTTCAATATCCCCGGCTCTTTAGGCTCATCCAGCCATTGTGCCCATGAGCCGCTGCATAAATTAAGCTGCGGATAATCAAGATAACCTTCACTGACCAATGCGATTCCCGGCCAAACGCTATCGAGTTCTTTTCGCAAATTTTTATCCGCCGCCGAAAGCGTATCGAGAAAAACGCCATCAGCTTTTATTTCGTAAATAATTTCCGCAAGCGCCTGAAAATCATTTACTCGTTCTCTGCGTGTGCCGACATCCCATGGATTATAATCTATAAAAACCCTAACATTTTTATCATGGCATTTTTCTACAACCTTGCTCAAACCTTCCAGTCCGCCGGGCATCTGGCGGTACATATCAAATTGGTTTCGTTCGTCGATACCCAATCTTGGATATGCATGCCAAAGCACGATACTGTCATATCCGCCAAATTCTTTTTCACCTTCAGCCAGCAATGAATCTATCAAATATTCATCAGTACCGGATTTTATAAATTCGCTGTCGAACATCATGCACATTCGGCAGCTAAAATTTGAACTCATCCATAACAATTCCTCTCGTGGTTCTCTGATTTCATTTTTGCTGATTATCTCATTTCGATAATTTATCGCCTGCTCCAGCCATAAATTTTTGTCACCAGAAAAAAGCAGGAAATGCGGATTGTCGCCTAACAGACCTTCGCACAAACAAGGTGTGGTAAAAAAGGATATTATTATGAGTGATTTCAAGCAGCTTTTATTGAAAAAAAACATTAGCTTTACCTTAAAAATATAATATGATTCTAGAAATACTTTAATACTCTTCAAGGAAAAATATTTGATTATTTAATGTTTTTAATATATATTGCACAATGGTTTGTGTAAAGGATATTGCACGGTGTTTCAGGAATCTACAAAAATGAATCGAAGATCATTTCTCGGCACTTCAGTTGCCGCCGTTGCAGGTTTGACTTCTCTCAAAAGTTTCAATCTCATCGGAAGAGAAAAATCCCGCAGTAGAAAAGGCAGAAGTTTAAGATTCGCGCACATGACAGATATTCATTTACGGCCGGAAAAGAAAGCCCCGCAGGGTTTTGCTCTGGCTCTTGATCATATCCATTCGCAAAAAGATAAACCTGAAATGATCATTACCGGCGGCGACCATCTGATTGACACTATCGGTGAAAACGACAGCACAACAGAAATATATTGGACACTATTTAAAGACATTGTCAAAAATAAATGCAAACTTCCTATTAAGTATTGCGTGGGCAATCATGATTATTGGGGAGTAAACAAGAAAAAAAGCGGTGCTTCCGGCAGCGAACCCAATTGGGGAGTTAAACGAATGCTCGAAGAGCTTGAGATGACCGACAGGTATTACAGTTTCGATAAAGGAAACTGGCGTTTGATTGTACTCGATAGCATTATTCCGACAGACACATATTGCATCGGAAAAATCGAGGCTGACCAATTCGCCTGGCTTGAAAATCAAATTAAAACCGCAAATGGAAAGTATATAGCCATTTTTACTCATATTCCAATTTTGTCCGTTGGCGCATATTATTATGGCGGCAATAACGAAAAATCTGGAGACTGGCTTGTCCCCGGTTCAAGAATGATTATTAACTCAAGGCAATTAAAAGACCTTTTCTGGCAGCATAAAAATGTAAAACTTTGCGTTAGCGGCCATATTCATCTTTTGGAGCATATAGAGTATAATGGCGTGCATTATATTTCTGATGGTGCTGTATGCGGAAGATGGTGGAAGGGTGCTCATCAGGAAACACAGGAAGGTTACGGCCTTTTCGATTTGTATGATAACGGAACCTTCGACCATCAATATGTCGATTATGGCTGGAATGCCAATGAGCCGGATTAATTGAAATTTAGAAGAAGTTATGACAATACAACAAGATAAAAAAATCCAATTGCTTTCAATGACCGGAATTTCAAAAAGTTTTTCCGGTGTTCAGGTTTTGAATGATGTGCAATTTCAATTAAACAGCGGCGAAGTGCATATCCTGGCAGGTGAAAACGGCGCAGGCAAAAGCACGCTTATGAAAATTCTTGCCGGCGTTTATTCTGAATACACAGGCAGCATTGCGGTAAACGGCACAAATGTAAAATTTTCGACGATTCACGATGCCGCAAGAGCAGGCATTTCAATCATTCATCAGGAATTAAGTCTGATTCCAACAATGACCGTAGCGGAAAATGTTTTTCTCGGAAGAGAAAAATGCAGAGGCCTCTGGCTTGCGAAAAGGCAAATGAACCTGATGGCAAAAAAACTGCTTGAAAGCGCAGGTCTTGATATTGATGTTGCAAAAGATGTCGGCGATTATCCGCTTGGCATTCAGCAAATGGTTGAAATTTGCAAAGCGCTCGCTTTCGAGAGCAGAATTATCGTAATGGATGAGCCTACAAGCGCACTAACCGATGTTGAGGTTGAGAAGTTATTCGCCATAGTTGCAAAGCTCAAACAATCAGGCTGCGGAATTATTTACATAACACATAAAATGGAAGAAATTTATCGAATAGGCGATACGATTACAGTTCTTCGCGACGGTAAATATGTCGGCACTTCACCTGCTGACCAGTTGCCGCAGCAAAAGCTTGTAACATGGATGGTTGGCCGTGAACTTAATCAGCAATTTCCGCGTCATCGCTCTAACCCCGGCCATGTAAGTCTTTCAGTCAAGAATTTTTCTGTCCCGGATCCTGCGGGCAAACCTTTCCCGGCTGTTTCGGATGTTTCGTTTGAAGTCCGCGCAGGCGAGATACTGGGTGTTGCCGGTCTGGGCGGTTCAGGCAATAGCGAACTATTGAACGGCATTTTTGGCTCTTATGGTTCGGCTCCAAAAGGCAATTGCACACTCAATGGCAAACCATATAGCCCTTCGCATCCGGCAAAAGGTATCGAAGCAGGAATTGCGATGTTAACCAATGACCGAAAAGTAACCGGCCTTGTTCTCGGCATGGATATTATTCATAATACGACCTTGGCCGCTATTCGAAAATATTCTCCCTTCGGCTGGCTGCTTCCCGCCAAAGAAGCCCGGGCTGCCAAAACACAGGGCCAATCTATGAATTTAAAGGCCGCCTCTTTGACGATGCCGGTTGATGCGCTTTCAGGCGGAAATCAGCAAAAAGTTGTAATTGCAAAATGGATTGAAACCGCACCGAAAGTTTTTCTGCTTGATGAACCGACCCGGGGCGTTGACGTTGGCGCAAAGCATGAAATATATGAATTGATGAACAAATGGACTGCCGCCGGTATCGCGATTGTTTTGATTACTTCTGAAATGCCGGAATTACTTGCGATGAGCGACAGAATAATTGTAATGCACCGCGGCAAAATCACCGCCGAATTCGCGTCCACAGAAGCTACGCAGGAAAGAATCCTCGCCGCGGCCATGGGTGAGAAAGAAAATTAAGATAATATCGACTTGTCATTCCCGCGAAAGCGGGAATCCATGTCGTTTAAAATAATAATTTTTTTAAAGGGATATTTACGTGAGTAATAAAGTTTCATTAAAATCTGCAAATGGTTTTTTTGCCAGTCCTCTGACACGCGCGCTTGGCGCTTTGATAATCGTTTTCGTGCTTGGCCTGATTTTTAACGCCGATGGCGCTTTTTACAAATGGGGCACGCACAGGGACATGCTGCGAGCCGTTAGCGTCTACGGCATTCTCGCCTGCGGAATGACACTCGTAATTATCACCGCCGGCATCGACCTTTCAGTCGGCAGCATTATCGCATTTACCGCCGTTTGCTTTTCATTGTTTATGATTCACAAAGGCTGGTCGGCCTTGGCCGCGGTATTGGCATGTCTTGCCCTCGGCACCGGCTGCGGTTTTGTTTCAGGCACTGTTATCGCGAAATTTAAAATTCAGCCCTTCATCGCGACCATCGCAATGATGGTTTTCGCACGCGGCCTTGCTAAATGGGTTTCAGGCGGCCAGAAAATCTCGACCGCTGTTATGCAGCCGGATGGTTCTTATAAATACGTCGATGTTCCCGGCTTTTTCAATTTCATCAATTCAAAAATTCTCAGCAATAATATAACCGTCGTTACTGTTATCTTTCTCATTTGCCTTGTAATTTCATATATCCTGCTGACAAAACTACGATACGGAAGATACTTATACGCCATCGGCGGCAATGAAGAAGCCGCGCGTCTTTCAGGCGTTCCGATTGTCATGAGCAAACTGATGGCATACAGCGTTTCGGGCTTTTTCTGCGCAGTTGGCGGTATTTGCCAGGCCGCGCAGGAATTGCAGGGCGACCCGGAAGCGGGAAACGGGTATGAGCTGTCAGCGATTTCAATGGTCGTTATCGGCGGAACAAGCCTTGCAGGCGGACGCGGAAATATGTGGCTGACACTTATTGGCGTTTTGACTATCGGTTATCTTGAAAAGATTTTGAGTATCAACGCTGTCGGCGAAGATAAAAGACTGATGCTTACCGGCGCTATTATTGTCGCCGCGGTTTTATTACAGAAAACTAAAAAGTAAATTATGATGGGGACTGGCTCATTAAATTTTTTGGTCCGGGAGGACATAAAATTTATATGTGCCTGTACCCATCTCTTATGAAAGGAACTATTATGAAACATTATTTATTGGTATTGCTCGCAGCGATTTCTTTTATTATTGGCTGTTCTAAAAAAGAGATACAGCAGCCCAATGAACCGCAAACATCAACAACTGCCTCCAAATGGATTATCGGCATGAGCCAATGCAATCTCGGCGAACCCTGGCGCGTTCAGATGAATGCCGATATCAAACAGGCCGCTGAAAAACATCCCCAGTTGCAGGTTATTTTCAAAGATGCTCAGAACGACACTTTAAAGCAGCAGGCACAGGTTGAGGAATTTATCAGTGCGGGTGTAAATTTGATTATCGTTTCACCCAAAGAAGCCGCTCCGCTTACACCGGTTATCGCACAGGCATACGACAAAGGAATTCCGGTTATCGTTCTTGATAGAAGAGTGCTCGGCGATAAATACACATGTTTCATCGGCGCCGATAACAAAAAAATCGGTCAGGCGGCGGGTAAATGGATCGTTAATAAACTGGGCGGTAAAGGCAAAATCGTTGAGCTCAAAGGCCTTATGACAACAATCCCCGGCCAGGACAGGCACAGCGGTTTCATGCAGGGCATAAAAGACGCTAACGGTGCCGAAATCATTTTCGAAGCTGATATGAAATGGCTCGAGCCAAGCGCACGCAAGGAAATGGAATCTGCATTAGCAAGATTTCCGCAGATTGATTTAGTTTACGCACATAACGACCCAGGCGCTCACGGTGCATATCTGGCAGCACAGGCCGCGGGCAGAGAAAAGGATATTATCTTCGTTGGCATTGATGGTTTGCAGCAGGAAGGACAGGCCTATGTAAAACAGGGTCTAATGTCCGCAAGCTTTGAATACCCAACAGGCGGCAAAGAAGCAATTGAAACCGGCCTTGAACTGCTCAATGGCAAAACAGTTGAAAAAGAAATTACGCTCAAGTCCAGAGTATTTACAAAAGACAATATCGATGCCGGCGGCCAGTGGCTTGCTGATTAAATTTTAAATGCAGCAGTTTAAAAAAAATTCTGTTACATTGATTGTATTAAGTTTGTGTTTTCAAATTATTTCACAGGCAGCGGATAAAACTATTCTGCTGCCTGTTTCTTTTCAGCCCATACCCCTTGGTGAAATTAAACCTTCCGGCTGGCTGAAAAATCAACTGCAAATCCAGGCCAATGGTTTAAGCGGCCGCCTCGATGAATTTTGGCCCGATGTCGCGCAAAGCGGATGGATAGGCGGCAACGCCGAAGGTTGGGAACGCGGCCCATACTGGCTCGATGGAATTGTGCCGCTCGCCTATTTGCTCGACGATAAAGAACTCAAAGCGAAAGTTCAAAGATGGATGGATTATATCATAACGCACCAGCAGCCTGATGGTTGGCTTGGGCCGATTCAGGCTAAAGACCGCCGGCCTTATGATCCCTGGCCAATATTTATAATTCTCAAAGCAATGTCGCAATACGCGCAGGCAAGCGGCGACCCGAGAATTGAACCCGCGATGCTGCGATGCTGCCAAAAATTAAATGTCCTTCTCGATAGCAAACCACTATTTGAATGGTCAAAACCTCGCTGGGGAGAGTTGGTATTATCCGTTTATTGGCTTTACGATAGACATCCCCAACCCTGGCTGCTCGACCTTGCCGCAAAAGCGCACAATCAGGGACTTGATTGGAAAGCTCATTTCGCCGATTTTAAATATAAAGATAAGATGCTTCCCGCCGACATCAATCATTGCACGCACGGCGTTAATAATGCAATGTCGCTTAAAGCCTATGCTCTCTGGTATCGTCAATCGCACGACATCACTGACCGCGATGAAGTATACAATGCGTTGAGCACATTAGACAAATATCATGGACAGGCAACAGGTATTTATACATGCGATGAACATTATGCCGGTAAAAATCCATCGCAGGGAACGGAGCTTTGTACCATAGCGGAATACATGTTTTCGATGGAAATGCTTGTGGGCCTCTTAGGCGATCCGCAGTTCGGCGATAAGCTTGAACGAGCCGCGTTTAATAATCTTCCTACTGCTTTCAAGCCCGACATGTGGGCACATCAATTCGACCAGCAGGCAAATCAGGTTCTCTGTAATGTTAATGAACCGGCGATTTATACTATTAATTTTGCT
>JBDKUM010000029.1:0-2440 GCA_039679715.1 Phycisphaerales bacterium
CCGTTTCGCCGTTCGATAGGTCGCGCGCAAGGTCAACGCGGCTGAGCAGCGCATCGTTCGTGCCCGTCTTGCTGTTTTGGCGCACCATGTCGACCGAGATGTCCTTGCCGAACTGCTTGCCGACGGCGGCTTCCTGACGCGCCCATTCTTCGATGACCGCGCGGGTGACCTCGAGGCCGACTTCGCCGTGCGCGGAGACAAAGTCCGGACGTTCGGACTTGCGGAAGTAACCCCGCCGGAGCTTGAGCGCGCTGTCGATATGCAGTTTTGCGTAGTACTCAAAGTAGGCTTTATCGTTGGCCATTGGGCGCTCCCTGACAAAATCGTTAATGGATTTATTATATACGGAATTCCAAAAAGCGCAAATTTGATCGTTTGATCGTGATTTAACAATATTCTGCTTGCTTTTGCAGATACGAGTGATAATATTACAGTGTATTTGTGTAATTCAATACGCGTTTGTTTCAGTTTTTCTCTATTTGTGCCGACTTTTCTCTATCTTGTAAAACTAACTAACTGTTATTAACCGTTCGAAATGTTCTGCAAATTACGACCAACCTTGAAAGGAGAGGTGTGTTATGGCAAGCGATAGCAGCAGTACTAATAAAAGTGTTCTTAACCGTATATTACCTTTTTTGATCATCATCTTCGTTTTTCTTGTTCTTGGATGTATCAGTGCTTATTTTCTGAACAACTCTGTTCTTGAAAACACAAACCAAGGCAGCGAAAGTCTTTGGCAAATCATTTTTATTGTATCCTTCCTCATCGTGATTCTAACCGGTTTATCGCTGCTTATTTCCTATTCTTCACGCAAGAAAAAGGAAGACGAAGCCGCTGCTATCAAAGCATATACGATTGATTTAAAAAACAGCTTGGTAGACGAATACGGTGACGGTGACGATGTTTTTTACTGCTTGCCTGAACAACTAGAACCTGCTTCATCTAGCAGTGATTCTTTTTCACAATACATACGTAAAATAGTTGCTCAAACATCAAACGTAAAACGATTAAGAATTGCACCAGATAATGGCAATACCGAGGCTAAGAAATGTTATACAAATGTAATGGCGCTGATGATTGACAATCTTGGCAAGATGAAAGAATACTATGATTGGAGCAAAGATCAGGCAGTAATTGTATTTGGTGTTGCTGTTGGCGCGTGTATTGTTGGCACACTTATTGTGGTTGCAGCTTTTATTTTGCCTATCGTAATGAAACTGAGCTTCGAAACAGCATTGCTGACAGCGATTGGCGGGTTGATTACAGACGTTTTCGCTGGTACAACGCTTTTGGTATATCGCAGTTCAATTTCACAGTTAAATCGTTATCATGATTGCATGCATGAAGATCAGCGCTTTCTTTGTGCAGTTAATCTTCTGAACAAATTCACTTCAACAAAAAAACGCGATGATACCATTATTGAAATCATTCAGAACCAACTCAAAATTAATCTGGCTTGTGCAAGAGATGATGACGAAGAAGTAGAAGTAACACCAACTCCCGCAGTGACCGAAGCACAAACAGCAGCAGACCAAACAACGAATTTAATAAATAATAAAACAAATTAAAGGTATAATGCGCTCTAAAAGAGCGAGAAATCGCTCTTTTTTTCATATTTTAGCAGAATCAATTGTATAAACAAAAAACCATGATATTATGATTAAAATACATTTCTGAGGCGTTGCATGCAAATTACATATTTTATCGGTAATGGATTTGATCTCGCAATGGGTTTGAAGACGTCCTATAAAGATTTCATTCTCGTTTACAAGGATATCCCTTCTATTAAAAATTGCATTGATTATTTTAAAAATAAAGTGATTGAACCCGAGATCGAGTATTGGTCAAAAATGGAAGAAATGATTGGAAGTTGTACATTTTATTATTCAATGGATACTCTTCAGGATTTTTGCACAAGTTATGACGATCTTCTTAGCGAATTATCCCGATACCTTTCAAAGCAGGATTCACTATTTAATAAGCAGAATTCGAAAAAAACACTTAAAGCCTTTTACTCGGCCCTGTTCAACCTTGGCGAACTAGATTTTAATCCGGAAAATTCTATTCTAGCCGAAATGTTATCGAATCAATTGATGGAAAGTCGAAACTATAATTTTGTAAGCTTTAATTATACAAAAGTCTTTGATCGTTGTTTGCATCAATTTCGCAAATCAATGAAATTTAAAAAGCGAATTGTCGCTGGGAAACGCTTCCGCGATACAATTGGACCCGTACTTCATATTCATGGAACACTTGATAAGCTAATGATTGTAGGTGTCAATGACGAAACTCAAATCGATAATAAAGATTTAGCCAGTAAAAAGGATGTCAGGAGCAGAATCATCAAGCCTGATATTATTAAGGAACTTAGTCGTACAAGAACAAGCCAACTGAATTCGCTTATTGATTCGAGTAATGTAATTGTTTTATTTGGCGTATC
>JBDKUM010000030.1:0-9932 GCA_039679715.1 Phycisphaerales bacterium
AATCAGGACAGCGCAGTTCGCATTGCCCGCACTGGATGCAGTCCGCTTCACGGACCGCCTGGACTTTTCCCAGAGTATCCAGTGCCAGAACTTTTTTCGGGCAGAAGGTTACACACACATTGCAGCCTTTGCAGCGATTGGTCCGAATGATCAATTTGCTCATAGCATTTCCTCCTAATCATCTACAAACTAAACCCACTCAAGTCTTGGTAAAAACGTATTTCTATAAGCTTCGAAACAAAACTTGTCCATTTAAAACCGTTAATTGCGGAATAAGTACACAAGAACCATTTCGGATTTCCCCTTTCGTATCCGAAAAAGTAAGATTCTTATTTTCCAGGCGAAATACACTTACATCGCCGTATGCTCCAGGAGCTAAAGTGCCGATCGTACCCTCTAATCCCAATAATTCTGCCGGAGCGGTTGTACAGCACGCAACGATCTTTTCTAATGGCAGTCCCAAGGATATATACTTAGAAATTACATATGGAAGCCCGAATACTGGTTCCTTATATAAAGTCTTTATTGTGATATCTGTAGAGATAATATCCGGAATAAATCCCTGTTGCAAGGCAGATTCAGCAACAGAAAAAGCCCAATGGTTTCGCCCATTGGCGGCGTCCATGACTACACCGCGCTCCTGAGCTTCCCGTACAGCATCTAACACCTGTCCGTTTTCATCCAGTATGGTGCTGCCAGTACCATGGAAACAATGAACCAGTATATCTCCCTTTCTCAGCAGTCGAACCACTTCTTCCATTGGAGCCAATGGATCGGTAGAATGAACGGCCAAACGCGTATTCAAATCATCCGCCAACCCAACAGCAGCTTCTAATACATTTAATCCTAGTCCATCGGCAATCGCTTTACTGATCCTGATTTTCAGTCCAACAAATACGTCCCAATGCTGTTGCAAGATTTCCTCTAATCTAATCTTATCCCAATACTTAGGATTGATATTTTCATGATATCTTGCCGTTGCCAACCCAGCCGCTGACACATTTAAAAATGCCTTAATCCGTAATCTGCTTCCATTGATGTCGCTCCTTAAAAACGCATTCGCATTGGCTACGCCGGCACTTCCCGCATCGACGACAGTTGTAACACCTTGGGGAATCATAGAAAGATCGGCAGGAATTCCAATTTCCGTCCCAGCCGAAAAAATATGGGTATGGTAGTCAATAAGCCCCGGCATTACAAACATTCCTGTAGCATCAAAAGCGAACTCCGCCTCAGCCTCTTTAGGGACAGGAACAATCATTCCACTTTTTATACAAATATCGCCGACTTCTTTTTTTTTGCTGTAAGGGTCTATTATACAACCATTCCGAATTATTATATCGACTTTCAAACTCGCTTCCTCCTTACCACAGTCCGATTAACTTCCAGAAGGGTAACCCAATAAATAGATAAACGAGGCAATTCATGATTACAATAGCCGTCCCAACAAGCCACCATGTTTTTTGATCTACATATCCGGTTCCAAACAGAACCGGTCCCAGAGCCCCGCCGTAATGAGTTAACAAGGAACCAAACCCGGCGGAAAAAGCGATCAGCAAAGCCAACGGCATAATCGGCGCCTTTGCAACCAGTCCGATAGTATATAAAACCGGAATAAACGATGCCACATACGCAGCGGTTGAGGCAAATACATACCTTACAAGCAGGCTAATTAATAAAAGAACACTAAGAATAGTGATATCGCTATATCCGGACAGCGAAACATTTTGCTCAATTGCCTTTGCCATCCAGCCAAAAAAGTTGGCTTTGGCCAGACCACCTGCCAGCCCTATAATGCCGCCATACCAAATCAGCGTATTCCATGCGCCCTTCTCCGCCAGGACACTCTCCCAACTCACGATTCGGAATACCAAACAGGCACTGACGAATGCAATTGCGATTGCCGTTGCGTCAAATTTAGTTAAGGTACTCGTTGACCAAGCTAAAATTGCCAACACAAACAGAACTACCAACCCTTTTTCTTTTACGGTCATCGGTCCCATGTCCCGTAATCCCTGAACAGCTATTTCCTTTGCATTAGGAATGACTTTTAACTCAGGCGGGTACAATTTATAAACAATGAGAGGAGTCAACAGCAAAGTAATCATGCCTGGGACGGATGCCGCCATTGTCCAAGTCCACCAGGAAAGATTTACACCCAGAATTTTCTGCGCAAAATCCGCCACCAGAACATTAGGTGCCATGCCGGTTAAAAAAATCAAGCCTGTGGTTAAACTAACCTGGTACAACATCAGCGTCAGAAAAGAGCCAAATTTCCGTCCTGTCGGTCCAGGCTCCGACCCCAAAGCCGCCGAGATGCTGCGGAAAATCGGATAAACAATACCGCCGGATCGAGCCGTATTGGAAGGCGTTGCCGGACTAATGATCAAATCAGTAAGGGTTGCAACATACCCCAGCCCCAATGACGTTCTGCCAAATTTGCCGATAAGCACGTAAGCTATACGTTTACCCAACCCGGTATCAGCAAAAGCGCGGCTTAATAAGAAAGCTGCAAACACCAACCACGCAGTAGTCGATGCAAATCCGCTCAACATAACCGCGATATTTTTTAGGCATAGCGACGAAATTGCAATGATCGCAAGAAGGATCACCGGTTCAGGCAATGGTCGAAGCATTATACCTAATATGGCGGCCAAATAAACAGCAAACAGCTGCCAAGCTTGCACCGTAAGGCCATCTGGCGGATTCGTTAGCAAAATAATCGCCGGTAACAAAAGAATACCTAAAAGTTTCACCCAAAATTCTCTCATAAAGACCTCCCATAATCATTAAATTTTGTTTTTTCTCCGCTTTACGTAAAAGCCATCGCAACATTTACAGCTTATTGCGGCGTTTTGACAATATCGCTGCAGCGGCCCGGACGAAGAACAAAGCTACCTGGGTCCCGCCCCGCAAACCGTAACTCTTTGCGGTTTGCGGAACTTGTTTGCTTCGAAAAAAATTTTTGAAATTTTTTGTTATTTTATTAAACAGTGATCTGCTTCAATGCCTTATCGTTATTAGCGTTCCATTACACACCGACAGCCAGATTATAAAATTCCCATACAAGCTTTAATGCCTGCAAAATTCAGCATATCAATCTTATTCACCACGACTGCCTCCGGAGAGCGCAGCGTCCCATCGCCCTCCTTAGCATGGTTGGCAATAATATGGGCAACTTCGTAAGGAACATTATTATTCACTGCTATAGCCGCCCCGGAAAATGGGTGACGTAAATTTCTTCCACAACGCGACTTGATAAATTGTCCGGTAGAAGTTTTTTCATATTCAATCAGCTTACCGATATCATGAAGCACGGCACCGGCTATCAGCGTATCGTAGTTCAAGCTATAGCCCCATTCTTTGTACCGCGCATTAAATTCATCAAAGACCAAATTGCACATTTGCGTCACCGACCGGGTATGAACCAAAAATGAAATCAAGCATTGGGGAATCAGCAGGGTAAACGGAATTACGTCCATATCTTCCGGCTGCCACCCGCCTTTTTGAAGTGCCTGTACAAAAGTCGTGATGACCGCTTGGCGAAGCGAGTCATCTTTAATTAGCATTATCTCTGGAATGAGTGAAACCAATTTTTTGTGCACAATAATGTCATCTCCCACTGTAAATTAGTTTTCTCTATAGCTGTTATCCCTTCAAGCTGCGTATCACATCAATAATTGTTCCGTCCCGGTACTCAACCAAACCGACAACCTCCCCGCCTTCTGGAAGGGGATCAGGCGTTCCGGTAATTTTGTATGCTGCTTGCTGCAGTTCTTCAATACTCATCAGCGGCAAGTTTGAGCCCCTCAGGTTATCAATAAGATCCTTTCGTCTTGGGTTCACAGCAACTCCACGTTCCGTAACAACGACATCGACTGTATCGCCGGGTGTAACGATCGTCCTAACTTTCTCACGCACAACCGGACGCCTTCCCCGTATTAAGGGCAGCGCAATTATGGAAAGTCGCGAACCCGCGGCCGTATCAGGATGCCCTCCCGGAGCCCCCATTAACTTTCCATTTGACCCGGTTAGAACATTGACGTTAAAATCAATATCAACTTCCGTAGCGCTTAATATAACTGCATCCACCTGGTTAACAATTGGACCTTTCGCGGCAGGATTTGCATAGTAAGAAGCGGTCATTTCCACATGATTTGGATTTTGTTTCAGCGAATTTATCGACGGCAAATCAAAATCCTGGGTGTCAAAAAGCATATTTACTAAGCCTTGCTCCATCATTTCAACAAAAACACCGGTGATACCGCCGACCCCAAAAGAAGCCGTTATCCCCTTTGCTTTCATTTTTTTCTGTATAAAATGCGCAGCCGATAATGATGCTCCCCCACTACCCAGTTGCAGGGAGAAGCCGTCACGGAAGAGCCCCGAATGCTCGATAACCGTTGCCGCATACTCCGAGATCAGCAATTCCTTCGGATCTTTGCTGATACGTAAAGAGCCTGTGCTTATGCCGGATGGATCACCGATCTTATCCACTTTGACGATAAAATCAACTTGTGTTTGCGGAATACTGATATATTGCAGTGGATGGGGAACTAAATTATCGGTAATTGCAACTACCTTCTCCGCGTAACCGGCATCCACCATGGCGTATCCCATTGAACCACACGCTGAAGGGCCGTCAACTCCGTTAATATTCCCATACATATCACAGGTTGGTGCCGCAATAAAAGCAACATCAATATGCAATTCCCCGGATTCGATTGCCCTGGCTCTACCGCCGTGAGTTCGTATCATAACGGGTTGTCGCAGTTTCCCGTCAGTAACCAGTTTACCAATTTCACCCCGAATGCCGCTTGTATCTAATGCTGTAATGACTCCTGCTTCAATATGCGGCACAATCGCGTCTTGTACAGCACTTAGTGAGCTAGCCGCCAAAGTAAGTCCCCGTATCCCTTTTTTGGCAATTGCATCGATGACCAATTTCATCACATAGTCACCATTGCGCAAATGGTGATGAAATGAAATGGTCATACCATCGCGCAAATCCACCGCATCAATGACGTCTGCAACGGATTTAACTAGTTTTGTTGAGGAAGCTGCATCAATTGATTTAGCGCTATGCGCCCAAGATGGCAGCGATGCCCAGGGACCTTGATAAGGCGTTATCGTTTTCTTGCCGATTACTTCCGGAATCTGCCTGCCGACCGCATTGATCATTTCCCATCACCATCCTGTATAATCCCCATTGCCTGTGCATATCGAAGAACACGTTCTGCTCTGTCCACAATTGGCGCGTCAATCATTTTGCCGTCCAGCGCGATTACACCTGATTTATTAGCCAGCGCCTCCTGGTAAGCCAGAAGAATTTTTTGTGCTTTAACGATTTCATTTTCCGCAGGAGAATAAATTTGATGTACTAAAGCAACATGTTTGGGGTGAATAACCGATTTGCCATCAAAGCCCAATTGCTTGCCCATTTGAACATCGGCTGTAAACCCCTCAATATCAGAAACATCGGCGAAAACATTATCAATTGCTTGAACACCGGCGGCTCTGGCCGACAGTAGAAGCTGACTCCTGGCAAAATTTATTTCTTGCCCGCCTTTGCTCCTCGTCGCCTTCAAATCAGCAGCTAAATCTTCGGCACCCATGCCAATAGCGACTACCCTTTTACTGGCAATGGCCAATTTATAAGAATTCAAGATCCCTTTAGCTGTTTCAATAGTCAGTACCATTTTTATCTTTCCTGGTTCATAACCGTACTTTTGTTCCGCTTGCGAAATAATTTTATCGACTGCTACAATATCTTCTTCAGCCTCCGATTTGGGAAGGCGAATAAAATCCGGACAGACTTTTAGAATTTCTTCCAAATCGTCGTAGCCAAAAGGTGTACTTATATGATTCACCCGCACTCCCACTTCGCAAGGGTATTCGTTATACTTTATTGCATTTTTAACAAGGTCTCGCGCCGCATCTTTTTCATTAATTGATACGGCATCTTCAAGGTCAAATATAATACTATCCGGGTGATATACTCCTGCATTCAGCAGCTTGCCCGGATCATTCCCCGGAACAAACAACATAGTTCTCCGTAATTTCATCGAATTAAACCTCCCTTTGAGCTCTACGTATGGCAGTCTCTGTCCTGGCGCGAATCGCAAAATCCATTGCGCCCTTGTCCTCCACTTGAACCAATACGTCATCCACAGCAGTTTCCTCTAATACAGACTGTACCGTTTGTCGAATCTGACGGCCAAATTCCGCAATTACCGGACTTTTGATTTCGATTTGTATACCGCTTCCTGGTTCAGTCGGTTCAATAGTAACTAATACGTCATTTTTTTTGTCAACACGACCTGCTTGTGCTTTCCTCAATACTTTTCCCAAATCCATCCCTCCTTGGTTCATATAATAAACCTACGGTTCTTTATATGAACTGAATATTGTGTAGCTTCTTCATATAAAAGCAAACTCCTGCTAATAAAAGAAAGAAAATTTTAAAAAAATGGGGAGCAGTTTAAAAAACTGCTCCCCTTATCGACTCGTTACAGTTGGTATCCCAGTTGCCGGGAAATCTCCTCAGCCGACTCCTTTGTTATACTTATTATATTTGCCAAATTTTCTCCTCCATAGCTAAAGGACGGACCTGATACCGACAAAGAAGCAATAATCTGACAATGTTGATCTAAAATTGGTGCCGCCACTGAAGAGACGCCAAACTCCCGTTCAGCATGACTTATAGCATAGCCTTGCCGCCGTATGTGCTCGAGTTCCTGAATGGTAATCTTATAATCCGGCAATAATGTATCCGGCCTTTTAAAAGCTAATAATGTTTTGCCTGCCGCTCCACGATCAATAGGAAAAATATCCCCGACATTGACTATGCGGCTTAATCCCTGCGTGCTTTGGAAGCGTTCCACACAGAGCCGTTCCCGATCATTAAGGGCAATATACAGCGTGACCGACTGATTCGTTTCCACAAGAATCTTTTTCATGTAAGGTAACGAAACCTTGCGATAGTCCAGATGACTCAGCAGAATATGGCTCAAATAAAGCACCTTATAGCCGATTTTATAAGCTTGTTCTTTGGGATCTTTAGCTAGGTAGCCTCTTTCCACAAGCGTCTCCGCCAAACGAAATACCGTTGCTTTTGGCAGCTGGCTCAGGCGTGAAAGCTCGGATAATCCAATACTATGTTTTTCTAAAGAAAAGCATTCTATGATATCGAAAGTTCTATCGACTGATTGATTTGCACCCATTACATTCCTCCCTGAGTTATTCGTCTTGCCTGCTTTAACACAACAAATAGAAAATAGCCTTCCACTATTAGTTACATTGTAACTGATCTTTATACAAGACTCCACTTTATCTTATAAAAAAATAACTTTTCAGCCATAAACGTCAAAGAGGGACCAATGGAGTGCTTTACAAGAATAAACCCTCGCATTCAACTTTTTTCTGCGAGGATCTATTCTTAAATCAAAAGTCAAACCTTAAATTTTGCAACTGCGTCCTGCAAGGTGCTGGCCATTTTTGCCAGGCTTTGACTGGAAGAGGCTATTTCCTCCATAGATGCCGACTGCTCCTCAGTTGCGGCTGAAACCGTCTGCGTTTCCGCTGCGCTCTCTTTACTCACCTGGTCAATTTCATTGATAGACGATACCAATACCTGGCTGGCATCATCCATCTTTTTTATAGATTCGGAAGTTTCTTTAATTTGCTCAGAGAGATTCATAATCGATCCGACAATTTTATTAAATGTTTCACCGGCAGCTTGGACAACTTCAATCCCAACTTTGACACCTTCTGTACCATTTTGCGTCGCGGCCACTGCCTGATCCATATTGGCCTGATTTTTCTGGATAAGCACTGCAATCTGCTGTGCCGCCTTATTGGACTCTTCGGCCAACTTTCTAACCTCTTCTGCAACCACAGCAAAACCGCGTCCATGTTCACCTGCTCGCGCGGCTTCAATCGCGGCATTCAGCGCCAATAAATTAGTCTGCCCGGCAATAGTAGAAATGAAATTAACAATTTCACTAATTTCCTGTGAACCTTTTGCCAACTCGGTAATTGCGCTCTGAACGGCTTCCGATCCCTGGCTAATTTTATTCATCTGCCCAACAGCCTGCCCGACAGCCTGTTTACCATGTTCCGCTTCTTGTGAAGCATTAAGAGCAATGGTCGATACTTCACTCGTGGTAATTGAATTTTGATCGATATTATCCGACATCTGCTTCGCCGCTGATGATATACGGGTAACTGCGTCTGCCTGTTTTTCCGTCCCTTGTGCAATTCCAGTGATAGAGCCCGCGACTTGATTCACCGCATCTGCCGACTGCTGAGTGCTTGCTGTCAGTTGTTCGCTCGACGCCGCTAACTGCTCCGCCTGACCTTGGACATTTGTTACCAGGTTGCGTAGATTAGTACTCATATCACGAAACCCCTGAGCCAATTGGCCTAGTTCATCGTCAGAATGGACAGTTGTTTCCCGTTCGCGGAAATCGCCCTTTGCTAACAGCATACATTCGTCCCGGATAACTTGAATAGGACGTACAATCCGTTTACTTAAAACAATAATAAATAAAGCAGAGATGATAATAAATAGCAGCGATACGATAAGCATCGTTCTTGCCAGCACCGATGATTCCTTGTAAACTTCCGCTTCCGGCGCTGCCACTCCGATTACCCAACGTCCACCGCCGGCTATATCAATTGGAGTAAAGACGGCGACACGGGTAATTCCATCGATAAAACTATATTTACCTTCAACCTGCTTTCCCCCTTGGACTGCATCGCCAAATAAAGAAATGAGCCTGTCATCCAATTCCGCTTTTTCAACTTTCAGATCCGGATTGATTTGTTTTTCGTTTAACTTCAGCTTCCCAAGAAATTCCGGTCTTGACGGATAGGCGATAATTGCCCCTGAATCATCGGCAATGAAGCCATATCCAGTCTCTTTAAATTTAAGTGTTTGAACCAATTCCGTCATTTTTTCCAAAGAATATGTGCCGCCCAAAACCCCTATTAGCTGACCATTTGCTACAACCGGAACGGTTACGTTCACCGATAGCTTGCCGGTACTTCTTGCTACCCGGGGATCTGACACATAAGGCTTGTGGGTAGCGATAACTTTCTCAAAATAGTCGGCACCTTTATTTTGGCTGCTGCTCCCATCCCCTCTAATACCCGATCCGTCCAACCACATAAAATAGATGCTATTAAACTCGCCGGTTCGTTTATTCGCTGCCGCCATCGTTTCAATGATTTGCGTCTTATCACTTCCGTTCTGGATAGCCGGAACGCTGGCAAGTTCCTCTAAGCGAATAACTTTTCTGTCGACGCTGAATCGAATCTGATTTGCATAATCATTTCCTACCGATACCGCAGTCTCGTCGACACTCCGCCCTAAAAACTGCTGCGACAGATAATAACTGGCAGCCGATAAGATTCCAAATGATAAAATAAAAATTGGTAATAATATTAGAAGCAGGCGAGTCCGTATACTGGTTATTTTCATATTTTTCAACCCCATTTTCATAAAGAATAATTTCCTAGAAAAACAAAAAGCACCCCCTTTTGACTGCAGGTGCAAAATTATACCAAAAGTTGCAACCTGGCAATCATAGACTGGCCGTCCTTAGACCCATGGCTTTGTGCCCTTATCTTTCGATAAGTTTACTATTATTTATGATAATTCGAACAATGCGGTGCCGGTTTAATAAGCAAACCACCGGTTCATCTTCAAATAAAACCTTACCACTTGAACCAAACAAAGTCAATAAGCCTGTGCCCATATTGATAAAAATGGCATTAACTTGAGCTTTATATGACGACAAAAAATGCCCTAACGTTCCGAAAGGAACGTTAGGGCATTTTATTAACTTATTTCACAGCTTCATAGCCAATCATCAGCGCTTCCATGTTCTTGTCCACCGTATGAGGCGGAACACGATGGGCTACTGCTT
>JBDKUM010000031.1:0-2243 GCA_039679715.1 Phycisphaerales bacterium
GGTTTGATAATATAGACGAGCTTATTCAAACATATAATCAAGCTCTATATCGCACACACAAAGGGCGCGAGTTGATAAAACGAAACGAGCATATGTATATCCGTGAATATGAGGAGGATACACTTGACATCATTAACAAACTTGTTGAACTGTCTAAGACTGGCATACAAAACTATTCAAGTTCCTTAGATGCTTGGATAGACTCAGGCGTATATTCGATTGACAGTGCAGAAAAAATTATGGCTTTGAGGCAGATGTTTGAGGATTCATCGGTCGCATTAATATACGGTTCAGCTGGCACGGGTAAGTCCACGCTGATAAACCACATCTCACATTTTTTTTCTATGCAAAATAAGCTGTATTTGGCAAACACAAACCCTGCAGTAGATAATCTGAAACGTAGGGTTGATGCTTCAAATTGCGAATTTATGACTACCACGAAGTTTATAAAAAAGAGGGATATTAAAACGGAATATGATATTTTAGTAATTGATGAATGCAGCACCGTGAACAATAGAGACATGAAGCAAATCTTTGTAAAAGCTAAGTTCAGGCTGTTGATTTTAGTGGGTGACATCTACCAGATAGAAGCAATTCAGTTCGGAAATTGGTTTAGGTCCGCTAGATGTTTTTTGCCCCAAAAATCTGTGTATGAGTTAACTAAGCCATATCGAACGGACAACGAAAACCTGCTTGAGTTATGGAAGCGAGTTCGTTCTATGGATGAAAGGATTCTAGAACTCATCACAAGACAGGGCTATTCTGTTTCGCTTGATTCGTCAATATTCAATCCCTCCAAGGCTGATGAGATAATTTTATGCTTGAATTACGATGGTCTTTATGGGATAAATAACATTAATCGATTTCTACAGGAATCCAACCCGAATCCCTCGGTCATGTGGGGGCTTCAAACCTATAAGGTCGGTGACCCAATATTGTTTAATGAATCCGAGCGCTTTGCTCCTTTGATTTATAACAATATGAAAGGTCGGATTTTTGGAATCTCTACCATGGAAAACAAAATCCAGTTCGACATTGAATTGGACAAGGTAATAAATGGATTGGAAGCCGCTGGCTATGATTTTCAACTCTTAGCAAATTCACCCAAAAGCAAATCTGTTATTCGCTTTCTTGTTGACAAAATTAAAAGCACCGATGACGATGACGATTCGTCATCGTCGGCAGTGGTTCCATTCCGTGTGGCATATGCCGTGTCTATACATAAAGCGCAGGGTCTAGAATACGACTCCGTAAAAATCGTTATTACTGATGAAGTTGACGAACTTATTACGCATAACATTTTTTATACGGCCATTACTCGCGCCAGAGAAAACCTTAAAATCTATTGGACCCCTGAAGTTGAGAAAAAAGTATTGAGTAGTATTAAGCCTAAAAACAATGACAAAGATGTAGCACTATTAAATCTGCATAGAAACTAGGAAACTAGGGGTCAGACCTACACATTTGACATAATACAAATGCATACAAATGTACAAATGAGGTCAGATCTACACATTTGACATTTGCTGCAATTTAAAGGACTACCTAATTGACGGTAGTGAAGCAGATACAAAAACAATTCAAAATCAATTGGGGTCAGACCTACACATTTGACATTTGCTGCAACTTAAGGACTCCCTAATTGACAGAAGTGACAGGGAAATACTTTTGCCGGGAAAGAAAAAACAGGGGCCGATGGAAGAGATCGGTCCCTGTCATTAGAAAGGGGATCATTTGCGTATTGTCGCAAAGTCCCAATGGTAGTAAGAGCAGCCGGGGAGAACACCGGCGGCAAGCAATTGGCAAGGGCAGCCGGGAAGAGCACCGGCGCGAATCAATTGGAAATCGGTTGTAAGAGCGGGCGAGCAATTGGCAAGCGTAGGCAAGCAGTTGGCAAGATACCGTCTCAGCTGTCAAGTATAAAAGTAAACTTTGTTTCTTGTCTTTTTAAAGTAATAATCCATCTTGCGGCCGCCGGTTTCTTCGGCGGCTGTCTGTTTTCAGCCTTACGTTATTCTCTTGTAGCTTGGTTCTTCTCTGTTATAGCCCTATTTCAGGGAATAACAGGGATCAAAGCGCTTCCTGCTTTGCTTGATTTTTCAAGGAAAGTGAGTCTTAGACGGGAGAAAGCTTGACTCATACAATTATTTTCGGCTGTCTAAGAACACACCAGTGGGGTCAGACCTACACATTTGACAAAATGTGGATAATTGACAGGGTTGCTAACCTTGGGAAAATGATAG
>JBDKUM010000032.1:0-35976 GCA_039679715.1 Phycisphaerales bacterium
ATAGTGAAGCTCACATTTGCAATCTTGTGAATTGCCCCAAACTTCAAAAACTTTCTGAAGGTATAACTGAGACAATAAAGGCGATTGAATTGACAAAAAGTTCTTTTAAGTCGAAGGAATTAGGTGAGTTAAGAATAAAGCTTGAGAAATTGATGAAAAAAAACAAAAAACTTTAAAGCTTAAATAAAATAAATCCGATATTAACCTCGAAGTAAATCGCCTTTACGGACGGTAAAAAATTGACTTGTAAGTAGAAGGTACACCGATAAAAAGGATGTACCTTTTTTTTATAAATATTTGGACGAAAGATGAGCGATATTGAAAATAAAGAGTCGGGGAGCGATAAATGGCAAAACCTTTATGCGACTATGACCATATTTACTGCTAAAGCGCCAAAGCTTATTAATTCAATCGAAGAAGCTGTAAATTCAAAAAGTATGGGAGAATTGGAAGACCTGGCGACAAAATTAATAGTATACAGCAACAACGCTCAATTAGAAGGTTTCACGCAAAGAGTAAAGAATCTGATTATCGCGGCAAGAGAGAATAAAATTCAAACAGCAAAACAGCATAGTGATTCTTTAAAAGAGTGTTTCCAGAAAATGACTAAAATGACAGCTTCTCCTGTCTAAGTATTTACCTGTTTTAAACCGGGAAAATACTGTACTTTAAAGGAATACCGGATATAATTTCGGTATACTTTTTAGGAGCTTAAAATGAATTCACAAGAAAAATACAGTCAGTTCGCACTTATTCGTGAAATGATGCAGACGCCGGATATTTTACGTAATTTCAGGCTTGAAAATGCCGGAGCCGTTGTCAATGCTGTCAAAGAAACCGGCAAACTCTTTTTCACAGGTGAAGGTTCAAGCAGAATCTTTCCCTCCAAAAATGCGATGTATGCCGCAAGACGAGCCGGGCAGAAGCTCAATCTAGCGACTGAAGGAAGCCTTCAGGCTTGTTGTTACGATCTTTCGGATTTTGTTGTTTTCGGAGCATCGAACAGCGGCCAAACAAAAGAAGTAATTCGTCTTTTCGACAGACTGAAAAGCGTAAATCATAAAAATCTTTATGCCCTTACAGCAAATAAGAATACAAAGCTTGAGACACTCGCAAAGCAAACCTTCATTTTGAAATGTGAGAAAGAACAAGCAGTTGCTGCGACTAAAAGCGTTGCCGAGCAGGGATTGTTTTATCAGGCATTGCTGGCAGCGGTCGACGGCAAAAACTTCGATAAAAAACTTTCACAACTGGCCGATGCTTTCAATACTGCTTTAACAATGCAGATTGATCCGAAGATTACCAGTGCGATAGCAAACGCGGGCACAATTTATTTCGCTGGCAAAAACGATGGCGTCGCTGAAGAGCTGACTTTGAAAACAAACGAAATTACACGCAAGAAGAGTGATTTCCTCGAAGGCACTTACGTCGTACACGGCATTGAAGAAGTGATGAGCGCAAATGATGTTGTCATTCTCGTTGACCCGTTCAAGAGTGAGTTTGAAAAAATTAAGCAGACGCTCGTTGACGGCGTAGGAATGAAAGTTTTCGCGATTTGCGATGAAGATACAATTTTCCCGACTATCAAAATTCCGGATATCGGCGAACTTTCGAGTTATGTATATCTGGCCGCAGGCTGGAATATACTCGTCGAAACAGGTATCAGCCTTAACATCAACCTTGATAAGCCGCAAAGAGCAAGAAAAGTCGGTAACGAATACATGGGCGGCTAAATAAATTATATTTGATATTCTTAAACTCCTGCTCCTGCTTAACTGCGGACAGGAGTTTTTTTATGCAAATGATGTCATATCAGAACCCCGACCATAAGGGAGGGGTAAGTAGTGCAGGGTGGGCTTTCCTGTCCGTCGTAGCTTTAGCGAAGATGGAAGCCCAAACGGTTTATACCGCAATAGAAAAATTATAACCTCCAACAATGTCATTGCGAGCGTAGTCCATTTCAGGGACGTAGCGAAGCAATCTCGACTTTTTCAACAACCCCACAGCCACTAATGGTGTTTCCTTAAGCTGCATAAGCTACCCTCCATTGTTCTCTCGTCTTTCTTAATTTGGGATAATGTTTGCGTTCTCGTGTCACCGCTCTCGGTTCCTTTCTGCCAGGTCTTTCAGGTACAAGATACGTCCCAATTTCCACAAGCATTGCTTTATATATCTTGGGCAGTTGCCATATCGGCTCGCATCAAAAGGCTTGGCTTTATAGCCAAGCCTTTTGTATGAGATATACGCAAGGACAATTTTTAGAAGTTGCCTCAAGATTTAATTGTTTTTGACCAGAAAAGATTTATAATTTATATCAGATGGAGTAATTATTGTAATAGTTACGATAGTCGAAATTAACGGAGTGTGTATGATGTGTAAAAAAATCGCAGTAGTATTGTGTATTGGTGTTGTGTTGGTTTGTTCAGTGTTAGCCGACGAATCAAAAGCTAAAAGTTCATCGGCAATTGATCCGAATTTACTACTGGATAAAATTCATGGTAGTTTATACGGTAAATGCATAGGACTGGTACTTGGTCAGCCGATGGAAGGGTGGGAGACAAAAATTACTGAGCAAAAGGCACGCGACGTCAATTCCTGGCCTATTACATATTATTTACCAAACAATTTCGACACGGGTTTAAAGGGTTTTCTTTTCGGCAATTTTGATTGTTACCCGCCCAATGACGATACAGCTCTGATGATGATGGGTTTAATAGCCCTGCGTGAAAATGGGCTGAATTTTACCGCAAAACAACTGGCTCAAATCTGGAGCAAGAGCATGGATGGTGCCTGTACCGCAGAAGGTGTTGCTTTGTATAATTTTAAAAGAGAAGTCTGGCCGCCGGAATCAGGCGTAAAAGACAATCCGTATTGTCAGTGGATTGGCGCTCAGATGAGAGTGGATATTTGGGGTATGATAGCACCCGGTCTGCCGCAGGTTGCTGCCGAGTATGCAGAGCGAGATGCCTGTATCAGTCATGCAGGAAATGGTATTTATGCCGCTAAATATGTTGCAGTACTAATAAGCCTGGCGATGAATAAGCAGGATGTTCGCGCGGTAGTGCAGGATGCTTTGGCCGTTATTCCGGAACATTGTGAGTATGCCAGAGCTATTCGCGATGTTATTGCCTGCTATGATCGCGGCGATGATTGGCACAAGACATGGCAAATGGTCGATGACCGCTACGGCTGGAACGATGATGGCACTCGCGTAGGCGATTTTATAGACCAGAGCCGTTATGATAAAAAGACTAAGACGTATGAATCATTAAACGCACGATGGGTTCATGCCGTACCAAATGGAGCTATGGTGGTTTTGGCTTTGCTTTACGGCAAGGGAGACTTCAGCAATTCGATTTGTCTTGCGGCGATGTGCGGGTATGACTGCGACTGCAATGGCGGTACAGTTGGAAGCGTCATTGGAGCAATGATAGGCGAAAAAAATATCCCTGCCAGGTGGAAAGAACCGCTTAATAATCGATTTAAAACCGGCGTGCATCATAATTTTCCTGAAGAGCTTAAGATAAGTGATTTGGCCGCAGAAATTACCGGTTTCGCAAAGCAACAACTTAAAGTTAATGAAAAATCTGTGAATGTAAATTAAATTCGGAAATTTCTATGGAATTGAAGACCGCCTATTTTTTTGGTTTAAGTCGAAATTTTGTAGATAATTAGGAAGATAATTAGGGATAATTAGGATAATTAGTGAGTGAAATCTGGGAAATCTGGGGACAGGAAATCTGGGGACACCATACTAATTTCCCTTCATTCGTTTTGGCATTTTCTTTTTTGGTCTTCCTGCTTTTATAGGCTTCAACATTCTACTCAATAACTCTTCCAATTTCATCAGAAATAAATGCCAGTCAAAAGGTTTGTCGGAAATCTGGGGGGGATTGCTCAACCCTCTATCCCCTGTTCCCTAAAACCTATACCTATACCCTATTATAATTCACATCCATAGCTTCTTCAACTTGAAAAAATAAATACTATACTTGTTGGCAGTATACTGCATTGCAGTATAGTCTACTGAAGCGAAACTCTTAGATAAAGCATTTATCCACTAAACGTCGAAGCAAAGCGGAGACCCTCGTAGAGGGCTGAACGCTGTTTCTTCCCCGGCCTTTTTTCTATTCCGTATTCTGTCTACTGTATTCTGTATTCTAAATTCTGAATTTCATTTTTGCGCAATTATTAATTTCCTCTTTTCTCAAATTTTCCCATTTTCGTCATTGAAGTCATACTTTTTAACACTTTTTTCTGCTTTTTTCACACCTTTTCGCGCTTTTGTCAAATCCGCGCAAGTATCCGCTATCCGCTATACGCTGTACGCTAAATTTGCGTAGCAAATTGAATATATTGGTAGCATTTTAAAATACTATGTAGCATTTTCAAAATGTTACGAGGGTATTTTCCCTTGCGCAAATTTTCTTGCGCTCTTTTAAACCTTAAATTTATATGTCTCCCCCTATATAGCCCCATCTTGCGCAGTTTTATAATAATAATTTATGACAAACTCTGAATCTGTCATTGCGAGGAGTCCTGCGTAGCTTTTGCGAAGCGGGACGACGAAGCAATCTCAAACATTTTTTTTAAAAATAATTTTCGCGCACTTTTTTTATTGCGCAAATATATATCCTTATCCAAAGTTCAGATTTTTATTTTTTACTTGTAAGGTAAATTGCCTGTTCAGCAAAAATATTTGGAGCAAATTTTACAGGGCTTAATCTGTTTCCAATCAGCGGTATTCTTGCTTCTATCCGAGCGCCTATTTCTTCGCAGAACTCATCAAAATCTTTTAAAGACATGAAATGCACATTAGGAGTATCATACCATTTAAATGGAAGCTGTTTTGTTCGCGGTGCCCTTCCGCCGAAAAATAAACCCACTCGGCATTTCCAATACGCGAAATTCGGAAAACTTACAATCACCTTTTCCGCAACCCTTAGAAGTTCTTTAAAAACAATATGCGGATTTTTAAGAGTTTGCAGCGTCTGCGAAAGAATCGCATAATCAAAGCTTTTATCAGGATAATGCTCCAGTCCTCTTTCTATATCCATGTGAATAATATCAAGGCCGGTATTTGCACATTGAAGAACAAGCTCCTGGTCAACTTCAATTCCTTCAGCATCGATGTTTTTATACTGCTGCAAATTCAAAAGAAGCATACCATCTCCGCAGCCTACGTCCAGAACTCTTGAATCAGCTGTTATAAGCGAATCTATTAATTCATAATCAACGCGAAGTCTTTTAACTTTTTCGATACCTTTGATGCTTGTTACAGCTATCTTGTCAAACTTCGGTTTTGCATAAGTGGTAGAAATAAAACCGCTAATTTGCCTGCCAAGCGATTTGGGTTCGAGCAAAAACGCGTCATGGCCATAAGGCGAAAAAATATTTGTATAACTTACGTTTTTTTGCAGAGCAACAAGTGCATTAACAATTTCTTCAGATTGCGCCGGAGCAAAGAGCCAGTCGCTTGTAAAGCTTACAATTAAAAAACGAGACTTCGTTTTTGCAAATGCGTTCTCTAATGAACCGTAATCTCTCTCCAGGTCGAAATAATCCATTGCTTTTGTTATATACAGATAGCTGCTGGCGTCAAAACGTTCGACAAAACTTTGTCCCTGATGATCAAGATATGTTTCAACAGAAAATTCCGACGTAAAATCATAGCTGTATTTTTTAGCGTCCTGCAGAACTCTGCCGAATTTTTCTCTCATGCTTTCTTTAGAAAGATAGGTTATATGCCCTATCATGCGCGCCGTTGCCAGACCTTTTTTTGGCGGTCTTCCCGCTTCGATATCGGCAAGGATCGCATTTCTGCCAACTGCGTCAAATGCGATTGATTGGGGACCTAAACGCGAAGTTGCAGCAATAACTATCGCTGATTTTACGAAATCAGGATATTCGATTGCCCATTGCAAAACCTGCATACCACCCATCGAACCGCCTATAACACAAAGCAATTGCTTAATGCCAAGCTTATCTAATAACAGTTTTTGAACCTTTACCATATCCGCGATTGTAATCAACGGAAAATCGAGATTGTAGGCTTTGCCTGTTTTTGGATTAATACTTGATGGCCCCGTAGTGCCGCTGCAGCTTCCGAGAAAATTCGAGCAAATTACAAAGTATTTATTTGTATCGATTGCTTTGCCGGGTCCTATCATTATATCCCACCAGCCGAGCTTTTTCTCTTCAGGACTATTGTATCCTGCCGCATGAGCACTGCCGCTTAATGCGTGACAAATAAGGATTACGTTATCACCAGCAGGGTTTATTTCTCCGTATGTTTCGTATGCGACATCAATGGGGCTTAAGGTTTTTCCGCTCATCAAATCAAGGGATTCCCCTACTTCTATAACCCTTATTGATTGTGGTTTAATTATGCCAACTGTATTATTTTGTGATTCTGTCATTTTGCCTCTTTTCACAACAAAATGGATTATTGTGAAAAATTCACATTAAACGTTACAAAAGTAATTATATATGATACGTACTGGTATGCAATTCTTCTTTTTTGTCATTTAATTGGATTTTTTGATAGACAGAATCGTACAAAAATTATATACTGCCCTGTGAATCATCTCGGGGAACTTTTTAATACGGTAGTGAGGTAAAAATGGAAAAAGACGTAAAAAAAGTTGTAACAGAGATTTGCACCTCCTGTGGAAACGATCGAACTAAAATGATGGATATAGTTCGAGCCGTACAAGAACAATTTGGTTGCGTAAGCAGCGAAGCAACTAATCAAATTGCTCAATCCTTAAATGTTAATCGTGTCGATGTAGAAAGTGTAGTTACTTTCTATTCATTTTTATCCCAAAAACCAAAAGGCAAAGTCGTTATTCGTTTATGCAACGACGTTGTTGATAAGATGTCAGGATTGGAACGCGTCGCCAACGCATTTAAAAAAGAGCTTGGCATTGATTTCGGGCAAACGACTCCTGATGGTATTTCACTTGAATATACGCCATGTATAGGCATGTGCGATCAGGCCCCCGCCGCTCTGGTTAATGATGAAGTAATAACATATCTTTCAACAGATAAAGTAAAAGAATTAATAGAAGATATTCGCAAACATTATGACCCTTCAAAATTGAAACATCGTTTGGGTGACGGAAATAACGCGGACGCGCTGGTGCATTCAGTCGTCCATAATGGTATACGTAAAAAAGGCAGAGTAATTTTTGGAGATTATGAAAAACAGGCAGGCCTTAAAAATGCACTTGCGGTCAGTCCGGTTGAAGTTATTAACGAAGTTAAAAACGCAAGGCTCCGCGGCCGAGGCGGTGCAGGTTTCCCAACAGGTATGAAATGGCAATTCACACGTGCTGCCGAAGGTACTAAAAAATACATTCTTTGCAATGCCGATGAGGGTGAGCCTGGAACCTTCAAAGACAGGGTTATATTAACCGAACGTGCTGATTTGCTTTTTGAAGGTATGACTATTGGCGGATACGCAATCGGTGCACAGGAAGGTATTTTATATCTTAGAGGCGAATATAGCTATCTCCGCAAATTGCTGGAGAAAATCTTAGAAGAAAGAAGAAAAAACAATCTTCTTGGCAAAAATATACTTGGCAAAAAAGGTTTCGATTTCGATATAACAATCCAGATGGGTGCTGGAGCGTATATATGCGGCGAAGAAACATCTCTAATCAGTTCATGTGAAGGTTTGAGAGGCGACCCAAAAACCAGGCCGCCGTTCCCCGCCCAAAAAGGTTATTTAGACAATCCTTCTGCTGTTAATAACGTAGAGACATTATGCTGCGTAACAAGAATTATGGAAATGGGAGCGGCATGGTTTGCTGAAATCGGTTCCAAGGGAAGTCCGAGCACCAAATTATTAAGCATTTCAGGTGATTGCAGATTGCCCGGCGTTTACGAATTTCCGTTCGGAATTAAGGTAAGCGACCTGCTTAAAGAAGTTGGCGCAGAAGACGCACAAGCTGTTCTTGTCGGCGGTCCGAGCGGACAAATCATTGGCCCTAATGAATTTCATCGCACAATTTGTTACGACGATTTAGGTACGGGGGGAGCTGTTGTAATCTTCGGCCCAGAAAGAGATATGGTCGAAATCGCGAAAGAATACATGGAATTCTTTGTAGAGGAAAGTTGCGGGTATTGCACGCCATGCAGAGTTGGAAATGTGCTTTTGAAAAAATATCTCGATAAAATTCTCGATGGAAAAGGCGAACCGCAGGACCTTGATTTTCTCAAGAGTCTGGGCGAAAGCATCAAAATCACCAGCCGCTGCGGTCTGGGGCAGACTTCGCCCAATCCTGTTTTGACAACGCTGAAAAATTTCCGAAGCGCGTACGAAAAGAAAGTAAGCAAGGAAGCAGATATCATGCAGCCGATGTTCGACATCAAAAAAGCACTGAAACCGGCGGAAGAAATCGCAAAACGCAAATCTGTAATATTCAACACATAAGGAATATACTGATGAATGAAATAACCTTTACAATTGACGGCGTTGAGGTAAAAGGCAAGCCAGGTCAAACTATTATGCAGGCCGCCGATGATGCGGGCATTTACATCTGCAGGCTTTGCTATCATCCTGAAATTCATGCTCATGGAAGCTGCCGGGTCTGCACAGTCATCGTCAACGGCAAACCCCAGACTGCCTGTACACAGCCGATTACCGAAGGCATGATTGTCGAAAATGAAACCCGTGAACTTAACGAACACAGACGCAATCTCGTTGACATGCTCTTTATTGAAGGTAATCACCTCTGTATGTTTTGCGAAAGAAGCGGAAATTGCGAATTGCAGGCGGTTGCATACCGTCTTGGCATTCTCGCGCCAAAATATCCGTACTTCTATCCCGATAAACCAATTGACGCAACGCACAAGGATATTTTTCTCGAACTTAATCGCTGTATTTTATGCGGAAGATGCGTGAATGCATCCAAAGATATAGACAAGAAAAGCGTTTTTGGTTTTATCAATCGCGGCATTAATAAGCTGCTAAACGTCAATTCGGAAAAAGGCCTTGGCGGAACAAATATGGCAGTTACTGATAAAGCTGCGGATTTCTGCCCTGTTGGCGCGATTAATAAAAAACATACCGCTTTCGCGATTCCAATCGGAAAAAGATTGTACGATACAGATCCAATCGGTTCAGATATAGAAAATAAAAATAAATAATTACATAGAGTTCATTCGCGTTAATTAGTGGTTAAAGGAAATATACATGGCTAAACCAAAAATAGCAACAACATCGCTTGCAGGATGCTTCGGCTGCCACATGTCAATTCTCGACATTGACGAACGAATCCTCAAGCTGATTGATTTGGTAGATTTTGACAAATCGCCTATTGACGATATTAAAAATTTCACCGGCAGGTGCGCGGTAGGATTGATTGAAGGCGGCTGTGCGAATGAAGAAAATGTTCACGTACTTCAGGAATTCCGAAAACACTGCGACATTCTCGTATCGGTCGGCGATTGTGCCATCAATGGCGATATTCCGGCTTTGAGAAATACCATCTCTTTAAAAGAATGTCTCGATGAAGCGTATCTCAACGGGCCAAGCGTTCACAATCCTGAAAAAATTATACCTAATGATAAAGAATTGCCTTTGTGCCTTGATAGAGTTTATCCATGTCATGAAGTTGTGAAAATCGATTATTTCCTTCCCGGCTGTCCGGCAAACGCTGAAATAATCTGGCAGGCACTTCTGGCGATTCTCAATAATAAGCCGCTCGAACTGCCTTATGAAATAATTAAATACGACTAATACGTTTTGGAGCATTAAAAGTGAGCACAAGCAAAAGAGTCATAATAGAACCGGTAACAAGAGTCGAAGGTCATGGCAGGGTTTCCATCTTGCTCGATGAAAACAACAACGTTACGCAGGCACGTTTGCACATCGTTGAGTTCCGCGGTTTTGAGCGGTTCATCCAGGGCAGAGCATATTGGGAAGTCCCTGTTCTTGTGCAAAGGCTTTGCGGAATTTGTCCCGTCAGCCATCATCTTGGCGCTGCCAAAGCAATGGACAAAATCGTAGGCGCTGATAAACTCACTCCCACAGCCGAGAAAATGCGAAGACTGATGCACTACGGCCAAATGTTCCAATCGCACGCCTTGCATTTCTTCCATCTTTGCTCACCCGATTTGCTTTTTGGCTTCGATGCTGACCCGATGATTCGAAACGTTATCGGCGTTGCGCGTAAATATCCCGACCTGGCAGTTCAGGGAGTTATGATGCGTAAATACGGCCAGGAAATTATAAAAGCCACCGCAGGCAAAAAAATCCACGGTACCGGCGCGATTCCGGGCGGAATCAATAAAAATTTATCCATCGAGGAACGAGACGTATTTTTAAAAGACATTAACCAGATGATGGAATGGTCTCGCGGCGCATTAAAGATCGCCAAAGACTATACGGTCGCCAATCTTGAAAAACTCAAACCATTCGGCTCATTCGATTCAAATCATTTAAGTCTCATCCGCAGCGATGGCGCTATGGACTTGTATCATGGAAATTTACGCGCAATTACATCTGACGGCAAAAAAATATTCGACCAGGTTGATTACTCAAAATATCTTGATTATATCGTAGAAGAAGTAAAATCATGGTCATACATGAAATTCCCATTTATTAAATCCATCGGCCCTGAAAAAGGCTGGTATCGTGTCGGCCCTCTTGCTCGCGTCAATACATGCGATTTCATCGATACGCCGGAAGCCGAAGCCGCACGAAAAGAATTCATGGCTGTAACAAACGGCAAACCAAATAATATTACAATGGCTTATCATTGGGCACGCATGATTGAAATCCTGCACTCAATTGAAAAAATTAACGAACTTCTGCATGATAAAGATTTGCAGGGAACAGACCTTGTGGTAAAAGGTCAGAAGCGTTATGAAGGCGTCGGCCTTATAGAAGCCCCGAGAGGCACATTGTTCCATCATTATAAAATCAATGAGAATGACCAGATTACAATGGCAAATTTGATTGTTTCGACAACAAACAACAATGAGCCAATGAATTTCGCTGTTCGGAAAGTCGCGCAGGATCATTTGAGCGGCGTCCCGAAAATTACCGAAGGACTGCTCAATCATATTGAAGTCGCGATAAGAGCGTATGACCCATGCTTATCATGCGCAACTCACGCTATGGGTAAAATGCCTTTGAAAGTTACGCTTTACGATTATCAGGGCAATGAAATAGATAGCAAAACAAAAGATTAGTACTCTGTGGTCCCAGTGGCAAAAAAAATTCTTTTAATTGGTTTCGGCAATCCCGCAAATGGTGATGATGCTCTTGGCCCTGCGATTGCGGAGATATTTGAACAAAAAAATATACCCGGCCTGACAGTTGATTGTGATTATCAATTGACGGTTGAAGATAGTTCCAATGCTGCAGAGAATGATATCGTGATATTTGCGGATGCTTCGCTAAATTGTAATGAACCGTTCAATTTTGAGCCTGTGAAAGCGAAAGAAAGCGGAAGTTTTTCAAGTCACAGTGTCGAACCTTGCGAAGTAATGGCTTTGGCCGAGAAACTGTTTAACTCTAAAGCAAAAGGTTTTATCCTGGCTGTTCGCGGCTATGATTTCGAGCAGCTTAAAGAAGGTATAAGCGAAAAGGCAAAAAGCAATCTTGAAAAAGCCGCCGGGTTCCTCGAAAAATTATTGAAAAATGAAAATTTTGAAAACATAAAAGTTATTTCCTGTTCTTAAGGAGATTTATATGCAGAATGGCAAACATGTTATTATGGTAATTGATGATGACCCGGATTTTATCGCCGCTATGCGGATGGTACTCGAATCTGGCGGGTATATTATGAAAGAAGCGGAAAGCGCCGAGGAAGGCTTGAAAAAATATAAAGAAATCAATCCTGAAATTATTCTTGTCGACTTGATGATGGAAGAAATCGATTCCGGTACAAATTTCGTTAAAGAATTAAAGCTGCTTGGCAATAAGGCGCCTGTTTTTCTTATAAGTGCCGCGGGTGATGAAATGACTGATCAGATAGATTACGACAAGCTCGGCTTTTCAGGCGTTTTCCAAAAACCCGTCGATAACAAACGCCTTCTGAATGTTATCAAGGCAAAACTTACATGATTTAAACTACTTCCACCCTGCATTTTTCAATAGCAGACATAAATTCTCTGCCGTAACTTTTCTGGATGATCCTGCTGTCAAGCACGACAATAATTCCCGTATCGCTTTTACTTCGAATTAGTCTACCGAATCCCTGCTTGAATTTTATTATCGCTTGCGGTAGCTGATATGAATAAAATGGATTTTGTCCTTGCGATTTCAAATTCTCAATTCTACCTTCAATCAGCGGATGGCTGGGCACAGCAAACGGCAGCTTTGTTATAATCACATTACTTAAAGCTTGTCCCGGCACATCGACTCCCTGCCAGAAACTATCCGTGCCGAACAAAACGCTTTTTTTATCAAGCCTGAAACGTCTTAAAAGTTCGCTCCTGTCGGTCCGACTGTTATGAATCAGCAATTCGAATTCATTTTCTCTGAACCAATCCGAAAGCATTTGGGCAACCGCATCCAGCATCTGAAAACTCGTGAAAAGTACAAATGCCCTTCCCTGCGTTTGCGTGACATATTTTTTTATCTTCTCTGCCGCTGCTTCAAGAAACGCCGGCGAATCAGGCAGCGGCATTTCAGATTCGATATACATTGTTACCTGGTTTTCGTAATCGAAAGGCGAACCAAGTTTCATTTGCTCATATTTTTCCAGCCCGACTCGATTCGCGAAATACTCAAATCCGCCATTATCACTATTACCGCAAGACAATGTCGCGCTTGTGAGTGTGACGGACTCGAATTTGTCGAACATGCATCTTTTGATATCAACACCGGGATTTATCGGAGCACTTCGCAACGTTACCGGATTTCTGGAATTCTTTTCAGATACTTCAACCCAGTAAACATCGGTATTTTTGGAGCATGCCAGAAAGCTTTGCAGCTCGATTTCAACTACTCTAAGCAAATCCGTGTAGCGGTTGAATTCAAAAAGCTCATCATCATCTTCTGTTTTTTTTGCTAAAGCTGTAATCGCAAGACGTAATTTCCTTAATGACCCGCTTAAACAATCTTCAACGAAATTCTTTTTTATTCGCCCGTTTCCGCGATTTGATTCGTACCATTTGCGCACGAGTTCAAAAAACTTTTTCGCATCCTTTTCGCATGTTTTTACAAGTTCAATTTCGTTGCCGCTGGAAGTGCCCGCAAGCAAACCTTTTTTGGTTGAATGATTATATAAACAGCTCAACAGAAAATTGATTCGCCATTGACTTAAATCGATTCCAAAATGCTCTTGAGCGACATTTTCAATATTATGTGCCTCATCGATGATTAAATATTTATAATCAGGCAATATTGAAACATCTTCCTCCCGCAAAGCAAGGTCGCTGAACAAAAGTGCATGATTGGCGACTATAATATCGGAGGTTGCCAGCCGTCTGCGGTTCTTCCAGTAAAAACATTTTTCAAAATTGCCGCATTTCCTCGCTTTGCAATTGCCATGCTCACTTTTAACCGCATTCAAAACCGCAGTGCTGGGAACAAAATCAAGCTCGTTAAATAAACCTTCTTTGCTCTGCGATGCCCACGCGTTAATCCGCAATAATTCATCCATTGATGCATCGAAAAGCCCCTGCTGTTTTCGCCTTGCGAATTCAAGCCTTCTCAAACATAAAAAATTATTTCTACCTCGTGCAAGTGATGCGCTGAAACATCCGCCAAGCGCTTTTGCCAGAAAAGGAATATCTTTATTAACAAGCTGTTCCTGGAGAGTTATTGTAAATGTGCTTATAAGGACTTTGCATTTCTGCCGAATCGCGGCATCAATTGCGCAAACAAGATAAGCGAAGCTTTTGCCAATTCCTGTACCTGCTTCGACCGCCAGATGCTGTTTTTTTTCAATCGATTCCTGTACAGCTCTGGCCATTTGCATTTGCTGCGGCCTGTTCTCAAAATCTCTGAAACAATCAGCTAATTTTCCATCCGGCCCAAAAACTTCTTCTATACTGAATCCTTCTCCCAATTCGCCTTCTCGCTTTATTTATTCTCAATCACATTTTTAAGGGTTACGACAGCCTGATTATCCGGGAGCTTAGACGCTGCCGAATTAATTAGATCGACCGCTTTGTCATTATCAAGCTGTTTATAAAGGTACGCCAGCAAAAATTCCAATTCAGGAGATTGGGTTTTATCTATCCATTTATTTATATCATCTATTCTGCTTTGCAATCTGTCCTTATCGGGTATCATCGCGTGAAGATCAACTCTGACTTGCGCATATTCAGGGAACATTTTTATTGCACGCATTAAATAATAAGAACTGCTCATATATTCTCCGCTGGCGAACAGGGCATGCGACCTGCCGGCATACGCCAGAGGGTCGGAAGGATTATAAATGCTAGCCAGGGTGTACGCGTCTGCTGCGCGATAATATTCGCCTTCATGCAAAAACTCTTCAGCGGTCTTCATGTAATGATTAAATCTTGTTTTTGCCTTTGTTGCGAAAGTTTTATGAACGTCTTTGAGAGCCTCGGCTGTTTCTTTTTCTATTTCAGAAAGCTGGCTCTTCCGTGATTCATTATCAGTTTCTTCTTTAGGTTCGTTTGCTTCTTTTGTTTCTTTGGTTTCTTTTGTTTTAGTTTTACGAGCAATTTCTACCTGCTCAAGTATCTGCTCATACAAACTTTTTTTACTTTCCAAATATTTATCAGTCGGAACTTGCCCCGGTTTTGCACGTTCTGTTGGTTCAGAACGTTCGGCTGGCGCTAAAGGTTCCGTAATAGTTTCAGTTGTATCTTCAGGCTCTACTTCTTCTGCCTTTTCAATTTTTGTTTCTTTTTCTTTTAACTTCTGCTCTTCGGCATTGATTCTGTTCAGCGCTTCCTGCAATTCTTCTTTTTCCTGCTGACTTGCAAGTCCGTAATTTACAATCTTTTCCAAATCAGTAGGGTTTGTATATGACAGAGGCCTTGAAAGAGTATACTGGTATTCTGGAATATTATAAGAATGTGATGAATCCTTCAAACCCGCTATTTCGAGTGGTCTGGCATAACTAGGCGCCGGGAAATCACCTGTTCCGCCTGTAGTTCTAATAGGTGCGTAGGTTATCAATCCAGATGTATTGCCGCGTCTCATCGAAGTTACCGTACGGGAAGGTACATAATAAGGCTGCGGTAAATATGGCTCTCGTACCCCATAATTTACTGGCGCTGTCCGCCGCAAAAAACTATTAAAGGAATCTGTCGCTACCGGTGCCCCGATATCTGATTCCGATCTGTATGGAACAAAGCCGCGAAATTCTTTTCCGCCGCTTACATTACCTGTAATTACATCGTTGCCGTTTAAATTAACGGGATTTGGAGACCTTCTCAAACCACTTTCGTAACTAGTGACAGGCCCACGCGAATTTATACTTTGTTCAACCGGACTTTCAATCGCAAAACATGTTCCGAAAACAGCAATTATCAAAAATAGCTTTTTCATCTTTTTACCCTTTTTTGCCTGTACTTTGGTTTTTGTGCCCAGTTCAACTTTCCTGCCAGCGTATCCCACTGCGTATGCATCGGGTTATTCACAACCAGGAATTCACCTTTGTGCTTTTCAATTATAACCACATCATCTATATCCAACGAACACAAAATTTGTCCGTCGAGGATAACTGTCGTTCCTTCGTTTATTCTCTGCGGATATATTTCTACCCTTTTTTCCGCATCAATTACAATAGGCCGAAAGCTTAATGTATGCGGACATTTAGGGGTAATTACTATCGCCGACAATCGTGCCGACAGTATAGGACCGCCCGCTGATAAATTATACGCTGTGGAACCTGTAGGTGTTGATACTATAACGCCGTCTCCGATGCAATCAGCAAGACTCTGACCCGCTACCTTCATTTCAAGATTTATCATATTGAATTTTGGGCCTGCTGTAACAACCACCTCGTTAATTGCGGTTGATACTAATTTTTCCTCGTTTTTATTTTTTATTGTGCATTTCAAAACCATTCGTTTTTCAATTAATTTTTTGTCACTAACCAATCTGTCGAACGAATGTCTTACCTGCTCAAGACTGAATTCTGCTAAAAACCCGAGTCTTCCAACATTGATTCCAACAACAGGAATATTATTCTCGCTAAGGTCTCTTGCCGCTGAAAGGATCGTACCATCGCCGCCGAAAACAAATGCGAAATCAGCTTTATGCAAAACATCCGCTAAACAATCCCCACGAAAGCAGTTAGCGATAATTTCCGCTTTTCCCCTTGCAAAACGCGTAAACTTTTGAATCGTCTCCAATACATTCTCACGTCTTTTGTCGCCGAAGATTATTATTTTGGGTTTTTTCATTTTTTCAAATCTTTAATCGTCTTTATTATATTTTGTGCATCGATACCAACACTTTTTAGCTGGTTCTCTCTCTTATCCATACCTACAAATTCATCTGCAATTCCAAGCATAACGATTTTGTCGGTACGGGCACCTGCTTTTTTCGCTTCTTCAATAACGGCCGAACCGAAACCGCATGCTGTATAATGATCTTCAACTGTTATAATATATTTATCGGCATTTAGCAGTGAAATAATTTCTTTATCCAGCGGTTTAGCAAACCTTGCATTTATAACGGTAACATCGATATTATCGGCCTCTAAAGCCTGTGCCGCTTTCAATCCTTCGAATACCATACTTCCATATGTCAGAATAACAATGTTGCTTTTTCCTTCACGTAATGTCAAACTTTTGCCTAACTCGATTGGGGTCGAAAAAACTCCCGGAAGGATGTTATCTATTACATCTTCTTTAGGATACCTGATTGCAACGGGTTTATTCGAATCTTTGGCGAACTCAAGAGCCTCCTGCAATTCAATTCCATTAGCCGGTGCCAACAGCACCATATTAGGCATCATACGCATGAAGCCTATGTCCATTAACCCATGATGAGTAGGACCATCGGCCCCGACAAGCCCTGCTCTGTCAATGCAGAAAGTTACCGGCAAATTCTGTAATGAAATTTCCTGAAAAATCTGGTCGAAGCTTCTCTGCAGGAAAGTCGAATAAATACACACAAAAGGTTTTAGTCCCATCTTTGCCTGACCAGCCGCTATATCGACCGCAACAGATTCAGCTATTCCAACATCAAAATAACGTGATTCGAATTTATTTTTAAATTTTACAAGCCCCGTACCATCAGGCATAGCCGCTGTCAGCGCCACTACTTTGTCATCCCGCTCAGCAATTTTTGCAATCGCATCGGAAAAAACGCTGGTGAAACTTTTACCCCCTGATGTAACAATTTCAATTTCTCCGTTAATCTTAAAAGGTCCTGTCGAATGAAATCTTTTAGGATCATCGTCAGCGGGCGTAAATCCTTTTCCTTTTTTGGTATAAACATGCAGAACCGCAGGCCTGTTCAAGTGCGACATCGCTGTAAAAAGCTGTATCAGCGAAGATATATCATGTCCGTCAACCGGCCCAAAATACGGAATATTTAAGCTCTCGAAAAGTCTGCTCGGCGTAATCGCCATGCGAAGTGTCTGCTTGAACGATTCAATGGCACCTTCCATTTTTTTACCTACAACAGGAAAATGTTCAAGAATCCTGTTGGTCGTCTTTCGCATATCTTCATACTTATGGCTCAATCGCACTTTTGACAGGAATCTGGCGATCGCACCCTGCGATACATCTATCGCCATTGAATTATCATTAAGAACAACGAGTAATTGCCTCTTGATAAGTCCGAGATTATTCAATGCTTCAAAATTCGCGCCGTTAACAATGCTGCCGTCACCAACAAACGCCACGATCTTTTCATTGGTTTTAAATTTCTCGCTCGCAAGCGCCATGCCCAATGCCGTGGGTATAGATGTGCCTGCGTGCCCGACCGAAAATTGATCGTATTCGCTTTCCGCAGGATTTGGAAAACCGCTGATTCCGTCTTTCTGCCTCAATTTCGTGAATTGTTCTCTTCTGCCTGTCAGAATTTTATGCGCATAGCATTGATGCCCCACATCCCAAATCAGTTTGTCTTTTGAAAAATCGAAAACATAATGCATTGCGATTGTCAAATCAATCGCGCCCAGACTGCTTGCGAGGTGCCCGCCTGTTTTGCTTACACAATTCGTGATATAGTTGCAGATTTCAGTTGAAAGCCTATTCAGTTGAGTTGTATTTAAAGCTTTTAAATCTTGTGGGTAATTTATTTTGTCCAGCAATTCATACTGCATTTGCATTTCTTATTTCGTCCTGTCAATAATTTCAATAGCAAGGGATTTCAGAATTTCAGCTTTCTCGCCGAACAGCGACAAATTTTCTATCGCTTGAGAAACCATCGCTTCAGCTCTTTTTCGTGATTCTTTCAAACCGAATAAAGCCGGATATGTCACTTTCCCTTGTTTGGCATCTTTACCTGCCGTTTTGCCCAGAGTCTGTGTGTCTGAAACTACATCAAGTATATCGTCAGCTACCTGGAAAGCTAGCCCAAGGTTCAATCCGAATTCCGCAAGTGCCTTTTTCTGTTTCTCATCCGCACCGCCTGCGATAGCCCCAAGAATCGCCGATGCCTGAAGCATTTTTGCAGTCTTATTTATATGTATTAACTCCAGTTTTTGTGCGTTTGGTTTTGAATTTTCAGATAAGATATCGTCCATTTGACCGGCGATCATTCCTGCCGGCCCCGCCGCCTGCGCCAATGTCTTGGTCATTTCGACAGCTTTTTTCGCTTCAATGTTTTTCGCAATCACTTCAAAAGCCATCGTCAAGAGCGCGTCACCAGCCAATATGGCCGTTGCTTCATCGAATGCCTTATGGCAGCTTGCTCTGCCCCTGCGAAAATCATCATTATCCATAGCCGGCAAATCATCATGAATCAGCGAATAGGTATGCACCATTTCAATCGCCGCGGCCGCAATCAAAGCATCATCATTCACCTTGCCGCCAACCAGCTCACAGCACCAAAGCACAATCGCCGCCCTGATTCGCTTACCGCCCGCTTCCATAACATATCGGATCGCATCCGCCAACCGGGTTGGGATTCCATCCCAATTTTTAATTATGGAATCGATTTTGCCGTTTACCAAATCGGCTTTTTGGGCTATTTCTATCTTAATCTCAACCTTAGACATCTTTATTTATTCAGTAATATTGTTATAATAGCATTTTTATGTAAACATGTTATTATACAGCATCTTAAGTCAGGGATACAGTTAAAACAATGACAAAAAATAAGATATTAATCCTGGGTGTGACCTCAGGCGGAAAGGGCAAACTGGCCTTTGAACTGGCAAAAACTCTCAATGCGGAGATTATCAGCATTGATTCGATGAAAGTCTATCGCCGCATGGATATCGGAACGGCAAAACCTTCCATCGAATTCCGCAGCCAGATAAAACATCACTTAATTGACGTTGTCGAACCCAGCGAAAGCTTTAGCGTGGATGCGTTTTTAAATTTAACCGATAAGGCGGTTAAGGAAATCCAGGCAAAGGATAAACCCATAGTTGCCGTTGGCGGAACCGCGATGTACATCAAAGCCCTTCTCTATGGCATTTTTGAAGGCCCCGGCACAGACGAAAAGATTAGAAAACAGCTCAAAGAGCAAATCGCGACTCTCGGCCTTGCCGAACTACACAAAAAACTTTCCGCCGTCGATCCCGAATCAGCAAACCGAATCCATCAGAACGATGAAAAAAGAATTATCCGTGCCCTGGAAGTATATGAACTTACCGGCAAACCGATTTCGACTTTCCAGCAGCAATTTAATGCTCAGCCGAAAGACGATTGGCTGGTTATAGGCCTGCAAAGAGACAAAGCTGACGCCTCGGGCCGAATCAATGCACGCATTAAAAAGATGGTCGAGCAGGGCCTGGTCGATGAAGTCAAATCACTGCTTGGCGAAGAAAAACCTTTAAGCATGCAGGCAAGCTGCGCGATTGGTTACGCTGAAATAATAAATTATCTTCGCGGCGGCGAAACGCTTGAAAATTCAATTGAGCAGATAAAAATTAATACACGAAAATTCGCCAAAGCCCAGCGAACGTGGTTTAAAACATTCAGATTTGTAAATTGGATTGATCTTCTGCCCGATTCGACTGTAGAACAAGCCCTCGAAAAGGCTTTGGAAATTAAAGAAAAGACATAAAAAATAAGTGTTTATTCGCGCTTATTCGTGGTTTTAAATTCAGCAAAAACGGAAGGGAGAGGATTCGAACCCCTGGTGCGTTGCCGCACAGTGGTTTTCAAGACCACCACCTTAAGCCGCTCGGTCACCCTTCCAAATACTTATTTTATAAAGACTTACAACACAATTTAAAGTCTAGATAAGCTATAACCATCACCTTGACTACAACCAAAAAGAGTTATAGTACCTGTCAGTGGTAAAAATAACCCGGAATTCGGTTCAAGGAACATTATGTTAGAGAGCAATCATAAAAAGTCGAAAAACGCATTCCGACAAATTTCCACTTACTTTACATCCCACAGGCCAATTTTGCAAGAAAATTAGAGGCAAGCTATACTATTTTGGAAATGATAAAAAACTCGCTCTTCAAAGATATTTACAACAGGCCGCTTACCTTCACACTGGTAAAAAGCCTCAGTTAGACCAAAAGGACAATGGTGCATCTATAACTCAGTTATGTAATCTTTTCCTCGAAAGCCAACACTCACGAGTCTCTATAGGCCAAATAAAACTGAGGCATATTTACGACCAAACAATATTATTGCGCGATTTTGTACAACAGAATGGTTTCTGATATTTCTACTATGGACATACAAATCTACATTCGAAAACAAATCAAAGACAAAAAAGCCGCGAATACTATCAACCTCCGAATTGCTTCTATAAAGGCAATGTATAATTGGGCATTAGATAACGAAATAATAAACAATGGTCCCAATCTTAAAGTCATAAAGAAAATTACAAAAATAAAAAAGGAAAAATTAACTTTCACAGCGGAACAGATACAACAACTTCTTGAAACAGCAGATATCCAAATGAAAGCTATGATACTTTTGGGGCTAAATTGTGGTTTTGGATATACGGATTGTGCTGAACTTAAATGGGAAAATCTTGATTTTGAAAAAAACCGAGTTATTTATCCAAGAGGCAAAACCGGCGTATCCAGAAATCTTTCATTATGGTCCGAAACCGTTGAAGCATTAAAAAAAGTTCCTCGAAAGGGAGTTTACGTTTGTTGCAAATATGTTGCAATGTATATTTTAGACATTTCGATGCCATAAGCCTACAAGCATAAATACTTGCCAGTAAAAGGGCTATGAACTTGTAAATGAGCCATCCAATCATCAACCTCGTATCATCTCGGCCAAGTACACCCCTACAAAAATTTTATGCGGCGGCTTTGTCGGCTTCCTTTTTAGGTGGTTTCCAATTGCTCGGCAGCAATTCATCAATCTTTTCCATTGGATGAGTACTAATTCGGCTTAACACGTCCCGGAAGTATGCAAAGGAATCAATATCATTTAACTTGCAGCTGGCCACAAGACTGTAAATGTTTACTGCTCTCCTGGCTCCGGCTTCACTTCCGGCGAACATATAATTAAGGCGACCGATCACTACCATCCGCAAGGTTCTTTCAGATAAATTGTTATCTATCTCAAGTATCGGGTCATCACAATATCTCTGTAATGCATCCCACTGGTTCAATGAATATGTTATCGCTTTGCCCATCGGATTTTTCGGCTATCAGCACTTTGAACCGATTTCCGAAAATTGCTTAGAATCTACCGTAAAATAAAGCAGAACTCATTATGGAAGAAATGATCGAAATAAATTTTAAATAGAATTTATAATTCTAAATTGTAATTTTTATCAAACCTCTACAATAAATCTTAGACACTAGGGCAAATATAGCAATGAATAGACTTGTCTGAATTTTGATATATATATTGATTCTTCGATAAATTCTTTTTGTCCGTAGCAATCATTCCTGTCAGACCATGCTGAAATATCAACTTTTTCAGGTTTTACTCCAAATTGCCCATTACGGCTGAATAATTCGCCTGCAACAGTATTTCTGTTTAATTTTGTGCCGGGTGATATCCAAAAAGCTGACATAAAATTATCACTGCCGTGAAACCATTTCACCTGACCGGGTTCGGAACAGACGATGGCACAATAATCTTCACTCAACTCAGTGTACCTTCTTGCAGTGGCTGTTAGTGAGGTTACGAAATAATCGGAAAGTTGCCTTACAGTTGCCAAAGACATTGGCAAGCCTTTCGAATATGACATGAAATGCTCCTCTGGCATTAACAAGCTGACCGCAAAATAATTCGCTTCAATTTCTTCGGGACTACCTTTATATTTTGCCATGAAGTCTTTTTCTGTGCAGGTGAATAATTGAGTAATATATGTCTATATGGTAAAAAGACTTACAATACCACAAGAAAGCTGTTTTCGCATCCACTCACAAAGACATTATGTTATTGCAAAATAGACATATATCAGAGAAAATTCGACTCCTTTCCAAAACCCTAAATAGCAAAAACGAGATTTTTGCTCAAATAATCAATCTTTTGGGCCAACTCCAAAGCAAAATCTTTTTGAGATAAATTCGTGTTTCATGTCAAATTCATGGTCTTAATGAAAAATAATTGCCAGGGATACGGGTCAGAACTTACAATTTTTATCAGAAAACATATATCCCTATTTACAAAAGACTTATAATTTTAGCCGTAAGATGGAAAGGAGTATTTTTGCACCTTCTTACCCATCCTCCAGGCCATTGATTACTCTTGGAGACCATATTTTAAAGAAACGATTAGACTTAAGACTTGAGCAAAAGCAGGTTGCAAAAATAATCGGCACAGATAAGTGTTCCATAGCAAATTGGGAACATAATCGCTCTGAGCCAAGGACAAGATATTTGCCTAAAATAATCGATTTTTTAGGCTACACACCCAAAGATTTATTCACAGCAAATACCTTGCCGAGAAAATTCGCACTTACCGTAAAATTCACGGGCTTACCCAAAAACAGATGGCAAATAAACTTGGTATAGACCCAAGCACAGTGATGCACTGGGAAAATGGAAAGCATAAGCCAACTTTAAAAATGCGAATGAAAATATAACTTCTATTCAAAAGACATCTTTTACGAACAGAAAAAAACAAAAAACTCAGCACTTTTATGGAATTTTCTTGGTTGAAATTCACCGTTGTTTTAAGTCTTAATGCTTTAACAATCATGTTCTTTAAAGCCGGATGAGTTTTACCCTTATGCTATTCCATCCTGAAATTTCCACAAGATATACCTGTAGCTTTTTTGAAAAGGCGCATAAAATAAAACATATCTTTATATCCTACAGATGATGATACCTCTTTAATAGTTGAACCTTTTTTAAGCAATCCTTTTGCTCTTGAAATTCGAATACTATTGATAAATTCTCTTGGGCTCCTACCTGTGTACAATTTGAAATATCTTCGGAAATGAGATTCAGATATAAAATATTTTTTTGAAATATCTGCGATTGAAATCTCATCTGCATAATTTTCAGTAAGCCAGGAAACGGCTGCCATGATTTTCAAATGCCATTCATCTTCCTTATCTTTAGAGTTTGAAAGTCTAAAAAGTTCAAGAATCATATCCGTAATAATATTTTTTCTTTCAAGTATGGCAGCTTTATCTTCATCTGAGATAATCTTTTTCAATCTCTCAAAAGCTTCAAAGACAATTCCAATATTGTCTTTGATAATAATTTTCCGTTTACTCAAATAACCGAGTTTTTCATAATTTATAGCATCTGGACCATTCCATACTATATATTTTTCATGCCAATTTTGGACGGGGTAATAAATATTCGGTTCATCCGGAAAGAGTACAACTACATTACCTTTATTCAACTCAATTTGTCCTGTGGAAGGGCTAATGAAAAATCCACTACCATTTTCAATTAAAACTACAGCATATTGGCCAAGTTTTCTTAGTTCATGGGCAGGCTGATATTTTTTAACTGGATTCTCTCCAATTCTATCGACCCATAGACCTATTTGCTTCTCAATACGTAACGGCGTACGGAATTTTGTTTCGCTGAAAACCTTAAACTTGTCTATGGCTGAAAAATCCATACTATTTATCGAAAAATCTATAACTATCCTTTAATCTTGATTATATTATACATATATCAAAATTAAAAGTCCATAACATTATAAAGGATGCTCAAATGAATCAGCGAGAACGATGGCTTAAAACTTTACTATTCGACGGACCCGACAAAATACCCTTTTCTCCCGGGGGAGGAAGAAAATCAACACGAAACCGTTGGCATACGGAAGGATTGCCGGCAGAAATTGATGATGGTCACGATATTACTGAATACGCATACAAATTGGCTGGAGGGAAAGAGAAATTGCCCAAGTCTGGAAGAAATTTTTGGGTTGATGAGAGAATGAAGCCTCAGTTCGAAGAAAAAGTTATTGAAGTCAGGGAGCGAACACAGATTGTGCAGGACTGGAAGGGAAACATTTGCGAAATAGGCAATGAATATACACCTGAATACCTTAGAAACGCTATTGATTTTGTTACAAGACGATGGATTAAATGCCCTGTTGAATCGCAAAGCGACTGGGAAGATATGAAAAAAAGATACGATCCAAACGACATTACAAGGTTTCCGGAAAATCCAAAACAAGTTGGTGCAGAACTTGAAAACAGAGACTGGCCTATAGAACTACATTTTTCAGGCCCCTTCTGGCAACTTCGTGAATGGCTTGGTTTCGAAAATCTCTGTATGATGTTTTATGATAATCCAAAATTAGTTCAGGAAATGCTCATTTTCTGGAGCGATTATATAGCCGCATTATTTGAGAATACGCTACAATATTTTACACCAGACAGTTTTCATATAAGCGAGGATATGGCATATAAGGGGTTTTCAATGATATCTCCAGATATGGTTAGAAAATATCTGCTGCCTATATGGAAACGATGGGGGGAAATAGCGAAGTCTAAAGGGATTAATATTTATGGAGTTGATTCTGACGGGTATATAGGCGAACTTATCCCTATATGGATAGAAGCTGGAATAAACTGCTGCGATCCTATGGAGGTAGCCGCAGGAAATGATATCATTCAGTATCGTAAACAATTTGGAACAAAAATGGCCTTTAGAGGTGGATTTGACAAACGCTGTATCGCCGAGGGTGGGAAAAAAATGGAAAATGAAATGGAAAGAATTCTGCCCGTTATAAAAGACGGCGGTTTTATTCCAGGATGTGACCATGGTGTTCCGCACGATATTTCGTGGCAAAATTTTGTAAATTACGTTGGTTTATTAGCCAAACATACCGGCTGGCTGTAGCGTTATCAGCTTTTTAAGGGGCAAGCGACAAAATGATCATCGTCAATCTTTTTTAGCTGCATAGAATTACAAAGACAATCGGAACTTCGAAACGAACATCGTGGGTAGAATTTGCATCCGTCAGGTAAACTGGTAATGTCGGCAATCTCGCCGGCCTGCTTCACCACCAATTTAATATCTGGATCGGGATGCGGTATTGCAGATAAAAGCATTTGCGTATAAGGATGTAAAGGATTTTCAAAAAGCTTTTCTGTTGAGGCAATTTCTACTATTTTTCCGGCATACATCACAGCAACACGATTACAAATGTATCGCACAACACCAAGATTATGTGAAACAAAAATGTAAGTAAGATTAAACTCCTTCTGCAGGTCCATAAGCAAATTAAGTACTTGAGCCTGGACTGACACATCAAGAGCCGAAACTGCCTCATCAGCAATAATTAAAGAAGGATTCATTATCAATGCACGGGCTATACCAATCCGCTGTCTCTGCCCGCCGCTAAACGCATGAGGATATCTGTTTAAATGTTCACTGCTAAGACCGACTCTAACGAGAATCTGCTTTACTTTATCCAGCATTTCCCTTTTTTTTGCCATTTTGTGAATGATAAGCGGTTCACCCACAATATTGCCAATAGTCATGCGTGGATTCAAAGAAGAAAAAGGATCCTGAAAAATCATCTGCATTTTCGGCCTAAGAGCCTTCAAATGAGATTCCGACAAATCAGCCAAATCCACAGAAATTCCATTTGTCTTAAGAATTATTTTGCCGGAAGTTGGTGTCAAAGCTCTGAGAATTGTTCTTGCGGCTGTAGTTTTCCCGCACCCGCTTTCACCAACCAACCCGATAGTTTCACCTTCAAACAAATCGAAACTTACATCATCAACTGCTTTAACATAGCCTGATATCTTTGCAAAAAATCCTTTACTGTAAATAGGGAAATATTTACACAGATTTTCGACACTTAGAATTATTTTTTTTTCACAGTCCATAATTTACTATTTCTTCAGCTCTTAAACAGGCTACTTTGTGGCCTTTAACAAATTCATCAAGGTTCGCTCCAAATCCTACATTACATAAACCATCTTTGGCATATTTGCATCTTGTGTGAAAAGCACAGCCCCGAGGCCTGTCAAAAGATTGGGGAACAAAACCATCCACCGACTGAAGCCTTTTGCCTTTTGCTGCCAAATCAGGCAATGAGCCAAGCAAAGCTTTGGTATAAGGATGCATAGGATTTTTAATAATTTCTCTGACCGAGGCATGTTCTGCAATCCTACCAAGATACATTACGGCAACATCGTCGGCTGTCTGCGCAACGACTCCAAAATCATGTGTGATAAGAATTATAGAAGTTCCAAATTCCTTTTGAAGTTGTTTCATCAATTGAATAATCTGCGCCTGGATTGTAACATCCAAAGCAGTTGTAGGCTCATCGGCAATTAATAATTGAGGTTTGGTAATCATCGCCATTGCAATAACCGCTCTCTGCCGCATACCACCGCTTATTTGATGCGGGTAGAGGTCTATTTTTTCAGAGGGATTCGGAATACCAACTTTATTGAGCATTTCAATTGTCATTTGCCTGGCTTTTTTGGCTGAAATTTTTTCTTTTGAATGCAGTGAAATTCCTTCCAAAATCTGATTTCCTATTGTATGTACCGGGCTTAAAGCAGTCATAGGCTCCTGAAAAATCATACCAATGTATCCGCCGCGGATGTGATACAAGAGCTGTGATCTTTCATTCAGTTCAGAGATATCAATTGGTCTTTCATTGGAAGGATAAAGAACGATTTTTCCACCGATAATTTTACCAGGTTTTTGTATAAGTTTTAAAATCGAATAAGCTGTTACGCTTTTTCCACAACCACTCTCGCCGACAATTGCCAGAGTTTTACCTCTTTCAATTTTCAGGCTTACATTATCGACAGCTTTGAAACTGCCGCCATCAACTTCAAAGCAGATTTCAAGGTTATCAATAGTTAATATGTAATCTTTTTCATTTATCATAGAGAATAGGGGTCAGAGGCGTCTCTTAAACCATCGCCTATAAAATTAAAACATAAAACAGTAAAAATTATAAAAACGACAGGCAGCAGAAGCCATGGATAGTTAGCAACCGTTGTCATATTCATGCAATCTCCGAGCATAACTCCCCAACTCACAATTGGAGGCCGAAGCCCAAGGCCCAGAAAACTCAAAGATGTTTCTCCAAGTATCATCCAGGGAACGGTCATTGTTAAAGATACTATGATATGACTGGTAAAGCCCGGCAAAAGATGCTTGAAAATTATTCTTCTTCTGCTTGCGCCGAGAAGATATGCCGCTACAGCATAATCTTCTTCCCGCAAAGACAAAATTTTTCCTCTAACCACTCTTGCCAAACCGGTCCACCCAAGAAGGCTTAAAAGAAGAGTTATGCAAAAATAAATTTTAAGCGAAGACCAATCGTCGGGAAGCACAGCCGAAAATGCAAGCCAAAGAGGAAATTTTGGAACAGAATTTATTACTTCAATAGATCTCTGGATAAAATTATCAATTTTCCCACTTGCATAACCTGATATACCACCAATTGTAATACCAAGTACAAACGTAATAATTATACCTATAATCCCAATTGAAAGAGAGATCCTTGCACCATAGATAATTCTGCTAAGAATATCTCTCCCATATTTATCGGCTCCGAGCAGATAGAATCTATTTTCATTGTTATTTATTCCGAATAAATGTCTGTCACTTTTAAACAATCCAAACATCTTATATTTTGATCCATGTGCAAAAAATGACAACTTGATTATTTGGTCTTTATTTTCATTGTAAGTCTTACGAAAAGTAACAGGGTCTATAACAATTTGCATTGAATATACATATAAACCGTTTTTTGAATTCAGCCGTGGAATTTGAGGAGGACAATAGGAGCGTTCTATCTCCTGTTGAGAAGGAGAATAGGGAGAAATAAATTCTGCAAAAACTGCTACCAAATAGAGAACCTGCAAAAAGAAAAATGAGATAACAGCAAGTTTGTGCCGCATGAAACGCGACCTGATCAACTGCCATTGAGATTTTGTGGCAACTGAAGTATTTTGCGATTGTTTAGTCATCACCTTGTACCACCTGAAAATCTTATTCTTGGGTCAAGCCATAATAATAACAAATCACTAACCAGAGTTCCAATAACACCCAGCAGACTTAGCACCATAAGCATCGAACCAGCTAAATACATATCTTCCGTCATCAAAGCATCAAGCATTAAAGGTCCGACTGTAGGAAGACTAAGAACCATTGCAACAATTGCTCCGCCGGAGACAAGACTTGGAAACAGAGCACCGATACCTGAAATAAATGGATTAAGTGCAAGTCTTACAGGATATTTGAAGAGCAATTTCAGCGGTCTTACTCCTTTTGCCTTGGCAGTTATAACATAAGGTTTTCGCAATTCATCAAGAAGGTTCCCTCTTATCACTCTCACCATTCCGGCAGTCCCCTCAAGACCGATGACAATAATAGGAAGCCATATATGCTTTAATAAATCGATAAACTTATACCAATCCCATTGAGGCTGAGCTCCGTAACGACTTGAAAATAATCCAGAAAAGGAAATACCAAGATACTTTTTCCCAAGATACATACAAATTAATGCTAACAGGAAAGATGGAACGCACATTCCTATAAATCCGAGGAATGTTAGTATATAATCTCCGGCCGAATATTGTTTCACAGCTGAATAAATACCAACAGGAATCGCAAGGGTCCATGTAAAAAGAATCGCTCCTAAAGAGAGAAATATAGTCAGGATTATGCGATCTCCGACAATATCGTTCACTTGCCGACCTGTCTGCATTGACCTGCCAAGATTGCCCTGCAAAAGACCTTCATCAGATGGATTAAAACTCATAAACCAGGGCACACCCATCCATTTGATGTATCTTATATGCACAGGATCATTGAGCCAGAACATTTTTTTAAGGTCTGTCGATTCCTGCATAGAACTTGAATCTCCCTGTTCAGACAGCATCATAATTCTTGTTGTAATATAATCCCCGGGAGGAAGCTGAATTATTATAAAAATTATTATAGACATCACAAACAGAGTTGGAATCATTATTAAAAGACGTTTTCCAATGTATGGGAGCCTGACAGAGGCAAGCAAGATAAAAAGAGAAAATACTATCAATAATAAATATTTAATAATCCTCGCTGTAATTTTGCCTGATGGAGTTTTAACAGTGTAAGCCGTATTAGAAATCGAATCAGACCTTTCAGGCATTTTTATATGTATCATCGAATCTTTAACCTCTTCGATTACACTACGGGGGTCATCCGGCTTATCCAAAAAATAAGTTTCCATCCCCGCATTTCCCGGGGTTCTGAACATCCAGCATGCAACGGCATTTTTAGGAACATTTCTAAATCCATTTTTTACAACTACAATTACCGGAGGAGGAGTTGAGATATTTATATTCCACAAATTTTCCTTGTTTATATCAAATATCTTATCGAAAACTTCTTTTTGTTTTTCCCTGTCACTGTAAATACAAGCCAAATCATATAACTCCATAACCTTTCTACAGGGATTCTCCAACCCTGGCTCGATACAGCCGGGTAAACAAGCATCCGGATTACCATAAAGGCCACCCATCTGATACCATTTCGAGAAACCTATCGCAAAGTTACTGGCTGATGAAACGGGCACGTAATGTCGTGGTTCAATTACCGGTACAAACTCACTATTTCCCGCCCAAACGTTTAAATCATGCATTAAAGCCCATTTTTCAGCATAAAATAATCCGCTGTTGCGTATTCTTGGGATTATCCTTAAACCTGCATCAGACCAGTCCTCACAAACTAATTGAGCCATACCCGGACTGCTGACCCCAATTGCGACGTTGAGATAAAAAGTCATCCGTGTGCCATCTGCAAATGTTCGATAACCTTCTGAATCTCTTTTTTTCAAACCCAATTCATCTAAAAGCGCGGCGGCTTTGTTAGGGTCATATTCTGTAAAACTTCTATAAATGCCTTGATTGTAAAAATAAGAAGCTGGTCCAGACGCACATTGAGCCGCTTCAGTTTGACCGCTATATTCGGCATCAATAATTTTGTGCCTGTCAATAGACAACGAAAGGGCCTGTCTGAATCTTTTATCATTCAATAAGTTATGTTTATTAATTGTCTGCCGGTCATTGGGGTCTATTTTATAATTAAGATTGGCAGATATGAGAAAGCTGCTGCGGTCACCGGGATACCAATGATATATCGTATAATCCCCCTGTTTCTGCTGACTCATCAAGTGTGTATATTCTTCATAAGGAATAAATCTTAGCTGCATATCTACCTCGCCATTGGCGGCAGCAATCGGAATCATACCGGTACTTTTTTGATCGAAAACAATTCTGTCAATATACGGCAACTGATTGCCCTGAGTATCAACCATCCAGAAATAAGGATTACGAACAAAACTCTGCGGCGGCTCAGCCTTATATTTACGATATATCCATGGCCACAAACTCGGTTTGTCAGGATAGTTCATAATACTCATAACAATGTCTTTGAAGAGAACAACATCGTTATTCATTCGTTTGGCGTTTAACAACTGGTTAATTAATTTTTTATCACCAATTGCAGGATGATACTTTGATAGATAGTGTGCCGGGCAACTTACCATATTGTCCATACTTCCATCGGATGCCAGTTCAGTCAGAAATATTCCGTTTGGAATTGGAAAAGAAAATTTTACTGTGTAATCATCTATTTTTTCTATATTTCCGGGTTGGCCCCGAACTCTCATAATTTCAGGCATCATCGGCATAATATTTTTGTCGCATGCGATGTACTTCCACCAGAACAAAATATCATCGGCAGTAAAGGGATGTCCGTCTGACCATTTGACGCCTTTACGAAGATGAAAAATAAATTCCCTGTTATCCTCTGATATTTCATAGCTTTTAGCTAAATTAGGGACTATCGGGTATCCCTGGCTTGACCAGCGAACAAGCGTTACATAAGATAGCCTGTAACCCATTTCAATTATTGCCGCATCAGTAGTAAGCCTATGCCAGGTTCCTCCGTATTTTCCAATTCCTTCGACACCTTCAATAACGAGAGGTTCCGGCCCCACTCTTTTCTCCAGCGGCTCAATCAAACCTTCCTTTTCTAACTCCTTTAAAATAGGCGATTGATTTTTAGGATACCATGCTGCTTTCTTACCTGCAGAGTAATCAACTTCACGATAAAAAACCGGAGGATTATTGATATCTATTTCAGTTTTACGGGATTTTTGTACTTCGGCGATATAATTGGGGTCATATTTATTTAGTATAAATTCATCGCGTGGTGTTACAATAAAGGCGGAAAGCAAGACCAATAAAACAAAAAGAATCGTCGCGCCAATTAACCCCAAAAAATATTTTATTATTTTTTTTGCCATCAGTACTTATCAAATATTGGTCCTACATCAATTAAATACATCTGCCTGCTATCGTCCTTATGAGGAGAATCTATTACAATGCGTCTTCCACAAGGACTTATGCGCGGATGGAGGTCGCATCGCCATTCGTCATCTTCTTTGCCGGACATATTACCTGTGAATTCTTTAGCAGAATAAAAAGCTCCTAACCATATTAGAAGTTTTTTTTCGATGTTATAGAGATAAAGTTTTTGATTCCTTTGCTCATCAGGATAAGTGTCACCAACTATCCAGTTCTTATCTGGAAAATATGAAATATGACCACCTGAATTGGGGAGTACACCATATCCGATTTTTCCAACCTCTCCGAATTTATCCTTATATATGGTAAAACCATCAGCCTGAACAACCAAATGTTCAGAATCCCGCCAATTAAAATGACCACATCCTCCTGGAACAAGAACATTTATATCACTGCCATCAGAGGCTGCTGTCATAAATCTGGTTTTAAACGGCCAGCCCTGCCCCCTATCAGTTCTCCATCGATGCAAAAAAGCAAATCTTGTGCCTGATGGGTTAAATAAAAGGCAATTAAAATAATGTTTGCAGTCTTTAAAACTTTTTGTCGGATGAGGTATACCTGCAATATCAGCGAGTGATATAATTAATTTCTTTTCACCAGTTTCCAAATCTAATGAATATATGCCTGCATCTTCGGGTGCCATTACATCGATGTTGCGGTCCTGTATGCTGGAATAACCGTAGCCCGGTCTCATATATTCAAGTCTTTCAAAATCCAATCCTATAGCTGTTTTTCCACTCGGATGAACCGCGAAAAAAGCAAAGGGAAGTTTTGTTAACTTACCCGTTTTTATATCGAGAATCTTGCATATATACTGCTGCCCTTCACGATCGTTCCACATTATTTCGGATTGTGAATTAGGCCTGAATTGCAGCATACATCCTGCCTGCCAGCACCAAGCGTGAGAATCGCCTAATTGTATCCAACGACTATTATCTTCAAGGTCGATCATACCGATTTTTATAACATCGTCAGGCCTCGGCCTTCGATGCTGAAAATCAACCTGCATACCCAATACATATCTGCCGCTCGGATCGAACTGAGATTTGTCATAATATCCAAACCAATGGTACGCCGGTCCATGTGTTATTTGCTTAACTTGAACATCTGCTATTATACTTTTGGGTGAATTCATAATTATTACAATTCCGAATTTGAAATAATATATTTAATAAGCTCATCTATATAACAAAAAGCCAATCCGGTTGCAGTATCTGCACAGCCATAATAAATCGCGATTCGCTTCGTCGGTTCATCATACAATGTTGCGCACGGAAATACAACATTCGGCACATCTCCAACGCATTCGTATAAAGTTCGCGGATTTAAAATATACGTTTTACAGCGATAGAGTACTTTCCACGGTCTATCAATATCCAATATAGCCGCCCCCATACTATACACGAAACCATTACAGCTTGTTAATACACCGTGATAAATTAAAAGCCAGCCTATAGATGTCTCGATAGGGATTGGACCCGCTCCGATTTTGGTACATTCCCAGGTAAGTTTATTTTTTTTAGTCGTCATTACGTGACGATGTTTGCCCCAGTGAATCATATCCGAACTTTCGCTACAAAAAATATCTCCAAAAGGCGTATGACTATTGTCGCTTGGACGGCTTAACATCATATAATTATTTTCGATTTTCCGGGGAAACAAAACACCGTTTCTATTAAAAGGAAGAAAAGCATTTTCAAGCTGGTAGAACTTTTTAAAATCATAGGTATAAGCGACACCAATTGTAGGCCCATGATACTTGTTACACCAGGTAATGTAATATCGGTCTTCAAGCCAGCAAACACGAGGATCATAACCTTCGACAAAATTCGCTATTTCAGAATCATCGCAGATAAATTTAATGGGTTCATTGTCAATCCGAAAATTTATTCCATTATCGCTGAATCCGCGATGAAGACGCATATTCCTTTCTTTTGTATCCACACGGAAAACTCCAGCAAAACCGTCGTCATAAGGCACAACAGCACTATTAAATATGCTGTTTGAACAGGGCAGCAGGTCTCTTGGTATCACAGGATTTTTACTGTAACGCCAAACTACGTCTCTGCATCCGGCAGGTCTGTATTCCCATGGGAAATTTAGAACGTTATCATTAATTATAATTTTTTCTTTTTCAGGATTTGCTAATTTTTCCATATAATCACCTATAAGTTGGAATTTTGTGCATTAGTTCTTTTACAGCATAGTAAGCCATTTTGGGTTTTCTATATTCGTTCACAATACCTTTATTATTGAAGCATTTGGGACGATTTATCGAAGTTTTACCAGGTAAAGCGGTTCTGCCATCGCAAAATTGCCAGATATAAAATCCCTGAACTGCTTTTGAATCAAGCATAGCTTTTATACTTTTTTCAAGCAGCTTCTGCTGATAATTCTCTGTCCAGCGTCTTCCCGGTTCAAAGGATGTCTCACCCAATATTGCCGCCGCTCCAAATTCGGTTACCATAAAAGGTTTATCTTGCTTATGCTCAATCAACCAGTTGCGGACATCCCTTAATTTTAATTCGAATTTGACATCCAAATCATCAGTCATTTTCTCGTCATCATACCAGCCCGGATACATATTCCAGCAGACCACATCAACAAGATCAAAGCATATATCATTTTTTCCACATGCTGATGCAAAACTTATAAGTCTGGATTTATCCAACCTCCGCATTTCAGCAGCAATTTTGGTAAATAACTCCAAACCTTCCTGTGAACTTGATTTTGATTCGTTCTGAATACTCCAGAAGATAATGGATGGATGATTATAATCACGTTCAATCATTTCTCGTGCCATTCCAAGTGCCCTCTGATGGAGCAACGGCTTGCCAAGCGACTCAGCCGGATGATTCCAAAACGCCAGCTCTTCCCAGAACAAAATTCCCATCTGATCACAGTAATCCATTACAATCGGGTCATTTGGATAATGACTGCCTCTTATCGCGTTGGCGCCTAAATCTTTAATTATCTGCATATCTCGGTAGATCAACGGAGCATTAACCGCATATCCAAGTTCAGGATGATCATTGTGCCGGTTTACTCCTTTTACGAAAATTTCTTTACCGTTAAGAAGCATTTTATCTTTTTTGGTTTCGAGCTTTCTAAAACCTGTCCGCTCAAAAAGATCGTCTCCGGAGCAGTCAATGTGAAATTGATATAGGCGAGGATTTTCGGTATCCCAAAGAACCGGTCTTAAATCCTTTATAGTGAAACTTATATCATAAACAGATCGCGATTTAATTGATACCTTCTGCGAAGCATTTATCGCTCAATCTATATCAACTGAGATAACATCCTCGACCTTTTTATTAGACCAGTTTTTAATCTGAGCTTTAACAACTACTTCAGCAACTTCATAATTATTCCATACGGCATCGATATAAATATTTTCGATGGAAAGACTTTCATACTGCTCAAGTTCCACACCGCGGTATATACCACCCCAGACAAACCAGTCAACCCACCGCAAAGGCAGCGTATCTTCTTCATTAACTGTATTATCAACTTTCACAACCAGGGTATGCTCGCCTGCCGAAAGGTCCGGAATATCGAAAAAGAATTTATTATAACTACCGTAATGCTGACCAATTTCTTTGCCATCAAGATAAACTATCGCAAGACCACTTACAGCATGAAAAACCAGCCTGATATTTGAATTGTTCAATGTTGTAAATTTTCTTGAATACCATACAACACCAAAATAATCGAATTTGTTAAACTGCATATTCCAGCAGGATGGAACATAGCTTACATCGTTAGACAAATTTTCACCGCGTTGAAATCCTTTTTCAAATCCTTTATTTTCCGGGTCAAAAGTTATATTCCATTGACCATTAAGATTCATACTTTTGCGTTTCACTGATTTTTGAAAAACTCTTTCCATATTCGTTATCCTGTAATTAAATTTATAACATCCTCAAAGACACTATTTGAGTTTAATCTTTTCGCCATTCTTTATCGACAAAATGGCCATTCCAAAGCTCTTTCCAGAGCGGCGGCACATCTTTTAAACCCTTTTTCCATGTCCAGATAACCCATGGAATATTATTATCATCATAAATTCTGGCGACATCGCGCATCCATTGTTCGCCGGCTTTATTGGGAGCATTATTAAAAGCTCCGAATTCTCCGCACCAAATCGGCACGTTATGTTTTTTCGACAA